>NZ_JAQZBY010000002.1:0-369766 GCF_028736865.1 Paenarthrobacter sp. AB444 | reverse complement strand
GCACCCGCCACAACCCCCAAACACCCAGAAACCAGCCCCGTGAACCCCATCACACCACCCAACCCAACCACCCGCCGTCGAACACCCACCTGAGCGAGGGTCCGCACCAAACCCGGGGAACGTGAGCGAGCGACCGGGCCAACCCCAGGGGATGTGCGAGAGCGTCGGTATCCGGCCTGGGACTAGGCGTACTCCCGAAAGCAACAACGCTCCCCCACCGACAAGGTGAGAGAGCGTTGAGGTGAAACGGTTGTTATGTGAGAGAGGGGCCGGGCCAAACGGGAGGGATGTGAGAGAGGGTTGCAGGCGCGCAAGGACGTCAGTGGCCTCCGTGGGCACCCGCGCCTTCGGTCTTCCGCATCATGGCGCTGAGCACCACGGCGATTACTGCGATCACAGTGGCTGCCAGGAACGCTGCGTGCATGCCGGCAACAAGTCCGGACGATGCAGAGACCACGGCGTAAATGGACACCAGCAGTGCGGTGCCGGCTGCGCCCGAAACCTGCTGGGCTGTGCTGATGATCGCCGAACCATGCGAGTACAGGTGCGGCGGCAGCGGGTTCAGTCCGGTGGTGAACGCGGGCGTGAACAGAAGCGCCAGGCCAAAGCTCAAGGCTACGTGGAGGGCAATCACCCAACCGAGCGCACTTCCCTCGTCGAGCCGGGAGAACTGCCACAGCGTCAGGACCATCAGGATGGAGCCGGACAGTGTCAGGGGCAGCGGGCCAACCTTGTCGAAGATCCTGCCGATGACAGGGCCCAGCAGACCCATGGCCAATCCACCAGGCAACAATGCCAGGCCAGTTTCCAGTGGCTGCAGGTGCAGGGTGTTCTGCAGGTACAGCGGCAGCAGGATTACACCGCCGAAGAGGGCCATCATCGCCACCACCATCAAAAGCGTGGACACCGTGAACATGCGGAACTTGAAGGCGCGCAGATCCAGCAGTGGAGCATCGGACTTCTGGAGCTTGAGCTGCCGGAAGACAAACAACGCCAGGCACAGGAGTCCGACCACCAGGGCGATCACCGGAACAACGCCTGCGTTGGAGCCACCGATCTGGCTGAGCCCATAGACCAGGCCACCGAACGCAGGGACAGTGAGGATCACGGAGGTCAGGTCAAGAGTGGTCTTTTCCCGCTCACCCACGTTAGTCAGGTACTTGGCACCAATCGCGAAAGCGGCCAAGGCAACGGGCAGCACGAATACGAACATGAAACGCCAGGAAAAGTGGTCAAGAATGATGCCCGAGACAGTCGGGCCCATCGCCGGTGCCACTGAAATGGCGATGCTCACGTTGCCCATCACCGCTCCGCGCCTGGACAAGGGAACCAGGGTCAGGATGGTGGTCATCAACAGCGGAAGCATGATCGCCGTGCCACCGGCCTGAACGATACGGGCGAGCAGCAGGACCAGGAATCCCGGTGCAAGTGCTGCCAGCAGGGTGCCACCGCTGAAAAGTCCCATGGCCAGCATGAAGGCCCCGCGGGTACTCATGCGCTGCAGGATGAAGCCAGTGGTGGGAATGACCACAGCCATGGTGAGCATAAAGCCGGTAGCCAGCCACTGCACCGTGGAGGCACTCACCTGAAGGTCCGTCATCAACCGCTGCAGCGCAACGTTCATGATGGTTTCGTTGAGGATCACCACAAAGGTCGCCACCAGCAGCGTGACGATGACCGTCACGGACTCGCGGGACATCTTGTCAGAGCCCCGCGCCTCAGAGCCCCGCGCCTCAGAGGCCGCCTGCGCGGACGTTGTCCCTGCCGAGGCGGGTGCTCCGGAGTCGGGCTTGCCGTTTGCGTCGGACGTGACGTCGGTAGACATGAAGGTTCCCCAAGGTGGTTTGGCTGTGATGTCCGGCGATCAGTGCCGGTGAAGACTAGAACAGTCTAGACGCCAGGCCAATTCCCGTCACCGGAAAAAATCAAACCTTAGGAAAACAATGGCGCGTTGTCGATGAGCCGCACAGGACCCACCTTCGCAGCGATGATCGCCAGTCCTTCGCCCCGGAACGGAGTTTCCTTGCAGTTCTCGGCGAGCGGTTCCAGCGTGGCGGGATCGACGACGTCGAAATAGTCCAGTTCGACCAGCGGCTGGGACTCAACCAGCGCGACGGCGGACTCCAAGTCGAGCGGCTCGTGCGCCTTTGCGCGGGTCTCGATAAGGCGCAGGGCCCGCGACAATACGAGGGCGGCCTCGTGCTCCTCGGCTGAAAGGAAGCGGTTCCGGCTTGAAAGGGCCAAACCGTCCTCACTGCGGACGATCGGCACGGGAACAATCTCCACAGGGAAGTTCAGGTCCGAGACCATCCGCTTCACAAGGGCCAACTGCTGCGCGTCCTTCTGGCCAAAGTAAGCCCGGTAGGCCGCCGTCGTGCCGTCCGCTGCAGCACCTCCAGGCAGGCCGTAATGCAGCAGCTTGGCCACCACGGTGAGGGCGCCGTCGAAATGCCCGGGGCGTGACGCGCCTTCCCACTTTTCGCCCAGCGGCCCGGACGTGACGCGAACCAGCGGCTGCCCGCCCGGATAGACCGCGTCCACCGACGGGGCAAAGACGAGGTCCACGCCTTCGGCATCCAGCAGTGCCATATCGGCATCCAGAGTGCGGGGGTACCGGTCCAGATCCACGGCGTCGCCGAACTGCAGCGGGTTCACGAAGATGGTTGCAACCACAACGTCGTTCTCAGCTACCGCCGTCCTGGCCAAGGCAGCATGGCCCTGGTGCAGGGCGCCCATCGTGGGAACGAGGCCCTGGGAACTCCCGCGCTTTTCAGCAAGCAGCCGGGCGCTTTCGGCGCGCAACTCCGCCGCGGTGGTCACGAGTTTGATGGCCATGTGGTTCAGTTTCCTTCCGTCGCTTTGGGTTCGGCATCCAAAGCCGTGTCAATATCCGTCAGTTGTTCGGGACGCAGGAGGCCGCGGTTTCCGGCCCTGCGCGCTGTTGCCCGCGCCATCGCCTGATAGGCGGCAAGGACGTCGCCGCCCGCGCCGGCGTCGTACTCTTTCAACGCCTGGGCGTGCGCGGTAACAGTACCCACATCTCCGCGGGCCACCGGCCCGGTCAGCGCGGATTCGCCCGACGCAAGGGCGTTTTCAAGCGTCGCCCGCAACAGCGGACCCAGCATCGACTCAGGACTTTCGACGCCGATCTCCCGCAGCAGCTGCGAGGCCTGGGCCACCAGGGTGACCATGTGGTTGGAGCTGTGCGCCAGGGCAGCGTGGTACAGGGTGCGGTCGGCTTCGGCGATGGCGACCGGCTCAGCGCCCATCTCCACCACGAGTGCCTGCGCGATCGGAAGCATGGCTGCGTCCGCGGTGACGCCGAAGGTGCAATCCATCAGGCGGGTCAGGTCAAGACTCATGCCGGTGAAGGTCATGGCCGGATGCAGGGCCAGCGGAATCGCACCCGCGGCCCGCACCGGGTTGAGAATGCCGACGCCATACCGGCCCGACGTGTGCGCCACGAGTTGCCCCGGTTGCCAGGCGCCCAAGGTGGCCAACCCCGTCACGAGTTCACCGAGTGCGTCATCCGGCACAGCCAACAGCACCAGCTCCGAACGTTCCACGATGTCCTGGATCTCGAGGATCGGGACGCCGGGTAGCAGGTTTTCGGCCCGCTCGCGGCTCGCTTCGGACACGGCGGAAACCCCGACGACGGCGTGCTCGGCCGCGCGCAAAGCCGCGCCCAGGACGGCGCCCACCTTGCCGGCGCCGACGATTCCGACTCCGAGTCGTCCTGGCTTAGCCATCCTGTCGGTCCTCCTGGTTGGTGTGTTGGGGTCGGGCGGCCGCCGCAACTTCGGGAGCCTGCGGCGCTACTTGCGCCAGCCACTGCTCACTGGTCTGCCGCTTGCGTGCCTCCCGGGCACGGGCCGCCTGCTGGTCGAAAAGTTCCACTGCCTGGGGCACTCCCGCTTGGAACACCCTTGGCATGACTGGACCGGCCGTGGTGTGGAGGACGAGATCGGCCACGCCGAAACGGCGGGCCAGGGGACCTTGCTGCAAGGCCATGGATTGGGTGCGCTGATGCGGAACCACCACCAGGGTGCGCCACCACCGGCCGGAACGGATCAGCAGCGCCGTACCTGTGGCGAGGAAGCCGTTCCGGCGCCAGCCCAGCGGAGCCAGCAGCCAGGCGCGACGCGGCGTAGTGACGAATCCGTCGGTCCCGGAAGCGCTGCCAGAGGCCGGCGCGAGCCCCTCCAATCCGCTGACAAACACTTCCTCGGGATTATCGACACCAGGATCCGGCAATACCAACGACAGCATCCGCAGGGCGTCGGACTTCAGGCCCACAGGGAGCAACATGGTACGCGCTGCGCCCTCGCCGGTGCCCGCCGCACCGTAACCGGCCACGTTCACGTGCATGCGGTACCAGCCGAAAATCCTCCAGATGGGAGGCTGCCTCACCATCACGGCCTGGATACGGCCGGGAGGCAATGTTTGCGCCTGCGTATCCAGCAGACCGTAGCGGAGCCGGATGCCGTCCGGGGAGATGGCAGCAGTGAAGTTGTAGCCCTTGTTGAACGCATTCCAATATGAGGCGCCAATGCCAAGAATGGCAGGAATAAGGGCCAGGAAAATCGCGGTGTTATCCAGCAGGACAGACGTGGACACCACAGCTGCGGCTCCGAGAAGGATGCCCACGGTCTGTTCGCTCAGCAACAGGGAACCGAGCAGGCGTCCGGGGGGGACCGACAACACCACGTGTTCGGGCGCTTCCGGGACTTCCTGGGTCGAGCCGGGTTCGCTGACCACACCGGCCGCACGGGCCAGGATGGTGGCGCGCAGCTGCTTGGCCTGCTCCACCGGAAGGTAAGCCAGCCGCACCGCCGACTCCCCGGCGTCGGCCACTTCGAACTTGAGTTCAGCGAGACCGAAAATCCGCGCCAAAAGGGGCTGCACGATGTCGATGGCCTGCACGCGGTCCAGGCGGGCCTGCCGCTGCTGCTTGAACAGGAAGCCGGTGTTCACCCGGACGAAGCCCTCGGCCACCTGGTAACGCGTGAAATACCAGCTGAGGATGAAGCCACCCACCGTCAGCAGCAGCACCACGCCACCTCCAGCCAGCAGCCAAGGGACTCTGCCGCTCAACGCCGGGTCAACAAAGTCCCGGCCCTGCAGCATGCGCTCGAAGGCATCGCGCCCAAAGAAGAAGCCGACGGCGGCCAGGGCCACCCAGCCGCGCACGAAAGGTGAGGCAGGATGGACGCGCTTCCACCCGCCGTCGACGGCCTGGTCCGGCACCACCATCACAGACTCTCCAGGGCTCACAGCCCGGCCAGCCTGGCTTCTCCGCGGGCCGAAAGCTGCTCACGCAGGCGGGCGCCTTCCTGTGCCGGAAGACCGGGGAGATGGGCGTTTGTTCCTGTCGAAGCGGTGTGCAGCTTCAGGGTGCACAGTCCCAGGCTGCGCTCAACAGGCCCGACGGCGACATCGACGTACTGCATCCGGCCATACGGAACCACCATGGTGCGCTGGAAAAAGATGCCACGGCGGATGAGCAGATCATCGTCGCGTTCGGCGTAACCGATCGCTCGCACCTGACGCGGAATCAGCACCAAGCGCCACAGCGCCAACACCAACATCACCGCGGGCACGGCGATGGCCAGCCAGAGCGGGGGCCAACGCCACCAGCCCAGAAGTACGAACACCAGCGGCAGGCTAAGCACGGCCAGCATCACCAGGTTGCCGATGGCCCACTCCACCAAGCGGACAGTGACGTACTTCGGGGAAACCCGCAGCCACTGGACGCCGGGAGGGTCAATCGCCTCGGTATGCATACTCGCCTTCGCCTTTGGTCTCTCCACGGCGGGTTTCGGGACCGGACGTGCCGCCTTCGATGTCCTCCGGCGGAATCCGGCAAAAACGCTCCACCACCAGGCCGACAACAATCATCACTACGCCGCCTCCGCCCATCAGGAGCGCGTTCCACAAAATGCCTTCACCGCTGCGCAGGGTGCCGATCCGCAGGAGGTCCACAGCAATTCCGGCATGCCAGCCAAGGAGGAGTGTTCCTGCATAAGCACATGCCTGGGCAAGGATCAGCGTCCGGGCGGCAAGGATCGGATTCAGCAGGTTCTTCTTCTTGCCGTTCCGCCAACGCAGGACCCGCACACCCATGACGAGCGTGAGCCCGGCAATGACGCCCATGGTGACCAGGGCCGACGTCGGCAGGACCGGGGTGGGCATGCTGAAGCGGTTGGTGCTCAACGTCGCCAACCAACCGATGACCGCAGCAATGACCGTGATGAGCACCAAAACCACTGGGCGCATGGCTTTCATGGCTACTCCACCGCCCCTGTCGCCGGAATGCCTGCGACGTCGCCGTAGCCGTCAAACCTGCGGATATCAGGCATGTCAGCTGCGACGGCGGCCAGTTCGGCTACGCTCCGGCCCTCCAGTTGCGCGTACGGTTCCAGAAGCGACCACGGGTACAACACGAACGCCCGTTCGGCTGCCCGGGGGTGCGGGATGGTGAGGACGGGGTCGTCGCTCACAACGTCGCCAAACACGATGATGTCCACGTCCAGCGTCCTGGGACCCCAGCGCACTTCGCGCGTCCGGTGGTGCTTTTCTTCCACATCGTTGCAGTGCTTCAGGAGCTCCATCGGGGTGAGCGTGGTTTCCACCGCCATGACCATGTTCAAGAAATCAGGCTGGCCCTCCGGCCCACCGACGGGCTTGGTCTGAACCACCGGCGAAACCCCCAAAAGGCGGACCTCCGGCGGGTCGACCAGATCCGCGACAGCAGTGGACAGGGTGTCGTTCCGCTCCCCCAGGTTGCTGCCCAATGCCAAAATGGCCTTGGTATAGCCAGACGTCATGACCGCTCCCGGTGGACGCTGACAGTCACATCACCGAACGGCACCTCGATGGGTGCTTTGGGCTTGTGGACGGTGACGTCGACGGCGGCCACGTTGTAATTCTCGAGGATGCCCTCGGCGATCCTCACAGCCAGGCCCTCGATCAGGTTCAAGGGCTCACCCTCGATGTGCTTGGTGATCAGCTCGGCGACGTGGCCATAATGCGCTGTGTACTGCAGATCATCGGTCTCGGCGGCCTTGGTGAAGTCCGTGTGCAGCACGGCATCCACGACGAAGGGCTGGCCGTCCCGGCGCTCGAAATCGAACACTCCGTGATAACCGACGGCGGTGACGCCGGTCAGCGTGATCCTGTCCACAGCTTTATCCAATCAGCGGGCGATACGGGCGGCAACCTTGACGGCGTCAAGGTTGGGACCGACGTCGTGGACGCGGACAGCCCAGGCGCCCTTGGCGGCACTCAACGCCGTGATGGCCGCTGTAGCGGAGTCGCGTTCCAACGGGGCAGCCGACTTGCCGGCCACCGTCAGGAGCGAACCCAGGAAGCGCTTGCGTGAAGCCGCGACCATCACTTTGTGCCCCAAAGTGAAGAGCTGGTCCAGGTTTTTCAGCAGCTCCCAGTTCTGGTCCTCGTTCTTGGAGAACCCGATGCCGGGATCGACGATGATCTGCTCCGGGGCAACACCGGCGGCATACAGTTTGTCGCGGACGCCGCTGAGCTCAGCCACCACGTCCTCGGTCACGTTGCCGTAATCCGTCAGGCTATCCATGGTCCGGGCGTCCCCACGGCGGTGCGTGAGGATATACGGGACCTTGGTCCGCGCCACGAGCTCCGGCATTCCGGGCTCGATGGTCAGGCCCGACACATCGTTGATGATGGCGGCTCCGGCCTCAACGGCTGCCGCGGCAGTGGAGGTGTGCATCGTGTCGATGCTGACCAGGGCGCCGGCTTTGACCAACGCCTGGACCACTGGCAGGACACGGCGCTGTTCTTCTTCCGGGTCCACGGGCTCGGCGCCCGACCGCGTCGACTCGCCGCCGACGTCGATGATGTCAGCTCCGGCGTAGAACATCCGCAGGCCCAGCGCGATTGCCGAGTCAGGCGTGTGGTGGTTGCCGCCGTCGCTGAAGGAATCCGGGGTGACGTTGAGGATTCCCATGACGAGCGTGCGGTCCGTTGGCAGGTCCTCGAACCTGGCCGCCGGACGCGGCTTGCGGAGAACCGGCAGCGGGCTTGTAGCCGGGCCGGTTCCGGGTGCTGCAGCGAGGGAGTCCATAATGCTTACCTTCCGATGATGAGGCTCATGGCCTCGGCGCGGGTGGCCGGGTCATGGAGCTGACCGCGCACCGCGCTGGTGACGGTCTTGGCGCCCGGCTTTCGGATGCCGCGCATGGACATGCACATGTGTTCACATTCGACGACGACAATCGCCCCGCGCGGGTTGAGGTGCTGCACCAGGGCCTCCACGATCTGCGTGGTGAGGCGTTCCTGCACCTGCGGCCGGCGTGCGTAGATGTCCACCAGCCGTGCCAGCTTGCTGAGGCCGGTCACCTTGCCGTCATGTGACGGAATGTAACCGACGTGGGCTACTCCGTGGAACGGCACCAGGTGGTGTTCGCACGTGGAGTAGAAGGGGATGTCCTTCACCAGGACAAGCTCTTCATGGTCGAGGTCGAACGTGGTGGACAGGACATCAGCCGGGTGCTGGTGGAGCCCGGCGAAGACCTCCGCGTAGGCCTTGGCCACGCGCTTGGGCGTGTCCTGGAGGCCGCCACGGTCAGGGTCTTCGCCAATGGCCAGAAGGATTTCCCGGACAGCCGCTTCGATGCGCGGGCGGTCCACTTTGGAGTGGGCCTTGGAGCCCGCGGCGGAACCGTGGGCGGCGGCGAGGTCGTCGTCGTCGAAATGAGTCACAGCAGAAAGCTTAGCCGTGATGCGGGTGGTCGTTGCTGCCGTCGGGCTGCGGGGCCTGGAAGGATTCCTGGCTGCTGACACCTTGGGCGTGCGGAGCTACGACGTCCAGCGGCTCGTCCAAACGGGCCTTCTTGGCTTCCTCCTGGGCTTCGCGCTCAGCCTTTTCGGCACGGGTTTCCACCGGCGGAATCGACTGCACCGGCCGGGATTCCTTGGACAGCCAGATCTCGCGGAAGTCGCGCTTGCGGATGTCGTGGAAGATCTCGGCGATCTCGGCCTGGTTCAGGGTTTCACGCTCCAGGAGCTCCAGCGCCAGGCGGTCCAGGATGTCCCGGTTTTCCGTGAGGATGGCATAGGCCTCGTCGTGGGCCTGGTCGATCAGGCGACGGACTTCTTCGTCCACGACGTACGCGATCTGGTCCGAGAAGTTCCGTTCCTGGGCAGCGTCACGGCCAAGGAACGGCTCACCGCCGCCTTGTCCCAGTTTCACGGCACCAACGCGTTCGCTCATGCCGTACTGGGTGACCATCTTGCGGGCCGTGGAGGTGGCCTTCTCGATGTCGTTGGACGCACCCGTGGAGGGGTCGTGGAAGACGATTTCCTCGGCAACGCGGCCACCCATGGCGTAGGCCATCTGGTCCAGCAGTTCGTTGCGGGTGACCGAGTACTTGTCGTCCTCGGGGATCACCATGGTGTAGCCGAGGGCGCGGCCGCGGGGAAGGATGGTGATCTTGGTGACCGGCGCGGAGTTCCGCAGCGCTGCTGCCACCAGCGCGTGGCCACCTTCGTGGTACGCGGTGATCTTGCGCTCGAGTTCCTTCATCACTCGGCTGCGCTTCTGGGGGCCGGCCATGACGCGGTCAATGGCCTCGTCCAGCGCACGGTCGTCGATCAGGTTGGCATTCGAACGGGCAGTCAGCAGCGCGGCCTCGTTCAGGACGTTGGCCAGGTCAGCACCGGTGTAGCCGGGAGTCTTCTTGGCAACAGCCCGGAGGTCGATGCCCGGTGCCATCGGCTTGCCCTTGGCGTGGACGTTGAGGATCTGCTCGCGGCCAACCATGTCCGGCGCTTCCACGGTGATCTGGCGGTCGAAGCGGCCCGGCCTCAGCAGTGCGGGGTCGAGGACGTCGGGGCGGTTGGTGGCTGCGATCAGGATGACGTTGGTCTTGACGTCAAAGCCGTCCATCTCCACAAGGAGCTGGTTCAGGGTTTGCTCGCGCTCGTCGTTACCGCCACCGATGCCGGCACCGCGGTGACGGCCGACGGCGTCGATCTCGTCCACGAAGATGATTGCAGGAGAACTTGCCTTGGCTTGTTCGAAGAGGTCGCGGACGCGGGAGGCGCCAACGCCGACGAACATCTCGACGAAGTCCGAACCAGAGATGGAGAAGAAGGGGACGCCGGCCTCGCCGGCTACGGCACGGGCAAGAAGGGTCTTACCGGTACCTGGAGGGCCGTAGAGCAGCACACCCTTGGGGATCTTCGCGCCAACAGCCTGGAACTTTGAGGGCTCCTGGAGGAACTCTTTGATTTCCTGGAGTTCTTCCACGGCCTCGTCAGCGCCGGCAACATCGGCGAAGGTCACTTGGGGCATGTCCTTGTTGACCAGCTTGGCCTTGGACTTCCCGAACTGCATGACCTTGGAGCCGCCACCCTGCATGCGGGAGAGGAGGAACCAGAAGAGCACGCCCAGCAGCAGCACCGGGATGAGGAGCGAGAACAGGCCGGAGAACCAGTTGTTCTCTACGGGCTGGTCTGTGAATCCCTTGTCCGGGTTGGCGTTCGTGACAGCCTTGACGACGTCGGGACCACGGTCCGTGACGTAGAAGAACTGGACGTTCTTGCCCTTGTCCTGTCCGTCCAGGTTGAGGTTGTCCTTAAGCACCAGGTCGACGCGGTTCTCGGCGTCGAAAATCTTGGCCTGCTCCACCTTGCCGCTCTGGGAAAGGAGTTCGAGGCCATCCTTGGTGTCAATGCGTGTGGAACCGCCCGGAGCCAGTGTTGCGAATGCCACCAGGAGCAAGCCAACGACGACAACAATCCAGATGCCCGGGCCCTTGAAGAAACTCTTAGCTTTCATCTGATCGGGGTTTTGCCCCGTCCCTCCTGGTAGTGCTGCAAGGCGCAACTTCTGCGCGCGAGTGGTGCTGCTTCGGTTTCAAGCTATACACCGTTCCCAGTAATTCACGCATTGGAAAGTCCAAAAGTTCCCTCTGGGCGTACACAGGATACTCGCGGCGGGCTCGCGGGGACAGGGTTGTTGGGCGGGTTTCCGGGGCGTGGCTCAGGGTCCGCCTTCCAGGATTGTGCACCCCTTCGCGCCAAACGCACCCGTAACCACTGGAGCGAACCGCGGCAAGGGGCGCGGAGGTAGTGAACGAAGGGCGCGATTGGCGGAAAAGGCCGCGGTGGTGGTTTCCACATAGACCAAGCTGTAGCTTTCGGCCCGGGGTAACAGGGGGAAGCGTAGGTCACATGGTCCTGCAAGAACTCATACTCGCCACGGATGCGACTCGTATCGGACAAGACCCACGCCAACTCGCCAAGCGCGCCAAACGCGGCGAGCTTGTCCGGGTCCGACGAGGCACATATGTCCGGGCTGCTTACTGGGCGGGGCTCAATAACCGTCAGCGGCACGGGCTCCACGCAGCGGCGCTGGTCAACACGGCAAGGCTAACGCCCGTTTTCAACCTGCAGACGGCGGCACTCCTCTGGGGGCTCGGAGTAGTTGGTGTTCCAAAGCACCTGTGCACCGTCACTGAGGATCCCACAGGTGGTCGATCAAAACACGGGATCCGGAGAAGTTTCGGATCCCGTGACGTCGCTGTTGCCAAACTCGGCGACTTCCAGGTCACTGACAAAGTGCGTACTACTGCGGAGCTGGCTGCCACCCTGAATTTTGCCGAGGCATTGGCGGTTGTGGACTCCAGCCGACGGGAACCAGGGCGGGGCAAAGGTCCCGACGTCGACGATTGGGACAAGGAAAGGGCCTGGGGTCGGCCGTCGAAGGTTGACGAACTTGCTGACGGTATGGGCGTGCTCACGAGTCAGTCGAGGCGGCGCCGGGCCAGCACGATCCTCGAATTGTCCACAGACAAGTCGGAGTCGGTAGGGGAATCCATGAGCCGGGCCCGGATGATCTTGCTCAACTTCCCCGTCCCCACTCTTCAAGGCTCTTTTACGTTGCGGAACGGACGAACAGCACGAACAGACTTCTGGTGGCCGGAACTCGACCTCGTGGGGGAATTTGATGGCAACGGCAAATACTTGAGGAATCGACTGCGGGGAAACCAGACCATCCAGCAGGCAGTCATGGCGGAAAAGGCCCGCGAAAATGGTCTGCGGGCTCTGGGCTTGACCGTCATCCGGTGGGGCTGGGCAGAGATGATGGATCCGCGCGTCTTTGCGCGCATATTGAACGACGGCGGTCTCACGTCCTTGCGCCGCGCCTGACCCGATTTTCGGGACTGCGGCCCACCGCAGCTCAACGCCTGTCAGACAAGGTTGCGGTTGGGTTGGGCCGGACTTCTGGTGTGTCAGGCCGAAGCAACAGGGAGTACCAACAAGTAGCCGGCCGACAAGCCGCTGCTCCAGCGCCGGGGCTCCCGGACCACGAACTGGGTGGCCAGCTGAGCCGGGGTGAGCAGGCTGTTCGGCTCCGGGGACGGTCCCCATTGCGCACTGCCGTAGGGGTAGAGCGGATCCATGACCCGTATGCCCGTGACCTGGAACTCCGGAAACAGGGCGGGATCACCCACGGACTCAAATCCGCTCATGACCCAGGCGTGCCGGCCACTCCACATTACGAGGCCCACCGGTCGTCCGGTAGTGGCCATGGCACGTGCCCCTGTTTGCAGCGCGGCCTCATAGTTGGCAACGCTCACCACGGAGTACGGTCCCATCCCGGACTCGGTCAGCACCTGGGCCCAACCGAAAGGATTCGCTCCGTTGAAGGAGTCCGAGGACCGCGCCCGTGCCATCTCCCACAGCTGGCCCTGCTGCGCAGGATCAGCCCATGAAGCCCCACCCGTGTCGTCAATGAGGTTGTGGGCCATCTGAATGCTCGCAGCAACGCACCAATCAAAGGTGTACTGAGGTACGAAGTCGCCCGTTTGGTACAGGTTCAGGGCAAATGGCTGTGGCGGGGCGGGGGGTGCCGGCACAGGCGGGGGCACAGGTTGTGGCTGCGCAGAAGTTTGTGTGGCACCCGTGGCCGGGATCGTGGCAACCCCGCCTGCAGTTGGCCCGTAGGACGATGTCGCCACTGGTTGACCGACGTCGGCACCGGGAAGGTCGACGGCGGGTGTGCAGGCCGTGAGCAGAGTCGCCATGACGGCAAGCCATGTCAGAACACGGGCAGAAGCACCGGTCATGGCTTAGTTTAGCCCCGGCGGATGGCGAGATGGGAGTTCAGCAAGCCCCTTGTTGCAACCACACACGCTCGGCGCACCCGTTAAGCACCAGCGCCGCACCCTTACCCGCCAAGCGCACCAGAGGTTACGGGTGCAAACGGCGGAAAGGGGCGCGGCGAAGTGAAAGAGCGAAAGGCTTACTCGTAAACGTGCGGAGCCAGGGTGCCTACGAAGTCGAGATTGCGGTACTTCTCGGCGTAGTCCAGGCCATAACCAACTACGAATTCGTTGGGGATGTCATAGCCGACGTACTTGACGTCGATTTCGACCTTGGCGGCAGTCGGCTTGCGGAAGGCCGTGCAGATCTCCACGCTGGCAGTTCCGCGGGATTCCAGGTTGGACTTCAGCCAGGAGAGGGTGAGGCCGGAATCGATGATGTCCTCGACGATCAGGACGTCCTTGCCCATGAGGTCGGTGTCGAGGTCCTTGAGGATCCGGACAACACCGGAGGACTGGGTGCCCGAGCCGTAGGACGAAACAGCCATCCAGTCCATGCTGACGTGGCTGTGCAGCGCACGGGCCAGGTCAGCCATGACCATGACCGCACCCTTCAGCACGCCGACAATGAGGATGTCGCGGCCCGCGTAGTCCTTGTCGATCTGCGCCGCGAGTTCCGCGATACGCGTTTGGATCTGCTCTTTGGTGTAAAGAACGTGCTTGAGATCTGCCTGGACGTCGTTTGAATCCACCAATGGCTCCTGTTTTGATGCTCGGGTGCGGCTACTGCTGGGACGGTTTCTGATGCCGGAATACTAGCTTCCCACAGCGTGCGGCTTCGCGGGGAACGGCATTGGCCGAATCGCCTGACGCTCGCGGCCGCTCCTGCGCCAGATCGCTGAGGGACAGGCGGGAAACACTGACGTGTCCGGGCAGCTGCACGGGTCCCGCCGAGCCTTGCCGGCGAAGCAGCGCTTCCGCCGCCTGAAGCCGCCCGTAACCGGGCTGTTGACCGCCGACGTCGGCCGCGGCCTTCGCGATGACCCGAAACCTCAGCGCTGCGGGCAGCCCGCGGACGGCGTCCTCCGGCAACCAGGCAACGCCTTCCTCCCGCTGGACCAGTGAGAGATACGTCTCGTTGGCCAAATCTTCGAGAAAATCCGCGTCCTGTTGAAGAATGGCCGCTGTCCTGGCCAGGGATTCAGTCACCCCGGGCCCAAGTTTTTCTTCGAGGACAGGCATGACTTCCACTCGTGTCCTGGAACGGGCAAACGCGGGATCGGAGTTGCTCGGATCATGCCAGGGTTCCAGTTCCTCCGCCTCGCAGATCTCCACGGTCTCTTGCCGGCGGAGGCCCAGGAACGGCCGGAGCAGGCGTCCGCGGACGGGCCGCATGCCAGCAAGGGAACGGGTTCCCGAGCCGCGGGCCAATCCAAGCAGCACTTGTTCGGCCTGGTCATCGAGGGTATGGCCGAGGAGGATCGCATCGCACCCAAGATCATCGGCAGCCGACTCCAGCGCCGCGTGGCGGGCGTCGCGGGCAGCAGCTTCCGGCCCGAAACCCGTGGAAGCAACGTCAACCGTGCGCACTTCCACTGGTGAAAGTCCCAGATCGCGCAACACGGAGGCGGTCTTGGCCGCGACTTCCGCTGAGCCGGCCTGCAGCTGATGATCCACGACGACGCCGGCCACCGTGACCGGATGCCCGTCCACGTGGCCCCGCCGGCCGAAGTAGGCGGCAACTGCTGCGAGCGCCAGTGAATCCGGCCCACCGCTGCACGCTACGAGCACCCTTGAGGGGTAACCCGCAGCGGCCAGGGCGTTCTGTAACTGTTTCCGCGCCTTGCCGACGACGGGCGCCAAACGGCCTGGTCGTCGTCGTCCCTTGCCTGCCGGATCAACATCGGAACCGGAGTGAAGGCTCAAAGGCCCATCCGCTCAAGCCACAGCCGGGAGTTGTGGATTTCTTCTTCGGTGGGCAGGTACTCGGCTGATTCCCATACCCTGTTGAAGCCCTCCATACCGGCCGCGGCAACAACTTCGCGGACGAATTTGGCGCCGTCGGTGTACTGGCGCATCTTGGCGTCCAAACCGAGAACACTGCGGATGAACTTCTCCACCACCCCGCGGTCCTTGCCGCGATCGTTGAAGCGCTGGCGAATGGTCTTCACGGACGGAACAATGCTGGAATCCACAGCGTCCATCACCACGTTGGCATGGCCCTCAAGGAGGCTCATGACCGCGGTGATGTGGGACAGGGACGCCTTTTCCTCGGGGTTCTGCAGGAGGTCCAGGATGGCGCCTCGGTTCGGGGTTTTCTCCGAAGGATTCCGGTCACGCAAGGACTTGGCCACCGCGCCGGCCCGCTCAACCAGCGAGTCCATGTTGCCCAGCAGGTTGCCGCTGAGTTTCTCGATTTCCTCGAGCATGTGGTGCCGCAGCCACGGTGCTGCCGCGAACTGCACGCGGTGGGTTTGCTCGTGCAGGCAGACCCAGAGGCGGAAGTCGTCCGGGTGGACGTTGAGTTCGCGCTCCACGGAGATGATGTTGGGGGCCACCAGGAGCAGCCGACCGCCCGGGGGAACGTTGGAGTTGGGGGCGAGGGCAGCGAAGGGATCGTACTGGCCAAGGACCTTGCTGGACAGGAAAGCAAGGACGGCGCCCAGCTGGGTCCCTGTAATGGCGCCGCTTGCCGCAGCCGCCCCCGGGCTCATGGCGCTCCCGCCGCGGCTTTCGAGCATCTTCGCCAGCGCAGGTTGCAGCATCACCGAGAAGCTTTGGGTGTTGGCCTTGGACCACGAGGCCCTGTCCACCACCAGGACGTGGGAATCACGCAGGTCCCGTGCGGCATCCAGTCCGGTGATGTCGTGCACGTGCGGAACGGAGACATCGGCGTTGAAGCGCAGGTTCTCCACCGCCTTGCCGATCTCCCCGGCGCTGAGTTCAGGGCCGGGAGGAGCAAGCCGGGCAGCCGTAGCGGCGGCCAGATCCCAATTGATCAGGGACTGGGCCCCTGCTGACGATTCGCGTGCAGATGACACCATACGGTCCATCACACCACACGTGGCTGACAGTGAACCTTAAGTTCGCTCCACGCGGAGCACTCCGCGGTGCCCTCCGTGGTGCACTCCTAGGTACACTCCGGTAAGACTCAGCCTCGACAGCCGCAGGATGCCAGTCCGGACGCGGAACGGTCCATGGCTGCCTTGTTGCCGGCCGCGCCGGGATCCAGGCCGTTGCCGATGAACGAAAACACCAACAGCCGGCCGTCCGCGTCCACCACATAACCGCTCAAGGCAATCACGGTGTTGAGCGTTCCGGTCTTGGCGCGCACCAGCCCGGCGCCTCCGGCGGTGCTGGCATCTCCGTACCTGTCGTTGAGGGTGCCGGTAAGCCCAGCCACGGGAAAGCCGTCCAAAGCAGCCCGAAGGGCAGGATCGGAACCGCTGGTAATGGCCCGGACGACGTCGGCGAACTGCCGGGCGCTGACCTGGTTCTCCAGCGCCAGGCCGGAAACGTCGGCCAACAGCATCGAATCGGTGGCGATCCCCAACTCCCCCAGCCTTTGCCGCACGGCTGACGTGGCGCCGTCGTACGTGGTTTCCTTGCCGCTGGCAGCAGCGGCCATCCGCCCAAGCGCCTCCGCCAGGAAGTTGTCGGAGGTCTGCAGCATGAGGTCCACTTGCTCACTGACCGTAGCCGACTCCGCGGTGGCAAACACTTTGGCGGGGAGGCCCTTGCCGCGCTCGACGCCGGGACTCACCACGACGCCGGCAGCCGCCAACTGCTCGGCGAACGCCTGCGCGGTGGTGATGGCTGAGTCCTGCGGCCGAGGTCCTGTCTCAACGCCGGGTGAGTAGCGGCCCGAGTTCATGGCCAGCGAATACAAGGGAGCCGTCTCGCCGGCTGCAACGTCGTCGAGGCTCCAGGCCGGGTTCAGCGCCGGGCCGGTGAAAAGGGAGTCGTCCACCTGGACCGTGATGGGACCTTGCACGCCGTCGGAGGCCAAGGCTGCTGCGGTTTCCTTTGCCAGGGAAGCGAGGCCCGCGTGTCCAAGAACGGCCGCGTGGTCAGAGGCGGAAGCCCCCAACAGCACGTCACCGCCGCCAGTCAGGACCACGGTGGAGGGTTTGTCGGAGCCGAGCACCCTGGTGGTGAAACGCGATTCGGGACCCAGCGCCTTCAACGCGGCAACGGCGGTCAGCAGTTTCATGTTCGACGCCGGAATGCGGTTGGAATTGGCGTCGCGGTCAAACAGGAGTTGCCCGGTGACCGCATCCAGGACCACGCCACTGATACTGCCGGAACCATCCGGTTTGAGGGTGTCGTCAAGGAGCCGCGTCACTTCGGCCGGTACGGGGACGGGCGCCTTGGGATCCAGGGGCAGGAGAACACTGGAAGCGGACAATTGAGCAGGTTCCTGCTGCCATGAAGGGATCGATGGTGCCGGCTTGGGCATGCTGAACAGTCCTGGCACCATTCCGGAGGCAACGACGGCGGCCACGCACAGCAAAACCACCGACAACAGGAACGGCCACGCCAGGCGCCCCCACGCCGTGGACACTCTCTTGCGGGCACCCCCGTTTTTAACGCCCATCATGGAAGTTGATTGGTCCTGTCAGTCCTGAAATGTCCCCGCCGGTTCAAGAAACCCGGGTCTCTCGCTATATCCTCAATAGTAGTCGGCGGCACCGGCTGTACTTTTGCCTGCCGCCAGCCCCGGGCCAAGCAGCCTGCCACCCGTGGCGGCCGCTTCTGCGGAGCGACGCCCCACCCACCCGTCAAGGAGCATTCCATGAAGCACGACGTGACCATCGAGATCCCCAAGGGATCGCGCGTCAAGTACGAAGTTGACCACGAAACCGGCCGTGTCCGCCTGGACCGCGTCCTGTTCACCTCCATGCAGTACCCCACGCACTACGGCTTCTTCGAGAACACGCTGGGTGAAGATGGCGACCCGCTGGACGCACTGGTGCTCCTGCAGGACTTCGACCTCCACCCGGGCGTCATCGTTGAATCCCGCCCCATCGGCGTCTTTAACATGACCGACGACGGCGGCGGAGACGCCAAGGTCCTCTGCGTTCCGGTTGACGCCCGTTTCGACCACATCCAGGAAGTCAGCGATGTCAGCGAATTCCTGATCAAGGAAATCGAGCACTTCTTCACCCGCTACAAGGACCTCGAGCCCGGCAAATGGGTCAAGGCTGAAGGCTGGGGCGACCGCGCTGCCGCCGAAGCCGAGCTGGAAGCTTCCATCAAGCGCTTCTCGGCAGAAGGCCACTGATCTCCCCAGCTGAGTGACGACGGCGGGTGGTGCGGTTCCCAGCGAACCCCACCACCCGCCGTCGTGCATTTAATGGGCATGTCTCCCCATCGCGGCAGCACCGCTGTCCGCCTAGGCTGGGACGAGACTTTTCATTGCTTGTACACAGGGGGTTCCACATGGCTGGGTTCTACGGCGCCGATATCGCGCAGCTTCGCAGTCTGGCCGGCGTGATGGGCAAAGCCGCCGATGCCATCAGCCTGCAAAGTACGCAGCTGTCCAACGCGATCAATTCGACGGCAGCCTGGCAGGGCCGGGATGCCACCGTTTTCAAGGGCGACTGGAACAGCCAGCACCGGCAGAGCCTGGTCAAGGCCGCCAACATGCTGCGGGAGAACGCCAGTCAGCTGAAGAAGCACGCAAACCAACAGGAGTTTGCCAGCCACAACGACGGATCGGGCTCGTCAGTCGGTGTGCTGAAGGACGTTTATGACACTGCCATGGGAGCGAAGGGTGTGGGTGCGCCCCTGTGGACAGCCTTCAAGTACCTTCTGCCGGTCAAGCCGGATGCAGCCGGGGATGTCATTCCCCGGCATCTGCGGTACGGCCAGACCAAGGAAATCCTGACCAACTGGCGTGCCGGCGGCACGGTGCTTCGGGATGGCATTACGGCCTTGCGCAACGGCGAGAAGGTTACTGACGTCATCACCGACCTCAAAGCCAACATCCCCTACAGCACCGCCTTCCAGGAGGCGAGCAAGTTCTCAAAGGGCCTCCGCATCGCAGGCGCCGTGGCCGCCCCGTTGAACATCGTCAGTGGAATCGGCGACATGATCAGCCCCGAGCACGACGGCTGGCGGGGTGCCGGCGACCGCGTGGCCGGCGGGCTTTCCGTGGTGGGCGGCGTCGGCAGCATCATGCTCATGACCGCCGGCGGCGCGGCCCTCCTGGGACCGATCGGCGCGCCGATCGTCATTGGTGCCGGGCTCGTGGCCGGCGCCTGGGCCTTGGGCAACCTGGTGGCCGACAACTGGGATTCCATCACCAACTTCGCGCGCAACCCCGGCAGTTACATTGCCGACGGCGCGAAGGAAGTGGGCAATTTCGCCAAGGATGTAGGCAGTAAGGTGGCAGACGGAGTCAGTAACGCCGCCAAGTCGGTCGGAAACTTTGTCGGAGGGATATTCGGATGACAACGAGCACCATGAAATGGACCCAACGGGATGTTGAGGCCGCGGCCAAGGTGTTGGCGTCGGCCAGTGCCATCGGAGCCCCCTTGCCCACCCTGACCGACGAAGAAGTTGTGGCATTGGACGGGGTCCAGCACGAACAACTGGTGGCATTGCCTTGGCTTTCAACCCAGGACACCAACAAAGAAGTCCTCTGCGCTGTTGCCCTGCGGGGACTGCTCGCGAAGGAACTCGTGTATCCGGTGGTCTTTGAAGGCGAAAAGGAACCTTACCGGCTGCACGCCACCGACGAAATCACCGGCGCCCTGACCCTTCGCCGCAGCGGCAAGAATGTCGTCTCCGTGGAACGCACTGTCTCCACCGGCAAGCGCTGGCTGTACGGCTACGTCCATGACGAAGGCGTCCTGCTGGAGGAAGTCGATGAAGGTGGCCTTCACGGTTTCACCGTTGTCACCCGGGACCAGTTGGTACCCCGGCTTGCCGAATTCGTGGACCCTGAGCAGGCGGCCGCCCGCGATACGGACCCGGCTGTCTACAGCGAAGCCGAGTTCGAAGCCCATGCAGCCACTGCCCTGGCAGACACCCAAGCGGCCAGCAATGTCGTGGCTTTCAATTCCGACACCAACGAGTTCCCAACGGTGACCGTCTACACAGGGCCTTCGGGAGTCCACGTCCTGACGCCGCGCGTGGAAGGTTCGTCCGGTTCCGGCCTGCCGGAGCAGGGTGAAGCTGTTTCGTTCGAATTGAAGGAAACCTCGTCTCCTTCCTTGGCCCGCATCCTGGGTGGCTTGGCCGGACTGGCCTGAGCCTCCGCACCCCAGCCGCATCCCGCCGTCGAACCGAAAGCCCAACATGAGCACCTCGAAGCCCACGACCCTGACCGGCCTGGTCGACCCCCTCAACGGCCGCCCCGTACGCCGCCACCCTGATACCGGCGCGTACTTCGTCAAGGCTTCGGGAGCTGCCCATTTCTGGGGCCGTGTACTGGACGCGATTGTGTTCCTGGTGGGCTACGTCATCCTGGCGGCGGTAGCGGCGGTGCTGCGTGAGTCCATGATGAACAGCGGCTCGGCGCTGGGATACAACGACGGGTTCTGGTTGGTCCTCTACGGTGTCCTGTGGTTTGTTGGCCTGTACGTCTACGGCATGATCTGGGGCACGGCCGGCAGTGTTGGTGACGCCGCTGCGGGCATGCGCTCGGTACGGATCAAGAACGGCACGACGGCGGGAGCCTGGCTGGGCGGCTGGCGCGCCATCTGCTGGTCCTTCTTCCCGTTCTTCGTTGTCATGGTCATTGCCTCGGCCCTCAGTGGCGGCGGAGATGACACGTGGGATCCGAAGTTTGTGGCCATCGACCGCCGTTCGGGCATCGCCAAGGGCCAGCGGCCCATCCCGGACCCCAAGGCCGTCGCAGCGGAGCAAGCCGCTGCGGCCCAACAGCAGAACCTGCCCAACCTCTATGGCCAGCGCCCGGATGCGCGGCCGTAACTGGCTGGTTCGTCGGGTTGAGCGTCGGCTCAGCCCGGGCTTGGGACGGCTCCGATATGTAGCTTGCTCCCGGCGCATCTTTTGGAAGGCACTTCTCCCGTGCCTGGTGGTGGGCTTCGTGTTCGGGACCATCGCCGAGTTTGTCAGCCCCCTTCGCTCCACCAGGGAACCAGGACATTTCAGTGATCCCGGGCTGTTCGTCCTCGCCAGTACCCTGACGGGTTTGCTGCTGTGGTCCATGACCCTGCTGGGCAGCTACCGGAAACTGCTGGTTTTTGATGGCGGAATCGTGGCCAAGTACTCGCAGAAGCACACCCTGTTGGAGTTTCCCTGGCGTGATGTAGTGCCGGGGACACTCAGGGCTGTCACTACGAATGACCGCAGGGACCCCGACAGGCTGCTGGTTGCGCGGCATAAGGTCTCCCTTGGTGCCGGTGGCCACAACGCCGTGGTGTTCCAGGCCCGCGACACCTTCTGGGTATTTGCCGGCGATGAGGACCCGGCCCCGTTGGTCAAAGCCATCCAGGGAGCCATGCGTGATTCCGGCCTGCCCGGCGCCGCCCTTGAGGCGGCAGGTGCGCTTCCCGCCGTCGTACTGACGGGGCCCACAGGGCTGGACCGATCCGCTTAACCGGTACCCCGGCGCCTTCCGTTACGTATCGAGTAACAGGCGAAACTTCCCCTTGCAGAGCCGCTACCAGCCGGTAGCATGTGATCCACGATGTTCACTCTCACCATCAACCAACGCGACAGCCGGCGCGACGGCGATCTTGTGCCGCAGCTGCTAAAAGACCTGCGGCACATTCCGGCGCGCCTGGATTTCGACCGGTCTGTCGAGGATGAGGTGCAGGGCATCGTCGAATCCAGCCATCAGGCCGTTGAGACCGCTTTGATCGCGCTCCGATCCGGTCAGTGGTACGTCGGGATCGGCGTCGGACCTATTAATGAGCCGCTGCCCAACCTGGTGAAGGACGCCTCGGGCCACGGCCTGGTATACGCCCGGCGGGCAGTGGACAGGCTGCGCAGCAGCAACGACCGGATCCCCGTCGCGGTGGATGGCCCTTTGGCGGCGCTGGCATCCGAGGCAGAAGCCGTGCTGCGCCTTCTCGGACACATTGTCCAGCACCGCAGTGCCGCAGAGTGGCGGGTGCTCGACCTTCTCACCCCTGGCGTCCGCGGCCAGCAAAAAGCAGTCGCCCAGGAACTGGGAATCAGCACGCAGGCAGTGAGCAAAGCGTTGGCCCGCGCACAGTGGGCGGAGGAGCACGCAGCGCGCCCGGCCGCTGCCCGGCTGCTGCAAATGATCCTCGAGGTTCGCTGACCCTATCCGGGACACAGCAAACCCAACTAGGGGACAGCAAACGTCGCAATGAGGGTTCAATGCGACAAGTGCTGTCCCCTAGTTGGGTCAGAAGGGGGCGTCACTGGTTGCTGATGTTGTCCTTTGCCGTGCTGGCACGGTCCTGTACATCGGCAGCTGCAGCCTGGCCCTCTTCCTTGACGTTGGAGGCAGCTTCAGTAGCAGTCTCTTTGACGTTCTGCACAGCTTCCTGCGCGGGTTCACGCAGGTGCTCGGCAACTTCCTGTGCTGCGTGGCTCAGCTCTTCGGTCAACGGCTGCGCCGCTTCCTTCAGCGCCTGGGCTGCCTCGCGCTCCTTGTCCGACGGCGGGATCAAAGCCGAAACCAACAGGCCCGCGCCGAAGGCGATGAGACCGGCAGCGATCGGGCTGCCCTGCGCCTTGCGGGTAATCACCTGCGGCGAGTCGCCGATGTCCGAGACGACGCCGGACACCGCATCGTGCGCCTGGTGGGCCGCGTTGCCGGCGCGGTCCTGGGCGTCGTCACGGGCGCCGAAGACAGCTGTCTTGATCTTGTCGACCCGGCGGTTGACGATGTGCGAAGGCGTGACCTTGTCGGCCACGGCATCAACGTTGGTGCTAAGCCGCCGGCGGGTTTCTTCGATATCGGCGCGCAGGGCGTCGGGGTTCTGCGTCATCGGGTCTCCTCGGTGTTCGGTTTCAAAGCGGGGGGTATTTCCTTGACAGTCTCAGCGGTCCGCGGCAAGCCCTTGATGGCGTTCAGTTCCTTGCGGCCCATGACCGCCAGGACTGCCGCGATAATTCCCCAGATGACCGCAACGATCACGGCGGACCACCCGAGGCCAACCAGCTGGCCCAGTGCCCACCAAAGGGCGATGGACAGGAACAGCACGGTGATGTGGCCGGCCCACGCGGCGCCAGCCAACATGCCGGCGCCCTTTCCTGCTTTGGTGGCGGACTCCTTGAGCTCCACCTTGGCCAGCTCCACTTCCTGGCGCATCAACGTGGAGACGTCACGCGTCAGGTCGCTCAGCAGCTCCCCAAGGGGAAGGGTTTCCGCCTTTAGGTGGGCCTCTGTGGGAGGCAAGTCGGCGGGACTGCTCATCGGTGACCTCCGTACTGGGGGTCGTCCGGATCAAGGGGTCCGGCGAGGGGATCACCCTGGGCCTTGACTCCACCTGCGTCGGTTTCCGGATACGGCAGCGTGGAGCCGTCGTAGCCGCCGGTGGTCCCGGCGTTGTATCCGGTTGTAGCGGCACCGTATCCGGTGGATGCAGCACCCGTGGTTGCCGTTCCATAGCCGGCCGTGGTGGTGGCCGGTCCCGGAAGGTCCACTGGCGGAGGCGTCACTGCGCCACCCTGACCCGGGTAGCCCTGCGTCGGGTAGTACGCGGCGCGGGGTGTCCCGGAAGCGGTGCCGTCGGTTCCGCCCGTGGATCCACCAGCCGGTGAGTTGTCGGCCATCCCCCGGCCAAGGCGGCCGGCGAGGACGCCAGCGCCTGCGGCCAGCAACAGGAATGTTCCGGGCTTGCGGCGGGCGAAGCCCTTGACCTCATCAAGCAGTGAGCCCGGATCCCGGCCTTCCAGCCACTGGGCCACAGCGGAGGAACGCTGGGCTGCCTGCTGGACCAGGTCCGTGGCAACTCCGCCGTCCTGGCTCGAGTTGGCCATGGTGTGCAGTTCGTCGGAGATGGACCGCAGGCCTTCAGCGACACGCTGTTGCTGCACCTGGGCCTGATCGGTCAATTCACCCTTGGTCTGGGTGAGCAGTTGGCGCGCATTCACCTTGACTTCGCGGGCCACGTGGCTGGCCTCGGACTTTGCAGTGTCGACAACACCACCGGCGGCATCAGATACGGTTTCTGCAACACCCGCAGCTTCTTCCTTGGCGGCGTCCACCTTGCCGGAGCCCGCAGAGCCGGTTCCCGAACCGGTTGGGGTTCCACCGATTCCAGTGGTTCCGGCGGTCTGGGTATCAACGTCCGAATCGAGGTAGTTTCCGGCGAAGGGTTCGGTGCCTGCATGGGCACCAGTGGTTGGTGCCGCGAAGCTTCCGTCCTGCGGCGATTGGCTCTCAGTCATTGTCGCTCTCTTTCCACAGTTGGCAGGCTGCGGACAGCAGCCGGAATAGTAAGTATCGTTACTATCAATGGGTGAGTACCCGGTTGTCCTGGTTCTAATCACACCTTTTTTCGAAAAATGTGAGGCCCCGGCAATCCGGTGTCCGCGGCTCGACACAGCACGGCATACCTGCAAACGTAGATGCCATGAGCCAACTGCCCTCAAGGCGACGGCTGATTCCCGCGCTTCGTAAAACTGTGACCCGCCACCGCCTGCTCTTCGCTGCCAAGACAGCCGTGGCAGCAGGTCTGGCCTGGTACCTTGCACCATTCATGCCCGGTCCCGCCGCCGAATACCCGTACTATGCGCCGCTGGGTGCCCTGGTCAGCATGCACCCCACGGTGGCGGACTCCGCCAGGCACGGCCTCCAAAGCCTGGCGGGCCTGGTCCTGGGGATCGGCATGGCCTTCGCCATCACCACCGTCGCTGCACCCACAGCACTGGCGGTAGCCGTGGTGGTGGGACTTGGCGTGCTGATCGGAGGCCTTCCACGGCTGGGAAGCGCCTCCGAATGGATCCCCATGGCTGCGCTGTTCGTTTTGGTGCTGGGCGACTCGAATGCGGAAGGATTCTCCTTCGCCTACGTTCTCCAGATGGCCCTGGGAGTCACGGTGGGCTTCGCCATCAACTGGTTGGTCTTCCCGCCGCTGCACCTGGACGACATCGACCCTGCCATCGCGGGGCACCAAGGCGCCTTGTCCCGTCAGCTCAAGGACATGGCGCAAGCCATGAATGAGTCATGGCCGCCCAACCACGAAGCCTGGGCCAGCCGCAGCGACGAACTGTCCATGACAGCGGCAGCCGTGCGGACAGCGGTGCATCAAGCAGAACTGAGCGCCAAAGCGAACCCCAGGTCCCGTCGTCGTGCCACCCGGCTGCCGTCGGACCTTGCAGGATTGCGAACCCTTGAACGGCTGA
The DNA here is from genome assembly GCF_028736865.1 of Paenarthrobacter sp. AB444. Lineage (NCBI taxonomy): Bacteria > Bacillati > Actinomycetota > Actinomycetes > Micrococcales > Micrococcaceae > Paenarthrobacter > Paenarthrobacter sp. AB444. The sequence goes on along the minus strand of NZ_JAQZBY010000002.1, from coordinate 344,378 downwards.
CATTCCACGTCCAGGACATCACCGACGTCCTGGCCAGCGCCATCTGGGAAGAAGGCGCCGGGACCGTCATCCCGGACACAGTGATCAAGCCGCTTTCCGACGCACTGGATGCCGTCGCGGCCGTGGTGGACCACTGGCGCGACGCCGGATCCGGCGAACTCGCCAACAGCCTGGCACACGCCAAGGACAGCATCGCCGCTCTCAGCGACGCCGTGGCCGAGGCCGCCGCCGAACAGTCGCCGGTGAACGCGCCGGCGTCAGTGGCGATGAGCTTGCGCCGGATCCTGACAGTGGTGATGACTGCGGAGTAGGCCTCACCGTGGCCTCAGCGGCGGTGAGCCCCTTCGGCCCTTGCCCGCGCCGATTCCCTCCAGCATTTCCGCCAAGGACTCCAGCGAGGAGTGCTTGGGAGACCAACCGAGCAAGCTGTGCGCCCGCGCGCAATCCATGATCGGCGCGTTGGCCGCCATGTCCACCCAGCCACCGTCGGTCACCTGAAGGCGCAAGCGCCATGAAACCTCGACGACGGCGCGAAGCACCGGAAGCGGGAACGGCAGCAGTCGCCTGGCCTTGAAGATCCAGGCGAGCGCGTTGGGATCGATAACGGGCTCGGCTGCGATGTTGAAGGCGCCCTCGGCCCTGTGCTGCAGCACCTTCCAATAGGCATCAGCGGCGTCGGCGGTGTGCACGGCCTGGAACACCAGCTCCTTGGGAAGGGCCAGCACCGGAAGCCACGGTTTGCGCGGTACCAGGCGGGGCAGGACCCGGCCGAGGAAATAGCGCCCCACCTCGCTTCCACCGCCCGAGCTGAACATCAGGGCCGGACGAAGCCGTGCCACCACGATGTCCGGATTCTCTGTGGCGAACCGGTCCAGGAGCCGTTCCTGTTCCGCTTTGTCCGCACTGTAATGCGAGCTCTTGATCCCACCGGTCGGCCAGCCCTCCTTGGTCCGCTGGTCCTTGGGCGCAGGTGAGTAGGCGCCAACCGAGGACGCACATACAAACTGCCGCACTCCGGCTTTGCGGGCGGCCGCCAGGACATTCGCCGTTCCCTCCACGTTGGTCCGGTGCAGCAATTCCCGGTTGTGGTTGGGCTGGATGAGCCATGCCAAGTGCACTACGGCGTCGGCTCCGGCAAGGGCTGCTTCCAGGGCGGGCTGGTCTGTGGCGGCTCCGATGTCCAGGGTGTGCCACTCAACGCCGTGATAGGGCGCGGCGTCCGGGTCCGGCTCGCGGCGCACGACGCCCACCAGTTCCAGATCCGCGCCCTCCTCGGAGCGCGCCCGCTGGAGGCGTTTAAGCAGTTCCGTGCCGCCGTGCCCGGTGGCTCCAATGATCGCGATGCGCATGAGGTGCCTCCTCAGTCCTGCGGGGTCTCGCCGCTTGAACGGATGCGTTCCAGTACCGCGGTGGTTGAATGCTCCGGAACGTAGTCCAGGATGGTGACCGTGCCGCCGTACTGCTCGACCGCTTCGGTTTCCTGGAGCATCTCCGGCGTGTAGTCCCCGCCCTTGGCGTAGACGTCGGGTTGCAGGAGTTCGATGAGCGGTATGGGCGTGGGGGTGTCGAAGATGGTCACGTGGTCGACGCAGCTCAGGGCGGCGATGACGGCGGCGCGGTCGGCTTCGTGGTTCACCGGACGGTCCGGGCCTTTGAGTTGGCGGACCGACGAGTCGCTGTTGAGGGCAACCACCAGGACATCACCCAGTTGCTTGGCCTGGTTCAGGTAGCGGGTGTGGCCGCGGTGCAGCACATCGAAGCACCCGTTGGTCAGCACGATCCTGCGCCCTTCACTGCGATGCTCCTGGATGTGCCTGGCCAGTTCCGTGTCCGTCAGTGCGGTATCAGCGAAGCCTCGCAGGTGCGTGGCCAGTTCCTCGGTGGTGCACACGGAGGTGCCCGGCCTGTGGACCACGACGTCGGCGGCGGCCTGCGCCAGATCCACGCTGGTGGTCAGCGGCAAGCCGGCCGCCCGGGCAAGGGTCAGCGCGGCAACGAAGGTGTCTCCGGCCCCCGAAGCCTGCTTTTCGGCCTGCGGCCGCGCCCAGGTCCTGTGGGTCGCCGCCTGCGGTGACGTGCCCTGCGGACGGATGGTCAGCGTCCCCTCCCGGTCCAAGGTCACGACGACGGCGGCCGCACCCGAGGCGCTGAGGAGCTGTTCCGCGTGTGCTTCCACGAAGGGGCACCGGGCAGCACCGCCTGGGAAGTCCGTGCCGAGCAGCCTTGCCGCTTCCTGGGCATTGGGCGTGGCCAGGTCCGGTTGGAGACCGGCCCACCGGCCGGGGTGGTGGGCGTCCACCACAACCAGCATGTTCTGGCGGGACGCAGGCATTGCGCCGTCATCGCCAGGGGCCAAACGGTCAAGAATCGCGCTCCGGACCGGGCCTTCCAATGCCCCTGCGCCGTAATCACACAGCACCACCGCCGCGGAACCGCGCAGGGCTTCGGGCAGCGTCGCGGCCATGTCCGAAAGGCCGCCCGGGGGTACCTCTGTGGCGGCGTCATCCAGGCGCAGCATCACCTGTCCGGCGCTGCTGACCCGGAACTTGGTGGTGGTAGTCATGCCAGGATGTGAAACGACGTGGGAAACGTCCACACCTGCCGCTTCCAGTGCTTCCTTCAACGTTTTCGCGGCCTCGTCTTCACCCGTCAACGAGACGAAGCGGACGTCCGCCCCCAGTGCCGCAAGGTTCATCGCCGTGTTGGCTGCACCGCCGGGGGCAAAGTCCCGGCGTTGGACCTGGACTACGGGCGCGGGGGCTTCGCGGCAGAAACGGTCGATGGTTCCGTCCCACCACCCGTCCAGGATTGAATCGCCGATGACCGTCACAACAGGTCGTTCCTCGGCCAAGCGGCCGGGAAGCCAGTCGGCGAGACCTTCTTGATTGGATAGGCGTGCCATGGGGTACCTTCCGGTTGGGCAACAATTCCTGTTCCCCTCAGGTACCCCGCGGCTGGTGCTTCACACGCCGCGAAGGAGAGTTTCGGCAGGGTTTCGACAGTGGCCCTGCAACAGACGAACAGCACGCACCGAGAGGACAGTATCCATGGACAATCCGCTGGTGGACCTGACGTCAGGCATAGGACCCGTATTGGAAAAATTCCGCGACGTACAGCGGATTGCGGTGCTCAGGGGTGGGGGCCTGGGTGATTTGATCTACACCTACCCGGCTTTGAATGCGCTGAAGAGCGCCTACCCCGACGCCACGGTCACACTGCTGGGCACTCCGGTTCACGCCGCACTCGCTGCGGCCACGGACGGTCCGGTGGACGACGTCGAACTTCTCCCGGTGGCGCGTGGCGTGCATGACGGTCCCCGCAACGGCGAGCGCTTCGAAGATGACGCGGAAGACGTGGCCGCACAGGAGGCATTCTTCGACGCGATGCGGGCACGGAGGTTCGATATTGCCGTCCAAATGCATGGCGGCGGCCGGTACTCCAATCCTTTCCTGCTCCGGCTGGGTGCGCGGCACACAGTAGGAACCCGCACCAGGGACGCCGAGCCGTTGGAGCGGAACCTGGACTACGTCTACTACCAGAACGAGCCCGACCGCTGGCTGGAAGTCGCTGGCTTGGCTGGAGCTCCCACCATCATCTTCCCTCCCCTGCTCCCCAAGCCCGAGCACCAACAGGGCATCAAGGGGTTGAAGGACCCCGACCGCTCGTCGCTGGTGGTTGTCCACCCGGGCGCCACCGATCCGCGGAGGCGGTGGCCGGCGTCGTACTTTGCCGAAGCTGCGGCGGGCATAGCCGCCGAAGGGGCGCAGGTGCTGATTGTCGGGGACAGGTCCGAGAAGGCTTTGGCCCAGGAAGTGGCGGAGCTTGCCGGCCGTCACCTGCCGGAGGGACAGCGCCAGGCCGTGCGGTCCGTCGCGGGTGAACTTGAAATCGGGGAGCTGGCCGCTCTCCTCGCCGAGGCGACGGTGATGCTGGCCAGCGACAGCGGTCCCCGGCATTTGGCGCAGGCCATGGGAACTCCCACCGTGGGGATCTTCTGGGTGGGAAACGTGTTCAACGCTGGCCCACGCGGCCGCGGCTTTCACCGCATCCACATGTCCTGGCTGACCCGTTGCCCGCGCTGCGGTGCAGACGTGACCCAGGTTGGCTGGACCGCTCCGCACTGCGGCCACGACGACACCCTCATCAAGGGCATCGCCGTGGCCGATGTTGTTCAGGACGTGCTGGACCTTACGGCCACGAGCCTTCTTCTGCGGGGGTGATGAGGAGTTCGCGGACCTCGCTGCCGAACGGCTGCGAGAGGGCGAACACCACGGCCTGCGCCACATTGGCGGGATCGTTGAGCTTGGAATCGTCCTGCGGCTTGTACTGTTCGTCGCGGTCGTCGAAGAAGTGGGTCTTCATGCCGCCCGGGATGATGGTGGTAACGCCGATGACACCGCCCGTTTCTGCGGCCAGGGCACGGCTGAAGCCGATCACTCCGAACTTAGAGGCGCAGTAGGCCGTGGCATCCGGGAGTGCCCGGAGCCCCAGCGTGGAGGCGATGGTGATGGCCCGGCCACGGGATCCCTTAAGGTACGGCAGGGCCGCACGAATGGTGGAAACGGTACCCAGGAGGTTCACTCCGATGACCTTTTCCCATTCTTCGGCGGCGACATCGCCCAGCTTGCCGCACCGGTCGATGCCCGCAGCCGTCACAACTCCGTCCAGGCCGCCAAGGCTTTCGGCGGCTTCCTTCACTGCCGCCTCCACGGCCTCGCGGTTGGAGACGTCCACTTCCAGGGCTTTGGCGCCCGAGACGTTGCTGACGTCCCGGTCGAAAACGAACGGCGTGCCACCGGCGTCGCGGATGGCCTCCACGATCGCAGCGCCCAAGCCGGACCCGCCTCCGGTGACGATGACGCGTCCAGGTGTTTGCGTGTTCATGCGGTTCCTTTCGTTGATTCCAGCAAGGTTCAGCTGACCTTGGCCAATGCTGCTGCCAGGCCGCTGGTGGAGCGTGCCGGGTGGAAGGGCACAGTGACGCATCGCCCTCCCCAACCCGCCAGGAGGCGGGCTTCCGGCAATTCTTCGGGGGTGTAGTCGCCGCCCTTGACCCAGATGTCGGGCCTTATTTGGGTGAGGCAGGCTTCGGGAGTGTCCTCGCCAAAAACCACGACGGCGTCGACGCATTCGAGCGCCAGCAGCAACTCAGCGCGGTCTTCCACACTGACGATCGGTCGATGCACGCCCTTGAGCCGGCGGACGGATTGGTCCGAGTTCAGGCACACGATCAGGCAATCTCCCATGCTGCGCGCTGCTGCCAGCGTCCGTGCGTGGCCTGCGTGCAGGAGGTCGAAACATCCTCCTGTGGCCACCACTGTCCCTCCGGACTCCCGGACGGAGCGGGCAAGCCGGACGCCGTCGGGGTGAAGGTCTGCGGTGTCCACCAGTTCCAGGCCTTTGAGTTCGACGACGGGACTTACTTCGGACGGGTCCGCCGCGTTGGCCGGGTCCGCGCCGGCCAATGCGGCAGCTCCCCCGGCGGCGAGGAACGCAGAAGCATCTTCCACAGCCCGGGCAGCGGCCTGCGCCAGGTCCAAGCCCGTGGCGAGGTGGACGGCGAGGCTGCCTGCCAGGCGGTCACCTGCACCGCAGGGGTCGCTCACGTTGGTGGTTGGCGCGGGGATGCTCTCGGCTGAGCCGTCCGAGCACATCAGCAGCGCACCGTCCTCGCCCCTGGTGACCAGCACGGACGCACTTCCCCACTTGTCCAGGAGATATCGTCCGGCTTCTTCAGCGCCGGTGCCGGAACCGCCTGCCTTCGCGGACGCGGTGGCTTCGGCGAGGTTGGGCGTCACCACGGACACTCCTGCCACGGGGTCGGAACCGGAAGGGTGCGGATCCCACACCACGGGGATGCGCCGGGCCGCGTCCGTGAGGGCTGCCCGGATGTCGGTGTTTGCCGTGATCCCCCGGCCATAGTCCGCCACAACAATGGCGTCCGCCGAGGCGATGGCTGCGAGCATCTCCCCTGTACTGGACGGGACCGGGGCCGGGGCACACCCCTGATCGAAGCGAACCATCGGATGCGTCCCGATCCGCACACGGGTCTTGGTGGGTGTTGGAGCCTGCGGCGTTCCGGCGAGTACCGACACGCCTGCCAGTGCGCGCCTGAGGTGGCTTGCGCCGTCGTCGTCCGATACCGCGGTGACCAGCGAGACGTCGTGGCCGTCCCGTGCCAGTACGGTGGCGACCAGCCCGGCGCCGCCTGCCCGACGCCGGACATCACCGACGTCGACCACCGGAACCGGCGCGTCGGGGCTGAGCCGGGTGGCGGTCCCGTTGATGTCGACGTCCAGGAGAAGGTCGCCAACTACCGTGATCCTCATGGCTGACCGCCCCCAAACGATCCCGGTCCACTGTCGGTGCGCCTGGCAACCTCTGCATCAAAAGCGCGGCACACAGCATGGATGGCGATCAAATGGCCTTCCTGGGCGTTGGCAGCGATGGCTTCGACGGTGATGGCTTGATCGCAGGCTTCGGACAGCGGGTTGGGACCGGCGCCTGTCAGGGCCCAGGTGACAACGCCGCGTTCCTTCGCTGCCCGGACAGCGTTGAGCAGGTTGGGGCTGCGCCCGCTGGTGGAGAGCAGCATGAGCACGTCGCCAGCCCGGCCATGCGCCCTGACTTGGCGGGCGAAGACCTCGTCGTAGCCATAGTCGTTGGACAACGCCGTGACGGCGGAGGACTCCGAGTGCAATGAGATGGCCGAAAACGGGGCGCGTTCTTCGTCAAAACGGCCCACGAGTTCAGCCGTCAGGTGCTGCGCCTCGGCAGCCGAGCCGCCGTTACCTGCCGCGAGCAGACGCTGCCCGGAGAGCAGCCTGGTGGCGAGCTCGGTCCCCCAAGCGGACAACACGTGGGATTGCGAGCGCAGGGAATCAAGCGCCGGCAGGACGTTGTCCAGATGGGTGGTGACGGCGTCGTTGTGGGTGGGGCCTGATCCCCAACGCGCCGGCAGGGTATCGGGAATGAGGCCCGGCAGGGTGGTTTCGGTGATCACGCGGCCTTGAACAGTCACAGCGCCGTTCCTTCCAATGGTTCCAAACCTTCGTCGGCCTGCCGGGACAATCCGGCGGCAAGAACGGACCTGTACGCTTTCTCGGTGTCAGCTGCGATGCGTTCCCAGGAGTACCGTGAGCGAGCCCGGCAGGAACCGGCCCGGCCCATGTCCGCGCGGAGTTCCGGGTCTGCCAGCAGTTTCTCCAGCGCTTCGGCAAGTGCTTCCGGATCGCGGGGTGGGACGTGGAGCCCCGTCTTCTGGTCCACTACGGTTTCCCGCAGTCCACCTACCGCCGCAGCCACTACGGGCACACCGCATGCCATCGCCTCAAGCGGGACGATGCCGAAGGGTTCATACCAGGGTGTGCAGACCACGGCGTCAGCGCTGCGGAAAATCGCGGGCATGGCATCGCGCGGCACCTGTCCACGCATGGTCACCCTGTCCTCAACGCCGAGCTCCTTGGACAAGGACCTGAGCCGTTGGGCTTCGGGATCTTCTTCCAGGTTGAGCGCGTCACCGGAACCGCCAACAATCAGCAGCTCCACGTCGTCGAAGCCGGCCTCGGCCAGAAGCGGCAATGCCCGGATGATCAGGTCCACGCCCTTGCGTTGCACCAGGCGCCCCACGCTGAGTATCCGATGCGTGCGGGACTTGGGCTCGGCGTCGGCCGTTCCCGGGAAGAGGTCGAGGTCCACACCGCAGGGGGCTATGGAGATCTTCGACCTGCTGATACCCAGGGCTTTGAGCTCGAAGACCTCATCCGGGCAGGTGGCGATTACCCAGTCCGCGGTCCGGCCGACCCATGGTTCCAGCCACTCGCGGGCCGGGGGGCTGGTGTCCGCGGCGCCTTGGTGCCTGCGCTTGACCGATCCCAGGGCGTGGAAGGTCTGGACCACGGGCACGGGGTTGGCGGCGCCGGCCCTGCGCGAGGCCTGGATGGCTGCGAGGCCGGACATCCAGAAGTGTGCGTGGACCACGTCCGGCACTTGACCGGCCCAGTCCGCGCAGATTCCGTCCGCCAGCTCACCCATGTACGGCAGAAGCTCGTCCTTGGGGAGCCTTCGGGCCGGACCCGCATCCACGTGGACCACAGTGAGTCCTGGACCAACGTTGACCCTGGCCGGCAGGTCGGGGTCGTCGCGCCGCGTGTACACAGTGACCTGGTGGCCACGGTCTGCCAGCGAGGAGGACAGTGCGGCAACGTGGACGTTCTGCCCTCCGGCGTCAACGCCTCCCAATGCAGCCAGTGGACTGGCGTGTTCGGAAACCATGGAGATCTTCATGGGTGTGCCCTCTCAGTGTCATGGTTTGCTGGAGCATGGCCGGCAGGAACCCGGGTGGCCGGAAGCTCGGCCAGCAGCTCATCCCAAGCCCGGAGAAACTTTTCGAGCCCGTACCGTTCCAGCGCAGCCTCCCGCGCGACGATGCCCATTGCGTAGGCGTCGTCAGGATCGTCCAGCAGGCGCTTGGCGAACCTTTGGAGATCGTCGACGTCGTTGGACACCAAGCCTGCGCCGTGCGGAATGGCGCGGGTCGCCTCGGTGGTGGCCAGGGCCAGAACGGGCATGCCAAGGTGCATGGCTTCCAGCAAAGCCAACCCCAGCGAGGTCCACCGCAGGGGGTGCAGGTAGAGTCGGCAACGGGCCAATTGCTGGTGCAGTTGCGGGGCGGGCACATCACCGGCGATGCGGAGCCTTTCATCGCTGAGGCCCAAGTCCCTCAGGTTCAGGGCTTGCGGCAGCGCTTCCGTTCCCATGCCGAACACCCGCAACGGCCCCACCCCGGCGAATCCGGGCAGCAGGTCCGTCCCCGTGACCCGGCCACGCCGAACGGGTTCGTTGACCACCACGCCCATCTCTTCGTGTTCACCGGTGTAGAGCCGTCCAGGGTCAGGGATGCCGTGTTCAATGACCGTGGTGCCCGCCGAGCCGGTGTCCCAGAAAAGCTGGTTGAAATGGGTCACGTGGACCACGGGAATGGAGCTTTGGTCCGCCATGGGGTGCAGCGTAAAGGGAACGTCGCCTTTGGGCGTGTTGTGTTCGAGGTAGACGGCCGGCAGGTCGACACCGGGCCGCCGTCCCAGAGTCCGTGCAACTGCCGCAATTTCCTCGGGCCTTTGAAGCACCACTGCGTCGACGCTCTCGGGGTCCAGGGTGTCCAGGTCCACTTCCTGCGCCGCGGCAGGCCAGTCACGGCCACCGCGCCCCAAACCCCAGGCGCCGCCGTCGGGCGTTTTCGGGAGCAAGTATTCATGCCGGCCGCGGACGAAAGCCTCCATCCACCCGCCGTGCACGTGCCACACCAGAATCCTCATGGTTTCCACACCTTTCGTCGGGTTGCCAGGGAGGAAACGCCTCCGAGGAGCCTTTCGACCGCTTCCACCACCTGTTCCGGGGTTACCGAACTCAGGCAGGGATGGCCGGGAACGGGACACACGCGTGCCCGGGAGTTTCTGCAGGGCGCTTCCTGGTCGCCGAGCAGTTCCAGTGGGACCCCGTACGGAGCCCAGCGGATGGCCGGGACGACGGGGGCGAACAGACACACCACGGGCGTGCCTACCGCTGCCGCGAGGTGGGCGGGTCCGGTATTGCCGGTAACTACGACGGCGGCCCCGGCCAGTACCGCTGCCAGCGTCCGGAGGTCCGTGCCACCGCCGAGGTTCCGGGCGGAGGGGCCTGCGACCGTGGCCGTGAGGGACGCTTCGCTGGGCCCACCTGTGACCACAACCCGATGCCCGTAGGCTTCCAGCAGCTCCACAGCCGCTGCGTGGTGGAGGGCGGGCCATGCCCTGGCCGGCACGGCGGCGCCCGGGTGGACCACGATGTACGGTCCCTCTTCGGCGAGTTCATCGGCCAGGCCATCAGGGTCCTGGCCAGGGCTGACGCGCAGTTTTACGTCGTCGCCGTTTGGCAGGACGTAGCCGCCGGCCTCAGCAATGGTGAGGGCACGCACCGCTTCCGGTTGGTCTTCGGGAAAGTCCTCGCCCGGTTTGAGGCGGACGTCCAGGAGCGAGCCCGCGTAATCCGTCGATGCCCCGGTGATCTTCCGGACGCCGGCCAGCCGCAGGAGCAGCGCCAGCGGGAGCGGGGATTGGTGGAAGGACGTGAGGATCACGGCCTCCTCGATACGGGAACTCCGGACGAAGTTGACCAGCCCGTTGGTCATTTCCTCCGTGACCTGCGGGGCAGGATTCACTATCCACGGGGAGGCCCAGGTGTGCACCTGGGTTACCCCGGGCAGCATCTCCGCCGCGGCTGCACCTTCGGGGCCGCACAGGAGAACGACGTCGTTGGGGCGGCTTCCGTCGGGCCGGTTTCCGTTCGCCACTGCGCGCACAGCGGGACCTGAGAGCAGGACATCTCCCATGCTGTCCAAGCGCGCTACCAGGACGCGGCTCATGCAGGGGCTTCCTGTCCGACGGTGTCCTTTTCGAGCGCGATGCTGCCGCCGAGGATGAGCTCCACAGCATGGCTGAGGTCCCGAGCCACTACTTCGGCGGCGTCGATTTCCTCTTGCCTGGTCACAGGTGTGGGCACCAGCACGGCACGGGAGCCGGCCGCCGTCGCAGCCTCAACGTCGGCGCCGATATCGCCCACGAAAGCAGTTTCCTCCGGCGCGATGCCCAACGTTTCGCAGGCGGACAGGATCATTCCGGGAGCGGGCTTGCGGCATGCGCAGCCGTCTGCCGGTCCATGCGGGCAGACTTCCCACACATCGAACGGCCCCAACAACTGATCTACCCGCCGGTTCACGGATGCCACTTGGTCCAGGGTCAACAGCCCACGCGCCACGCCCGACTGGTTGCTCACCACTCCCGTAGCCAACCCGGCCTCCCGGACTTTCTGCAGCACCGCAACAGCGCCGTCCATGGGCCGCACCAGCTGCGGATCGCCGTTGTATGGCACGTCAACAACGAGTGTTCCATCGCGGTCAAACAGGACCGCCTTCAACGTTCCGGTTCCTCCCATACCCGCAACGTTCCCCAGTTCTCCGGGCGCTAAACAACGCGGCCGTGAGAAGTTTCATGCCGCTAGACTCTCAGCGGGAGGCCACTATGGACACAGCATTGAACAGCCAGGGCGACCAGGACCAACCCCTGTTGCTCGCCCTTCGCGCCCTGAAACTCGGCGATCTCTTGGTCGCGGTTCCGGCGCTGCGGGGCTTGCGGAGAGCGTTTCCGGAGCATCGGATTGTTTACGCGGGGCCGGCGTGGATCGCCGAGGCACTTGAGTTGGTTGGCGGAATCGGCCACCTGCCCACGCCCGGGTTGGACGACCCCCTGACGGTGCCTCACGGTGCCGTGGACGTGGCGGTCAACCTGCACGGAAACGGGCCTGAGAGCCGGCTCCGGATCAAGGAACTGGGCGCCAACCGGGTGATCGCGCACGCTTCCGACGGCCTGGACGGGCCTTCGTGGATCACGGGCGTTCCCGAACGTGAACGGTGGACCCGGCTGCTCAATTGGCACGGAATCGACGCCGATCCCCTGGACTACCGCCTCAACCGCCCTTCGGTTTCCTCGCCGCGTCCCGGGGCCACCGTGATCCATGTGGGTGCCGCCTACGGCAGCAGGTTGTGGCCCGTGGAACGGTTCGCGGACGTTGCCGTCCAGCTCGCGGCCGCCGGCCACGACATCGTCCTCACCGGGGGCACCTCGGAACGCGCCCGGGCCGAGGAGACAGCCGCATTGGCGAAACTCAAGGGAGCAAACGTCGAGGACGGCGTGCTGGCCGGGCGGCAAAGCCTCGCCGAATTCGCGGCAACCATCGCGGAAGCCCGGCTGGTCATTTCTGCCGATACGGGCGCGGCGCATCTGGCCTCCGCGTATGAGCGCCCGTCCGTGGTCTTGTTCGGTCCCGCACCCGCGGAAGAGTGGGGACCGCCGCCCGGACCGCACGTGGTGCTGACCGCCGTCGAACTCCGCCGCGGTGATGTGTTCTCAGCCGAACCTGACCCGGCACTGATGGCCGTTACCGTCCACGATGTCCTGGAGGCCGTGGAGCAGCTCGGCTGCTAGCTGGTTTTTTGCGGGCGGCTTTTTACGGGGCTGTCCCGTCTTTCTGGCGTGCTTCATCGTCCAGCAACTGGGTTTGGAGCGAGACCAGGATCTTGGAGAGCTTCCGCGAAACCTGCATCTGGGAGACACCCAGGGCCTCGGCGATGGTGGACTGCGTCTCTTCCCGGTAATACCGCCGGTACAGCAGGTGACGGTCCTCGGAGCTCAATCCGCGGATGGCGTTCCTCAGGGCAAGCACATCCTCAAGACGGTCCGTGGGGCAGCCGAAGGCGGACAACGAGCCTTGCAGTCCGTCACGGCCCTCCCCTGCCGGGGCGTCCAGGGAATCGGGGCGTTTGCTGGTGCCGGCCATGAGTGATTCGCGGACTTGCCCTGGTTCCAGGCTCAGATCCTCTGCCACCTCTTCCGGCGACGGCGTCCGTTGCAGGGCCTGGGTCAACTCCTCCGTCCGGGCCAGTACCTGGCGTCGAACGTCCTGGATGGTCCGGGGCGGCCGTACCACCCAGCAATGGTCACGAAGGTAGCGCTTGACTTCCCCGGCGATGGTGGGCGCGGCGTAGGCGGGGAAACTGACTCCCCGTGCCTCGTCGTAGCCGCGGGAGGCCTTGATGAGGCCCATGTACGCGACCTGCCTGACGTCGTCGAGGTCGTGGGTGTGGGCGGAATATCTCGCCGCAATCGACTTGGCGAGGTTGAGATGGTCCAGGACGAGGCCGTCCTGGAAGCTCTGTCTGATGCTGCCCTCCGGCGCGCGGGGCGGCGCGGCGTGGATGGTGAGGGGTCGGTTTTGACGCATGGGCTCAATCCTTAACCGGCTGGTGAGGGTGAGCCCACGGCAAGACTCCTTAAAAAGAGAAGCACACTTACTATTAGCTTTCAACGGTCTTCGGAGTTAGTCTCGAAGAGAAGCCATAACCATGGATCGGAGTTCCTCATGGAAGACCCGCATACTGCCGGGCCGACAACAGTGGTGGCCGATATCCAGGATCTGTTGCTCGATACCCCGGATGTTGAAGTGTTCCTGGAGGAACTTGCCAGGCGCTCTGCCGCCATGTTCAGCACACCCGGCAACGAAGTGTTTTGCGGCATCACCCTGATGCGCCACCGAACCGCCGGCACCGTGGCCAGCAGCGGCGAGCGCGCCCGAATGCTCGACGAACTCCAGTACAACTTCGACGACGGCCCGTGCCTTCGCGCTTGTCGCGAAATAACGCAGGTGCACATTCCGGATTTCGCCACGGACAACACCTGGCCCGAGTACAACGACCTGGTCACCAAGAATGGTATTCGGTCGGTCTTGGCCGTCCCGTTCCCGCTCAGCGATACCGCAGCGACCGCCGGGCTCAACCTCTACTCCGAGCACCCCAATGCGTTCGACCAGGCAGCCGTTCAGCGCGCCAACGATTACGTGGAGCAGTCGTCCAAGGGACTTCGCCTTGCCGTGCGCATCGCGGAACATATGCAGACAGCCGCCAACCTCCGGGCCGCCATGGAGTCACGCACAGTCATAGACGTGGCGACCGGAATCATCATTGCGCAGAACCGGTGCACGCAGGAAGAAGCCATCGAGCTCATCAAGAAGGCCTCCAGCAACCGGAACGTCAAGCTCCGGGCGGTGGCGCAGGCAATCGTTGAGTCAGCCGGTGGCGGGCAGATTCAGACGTACTTTAAGTAGGGCTGGTCCCGAAGACTGGGCCTCGACCGGAGGCTGGTGCGCCTCAGTTGTCGCGACGACGTTGAGCCTCTAATTCTTTGCGTTCGCGCCTTGCAGCAAGGCCGAAGGGTAGGACCACGGCAAGCAGCACCAATGCCAGCAGCACTGTTGTCGGCCAGAATCCCAACCAGGGTCGAATGAACCCTGATGCAACAAGCGCCCCCGTAAAAGCCCAAAGATTGGCTAGAGCAAAACGCTTCATCTTTGGCGAAAGGTCTTTGTATGTATCGGAAGCGGCCATGGCTCACGATAACTAGTCAGCAGGAGCACGCACCAGCCGAGCCCGGCCCCACCTACAGCAGGCCGCGCAGAACCAAGGCGGCGCCGTCGTCGAGCACTGACGCTGTGACTTCGTCCGCAACGGCGAGCACCTCATCGGGAGCCTGGCCCATGGCGACGCCGCGGCCAGCCCAGGTGAGCATCTCGATGTCGTTGCGGCCGTCGCCCACGGCCACCGTGTTGGCCTGGTCCGTGCCGAGCCTACGGCGGAGGGCCTCCAAGGCGCTGGCCTTGGTGACGCCTTCCGCGGCGATGTCCAGCCACGCTGTCCAGCCGACGGAGTAGGTCACCCCGGAAAGACCGATGTGGCTAATGGCCTCGTTGAACTCATCCGACGTGTTCTCGCTGCTGAAGACCACGACGCGGACGGCCACGGAATCCAGCATGGTCTGGAAATCGACGCCGATGGACTCCACACCGAAGCTGGCGTCCTGGAAGCGCTCCGTGGAAAGGAAGTTGCCGTCCTCGTCCTCAAGAGCGTACTTGGCGTTGGGCAGCCGCTCCCGCAGCGCTTTCAACGCAGGAGCGGGATCGAAGGTGGCCTTGTGGATGATCTCGTAGCCGGCCTCCAGGGTGGGATCCAGCCGGAGGGTGACGCCGCCGTTGCAGCACACCGCGTATCCGCGTTCCATGCCGATTTTTTCGATGATGGGCAAGGTTGCGTTAAGGGAACGTCCGGTGGCGATCATGACGTCGTGTCCCTTGGCCACCACTGCTTGGGCGGCTGAACGGACCTCGGGGGTCATGTGGCCATCGTGGTCAACCAAGGTGCCATCGACGTCCAGGGCGATCATGAGCTTGTTGTTCTTATTGGGCTGGTCCTCGATGCCAGCAACTGGAGTATCAGTCAAAATAGTCATGTTTCCAGTAGACCAGACACCCCCGACGCTGAACTAGGACCGGCGCCACAGCGGAGGATTAACGGCGCATGAATAGTGCCCTCAGGCACCGCTCGTGAGGATAGCCAGCTGCTGCGTTGCCCTGGTCATCGCGACATACCGGTCCACGGCGCCCTCGATCCCTGCGCCGAAATCGTCAGGGTCAATAAGAACAACAAGATCGAACTCAAGGCCCTTTGCCAGTTCCGGGGTGAGCCAACTGACCCGGTCCCACTCCGAACCCACTTCCAGGGCCGGCTGGCTGATGACGCACGCCGTCCCCTCACCGTGCGCATCAAGCCACTTCTCCAGGATCGCTTCCAGCTCCCGCTCCGCACCATGGACCACCGGGAGCCCGCTGCTCCGGACCGAGGTTGGCACATTGGCGTCCGGGAGGGCGGCCCTGATCACCGGCTCGGCCTCCAGCATGACCTCTTCCGGTGTGCGGTAGTTGATGCTGAGGCCCGCCACCGACACGTTTTCCATGCCCACGCGGTGAAGGCGTTCTTCCCACGATTCCGTGAAGCCGTGCCGGGCCTGCGCCCGGTCCCCCACCACCGTGAAGCTACGAGACGGGCAGCGCAGCAGGAGCATTCGCCACTCCGCGTCCGTCAGTTCCTGGGCTTCGTCCACCACGATGTGCGCGAAAGGTCCGGCCAGAACATCCGGATCGGGCATTTCCACAACGTCCTGCCCGGTCAGTTTCTCCCTCATGTCGTCGCCGCGCAGCATGTACATTTCCAGGTTCTCGGAGTCATCAGCTGCAATGAGGTCATCCACCACCCGGTCCATAAGTTCACGCTCCGCCGCCAGGACTGCAGCCTGCCGCCGCCGTCGTGTGGATGCCTCGGGATCGCCGAGCCGCAGCCGCGCCGCATCGAGCAGAGGGAGGTCGTCAGTGGTCCACGCTTCCGGGTTTTCGCG
Organism: Paenarthrobacter sp. AB444; assembly: GCF_028736865.1. Taxonomy (NCBI): domain Bacteria; kingdom Bacillati; phylum Actinomycetota; class Actinomycetes; order Micrococcales; family Micrococcaceae; genus Paenarthrobacter; species Paenarthrobacter sp. AB444. Next base: position 328,563 of record NZ_JAQZBY010000002.1, on the reverse strand, counting down.
ATGAAGCAGATCCCTTTCGGAGGGTTGCAGGTGTGGAGCGCACAGCCGCAGGTAAGCGGGAACCCGCCACAAATCCGCCACCAGCGCCGCATAATCAAGCAGTGGCCAGGCCCGGTTAAAGGCCGACTGCAGCTCCGAACTCTGACTCAAAGCCCTGCGACGCATGGCCTCCGGAACATCGTGTTCGCCCAACTTGTCCGCCAGGATCTCGAGCAACGCATCCCACACCTCGTCCCGGGCTTCATTGTGCGGCGTTCCCGGCTCTGCGGCATCGAAGGCTTCGGCCCAGTCATCGCTGCCCAACCAGACGTCGGCATAGGGCGTCTCCACCTCCATGCCCTCGTTGGGCGGCTCCTCGTGAAACCTCACGCCGCGTTCAATGGCTTTGACCATCTCGACCGTGGATTTGAGCCGGGTCACCTCAGGGTCACGTTCGACGGCGGCCGCGGCACCTTCGGGGACGAGGTCACGCAGAGTGCACGTCTGAACTCCTTCCTCCCCAAGACTCGGAAGGACATCGGCCACATACGCCAGATAAGGCTGGTGCGGGCCGACGAACAGGACGTCGCTTCGCCTGTGGTTGTTGCGGTGGCTGAGCCGGGGATCCGAATACAGCAGATAAGCCGATCGGTGCAAGGCGACCACCGTCTTACCCGTCCCCGGGCCGCCGTCGACCACCAATGCCCCACGCGACCCGGCACGGATGATCCTGTCCTGATCGGCCTGGATGGTGCCCAGAACATCCCGCATACGTGGAGAGCGGCTGCTGCCCAGGCTCGCGATGAAGGCGGACTGGTCATCCAGCGCGGCATTTCCCTCCATACCTTCGGCTGTGAACACTTCGTCCCAGTAGTCCGTCACGCGGCCGCTGGTCCAGCGATACCGGCGCCGGCTCACCAGCCCCATGGGATTGGCGTGCGTTGCCCCGAAAAAGGGCTCGGCAGCCGGCGATCGCCAATCGATCAGGAGCCTCTTCCCCTGGCTGTCCGTGAGGCCCAACCTGCCCACGTACACGGGCTCAGGGTTCTCCTCAGCCACCATGCGGCCCAGGCACAAATCCACCCCGAAACGGCGGAGTGCCCTCAGCCGCGACGTAAGCCTGTGGATCTCCTGATCGCGGTCCAACGCTGCTTGTCCCCTGCCGCCGGGCAATTTACGGGTTGCCTCCAGCCGGGTGGACAGCTCAGCGATCGCTTCCTCCAAGCTGGCTGCGATGGCATCGAACTGTCGCTCATCGGCGCCGATCAGCTGCGAATCGGCTTTGCGTTCCAAGTGCTCCGGCATGTCAAAAGCACTGGTTCCCAAGCGGTTGTTTTCCGGCATCCCACGACTCCCTTTGACATTGGTGATGGGGTTCGAGGATCAATTGTTCGGCAGCAGGGGGGCCTTGCCGCAAGCCCCCGGGTGGGTTATACATTGAATATGGAAGGGATAATTTCCCTTCTTTTTTTGTGCCCGGTTTACCGTCCGGCTATTCACCGGAGCGCAGTCCCCACAACATTTCCGGGAAACGAAAAATCCCGCCCTTGCCCGTGAATCACGAACAAGAACGGGATCCGCCCGCAGAGGGAACCTAGAGAACCGGGAGGACCTCAAGGCCGCCAAGGTACTTCTGCATCGCCTTGGGAACGTTGACGGAACCATCCGGGTTCTGGTGGTGCTCAAGGATGGCGACGATCCAACGGGTGGTGGCCAGGGTGCCGTTCAGCGTTGCCACTGCACGGGTCCCCTTGGCTACACCTTCGTCGTTGATCACGCGTTCGCGGATGTTCAGGCGGCGGGCCTGGAAGGTGGTGCAGTTGGATGTGGACGTGAGCTCGCGGTAGGCGTTCTGCGTGGGGACCCAGGCTTCGCAGTCGAACTTGCGGGCTGCGGACATGCCGAGATCGCCGGCAGCAGTGTCAATAACGCGGTAGGGAAGCTCGCACTTGGCCAGCATCTCCTCTTCCCAGGCAAGCAGGCGTTCGTGCTCGGCAGCAGCCTCCTCAACCGTGGTGTAGATGAACATCTCCACCTTGTTGAACTGGTGCACGCGGATGATGCCGCGGGTGTCCTTGCCGTGCGAACCGGCCTCGCGGCGGTAGCAGGAGCTCTGGCCGGCGTAGCGGATGGGGCCGGCGGAGAGGTCCAGGATTTCGTCGGCGTGGTAACCGGCGAGGGCCACCTCCGAGGTTCCCACAAGGTAAAGGTCGTCTTCAGCGAGACGGTAGATCTCGGCGTCGTGCTTTACATCGAAACCGGTGCCCTGCATGGTCTCGGGACGCACCAAAGTGGGGGTGATCATGGGCACGAAGCCCGCCTCGATCGCCTGGTCCATGGCCATCTGCAGCAGCGCCATTTCCAGCCGGGCCCCGACGCCGCGGAGGAAGTAGAAGCGTGAGCCGGACACCTTGGCACCGCGCTCCATGTCGATCGCGCCGATCAGTTCGCCGATCTCCAGGTGGTCCTTGGGTTCAAAGTCCGTGAATTCTCGCGGAGTGCCAACTGTCTTGACCACTACATAGTCGTCCTCGCCGCCCTCGGGCACGCCGTCCACCACAAGGTTCGGAATGACACGCAGGAGTTCATCCTGCTTGGCCTGGGCAGCGGAGGCTTCCGCGGACGCAGCCTTCACCGAGTTGGCGAGCTCCTTGACCTCAGCCAGCAGGGCCTGCTTCTCCTCACCCTTCGCCTGCGCCACCTTCTTGCCGAAAGCGTTCTGCTCGGCACGGAGGGTCTCGTGGCGAACCAGTGCAGCACGGCGATCGGAGTCAGCGGAGATGATCGCGTCCACAACAGACTCGTCGGCGCCACGGGCGCGCTGGCTGGCACGGAACTTGTCCGGATTTTCGGTGAGGTCTTTTACGTCGATCACCACACAAGAGTATCGAATAGTGTTGAAGCACAATGAACGACTGGATCCTGTATGTGATTCTCGCTGGGGGCGTGGCTTTTGCCGTCTCGAGCTGGTGGGGTGTGCGCCGGTTGAAAGCCAGGCATATCAGGAGCGCGGTTCGCGAGGACGCCCACAAGCCGGGTCCGGGGGACCAGAAGGTCGCCGTGATCCTCAATCCCGTGAAAAACAACGCTGAGGTGGCACGCCAGGCGATCATCGACGCCTGCGACCTGGCGGGCTGGGACGCCCCGAAATTCTTCGAAACCACCGTGGAAGATCCCGGTTACGGACAGTCGCGCCAGGCACTGGCGTACGGGGCCGACGTCGTTCTTGCGTGCGGTGGTGACGGTACCGTTCGCGTGGTGGCTGAGTCGCTGGCGCACAAGAACGTAGCCATGGGCTTGGTTCCGCTGGGCACGGGAAACCTCCTGGCCCGCAACGTGGATCTGGACGTCACCAACCTCGCCGAATGCATCCAGACGGCATTGTTCGGCCATCAGCGCTACATCGACACCGCCACCATGGGGATCGAAAACGACATCACGGGAGTCTCCGGAGAACACACGTTCCTGGTCATCGCCGGCATGGGCCTGGACGCCGAGGTTGTTGGCGACACCAAAGAAGACCTGAAGAAAAGCGTCGGCTGGCTGGCCTATACGGAGGCCGGTGTCCGGCACCTTCCCGGGAGACGGAAACGCGTCACCATCACCTTGGATGACGAGCCGGAGCAGGCCCGTAAGATCCGCAGCGTCCTGTTCGCCAACTGTGGCCTGATCCCCGGGGGCATCGACTTCATCCCGCAGGCCATGATCGACGACGGGATGCTGGACATCGTGGTGATGAGCCCCCGCAGTGCATTCGGCTGGATCGCGATGTACGCAAAGATCCTGTTCAAGCACAACAGGAACCTGCCCATGATGAGCTTCTACCGCTCAGGGAAGGTTGTCATCCGCAGCCAGGAACCCATGGCCACGCAGCTCGACGGCGATCCGTCGGGTGAAGCGACGACGGTCACCGTGCAAGTGGAGCCAGGGTCCCTGCTGGTGCGGGTTCCCAAGGTGCAGATCGCCTAGATCGAGCCCACGTCCGGCTCGGCAGCGTTTTCTTCGGCTTCTTCAGTAGCGGCTTTGGCAGCCGCACGGGCCTCTGCCTGCTCCTTGATCATTGCTTGTTCTTCTTCAAAGCGGAGCCGGTCCGCACGATCGGCCTCATCGCCATTCCAGTCGTCCTGGTTCTCGCCTGAGGGCTTCGGATTGACGATCATGCCCTGGCCGTCTTTGTCATCCCGGTGGACAGACATGACCGCTCCTTTCGTTGACGCATTCATCCATCGTTTATGGATCAGGCAAGCATACGCACAGAACCATCACGGGGAAAGTAGGCCTGCCGCAGCCTGTGGAGAAGGGCTAGGCGCCCTTAAGGATCGCGTCCACCCAGGCATGTGCCGAGGCGAACGCAGCGTCCGACGTGTGCGGAGCCACCACAGCCTCCTGCTTGTCCGCGCGGGCATAGGAGCCCAGGAAGCGCGTCGCTGGGCTGATCCGGTGCAGCCCTGCCAAGGCATCGGCCACCCGCGAATCCAAGGCGTGGCCGTCGGCGTCGATGCTGAAGAAGTAGTGGCCCAAGTACTGCCCGGTAGGCCTTGATTCGATGCGGCTGAGGTTCACGCCGCGGGAGGCGAACTGGTCCAGGATCTCCATGAGCGCACCTGGGTGGTCTTCCGGGAGAGGAACAACAACGGTGGTCTTGTCCGCTCCGGTCCTTTCCGGCAGCGCACCGGGCCGGCTGACCAGGATGAACCGCGTCACGGCGTCCGGGTTATCCCCGATGTCCGTCGCCAGGATGTTGAGTCCGGGCTGGTCGGCGGCGATCAGCGGGCCGCAGATGGCAGCCTCGTAGTGGGCGTCATCCTCCAGGAGTCCCATGGCTGCCGCCGCCGTCGACGAACCCGGCACGTAGTCCACCCCGGGCAGGTTCGCGTCCACCCACAAGCGGCACTGAGCCCAGGCGTGGCCGTGCGTCGAGACGCGCTTGATGTCGGAAAGTTCGACGCCGGGCCTCGCCACCAGCACGAAGGTAATGGGAACCAGGGCCTCCCGGATGATCCGGAGTTCCTGTCCCGTGGCGATCGCATCCAGGGTAGCCGTGACGCCACCCTCCACCGAGTTTTCGATGGGAACCATGGCTGCGTCTGCTTCGCCGACGCGAACGCGTTCCAGCGCCGTATTGACGTTGGTGCACGGAATGCGGGTTGCCTCAGCAGCGCCCGGAACCTGCAGGAGGGCCGCTTCAGTGAACGTGCCCTCAGGTCCGAGGAAGGTGTACGTGGCTGCTGACATCGAGTATTCCTTGCTGGTTATATACGTGGGGACTAAAGGACTACCGGCTTGAGGCCGTTGTCCGAAACCATCGGCTTGCCCGCTTCAAACCACATGTCCATGCCCCCGGCCACGTTCACGGCCGAGTAACCCTGGCCCACCAGCCACTGCACTGCACGGAATGACCGGCCACCCGTCCGGCAGATCACGAAGAAGTCCTCGTCCGGATCAAGTTCGTCCAGACGTGCCGGCAACTGGTCCATGGGAATGTGGCGTGCACCTTCCGCGTGGCCGGCCACCCACTCGTAGTCCTCGCGGACGTCCAGGATGCTGGCATCGGCCGGAATGTCGCCCACAGGCACGGTATCGAAGTCGCTCATGGTGGATCCTTCCCATCGTTCAAGGTCAGCATCCAGCCTAGTCGCATGGACCTGCCGCGGCACGGGACTGCTGTCTTCGCTTGCACACAGTGGCTCCGGCGTTAAGACTTAGGTTCCAAGCACACCCCGATTCCGGCTACTAGGAGGAACCCATGGCTGCTGGGCAACCCACGATCCTCGCCACCTCCGGCGGTTACAAGCCGGGCGCCAGGACCAGGATCGAGTTCAACCACCTGATGCACTACGCGGTGGAACTCTCCGGAGTCAGCGGCCGTGCGCCCAAGGTGACGCACATCGGAACAGCCTCCGGCGATCAGCGCTGGTGGGCTGCGGAAATGGACCAGGCCGCACGCATCGCCGGGTTCGACTTCAGCCACCTCAACCTCTTCACCATGCCAAACATCGAGGACCCCGAAGCCCACCTCATGGAGCAGGACGTGGTGTGGGTCAATGGCGGATCGGTGGTGAACCTGTTGGCCGTCTGGCGCGCCCATGGGCTGGACCGGATTCTGCGCAAAGCCTGGGAGGGTGGCGTGGTGCTGGCCGGGGTTTCGGCCGGATCCATCTGTTGGTACCAAGGCGGCGTGACTGATTCCTACGGTCCCGAGCTGCAGCCTGTCACGGATTCACTGGGCTTCCTCCCCTACGGCAACGGGGTCCACTACGACTCCGAGCTCCGCCGGGCTCCCGCCATCCACAAGCTGGTGGCCAACGGCACTCTCGGCGAGACCCACTGCACGGACGACGGCGTAGGGCTGGTTTACCGGGGCACGGAACTCGTGGAGGTGGTCTCCGAGGTCAAGAACAAGGCCGCTTTCCGTGTGACTGCAGGAGCCGGAGAGAGCGTGGACGCCGTTGCTGTGGAGGAACGGTTGGAGTCGCGTTTCCTTGGCTGATCCATTGACGCAGGACCTTTCCAAGCAAACCGCCGTCCAGTTACGCGACGCCTTGGCCACCGGCGAGCTCTCCGCCCGCGAGGCAGCAGCGCATTTCTTGGCCGCAATAGAGCAACGAAACCAGCAGCTCGGCGCCTTCATCACCGTCACAGCGGACCAAGCCCTCAAGGATGCCGCCACAGCCGATACCCACCATGCCCGGCTGTCCAAGGAAGGACGCCTGGAGGAGCTGCCGCTGCTGCACGGGCTGCCCACCGGATTCAAGGACCTCACCGATGTTGCCGGCGTCCCCACCTCCCACGGCAGCGCGGCGTTGGAGCACAAGCCAGCGCCCGAAGACGGGGCTTTGGCATCAACCCTGAGGGCGCAGGGCGTGATCTCGCTGGGCAAGACGCAGGTTCCGGAGTTCGGGCTGACGGCCTACAGCGAAAACCGCATCGCACCGCCGTCGCGCAATCCGCATTCCTTGGCCCGGAGCTCCGGCGGGTCGTCCGGTGGCAGCGCTGCCGCGGTGGCCGCAGGGCTCGTGCCGTTCGCACCCGGAACCGACGGCGGCGGGTCCATCCGGATTCCTGCCGGCGCCTGCGGCTTGCTGGGGTTGAAGCCGGGGCGCGGGCTGGTCCCTGCCGGGGTGAGCGCGGGCGACGCCGCCGGCCTGGTGGTGGCCGGTCCGCTCGCGCGGAACGCGTCGGACGCCGCGCTGCTCATGGACGCGCTGGTCCCCCGGGATCAAGCGCCCGACGGCGGCTACCTCGCCAACGTCGCGCGGGCGCCGGATCCCCTGAGAATCGGGGTAAGCCTGGACAGTCCATGGGCCGGGGTGTACCCCTTCGAGATCGAGCAGGAGGCCCGGGACGCCCTGGACCTGGGCATAAAGGTGTTGTCGGAAGCCGGTCACAGTGTTGGCGAAGCCGAAATCCGCTATGACAACCGCTATCCCGAAGCGTTCACCGCAGCCTGGACTGCCGGCGTCGGAAGCGCCCGGATAGCACCCCAGCGTGAGCCGTTGCTGACTCCCCTCACCAGGACGTTCAGGCGCCGGGCGCAGCAGCGCAGCGCCTTGAAGGTGAACGAAGCTTTGGGGTTCCTGCGGCAATTCGAGCACGACACCATTGCCCAGTACGCGCAGTGGGACCTGATCCTGATGCCTACCCTGGCGCAGACGCCCCGGCCCATCGGGTGGTTCACGGGCGGAGGGCACAGCGGCGATCCTTGGCCGAGTGCGTGGGCAGGCGACGCGGATGAGGACTACAAACGGCAATGCCAGTACGCGCCGTGGAGTTCCATGGTGAACGTGTGCGGATTGCCCGCCATCAGCATTCCGGTCCACACCACTGCCGCGGGCTTGCCCATGGGGATCCAACTCATCGGGCACACCGGTTCTGAGCTGCGGCTTCTCCAAATTGCCCGCTCCCTGGAGGCTGCGACAGAGGCTGTCTAGCATATGGATGGTGGTTGCCTGGGGCATTCATCGATGTGACAATGCCCGCAGTCAGTGCCAGCATTAAGAAAATGAGCACACCCCCAACCACGGCTGAGTCCGTAAAAGCAGCGGGCGATACGTCATTCTTCGGCCACCCAAAGATGTTGGCCAGCCTCTTTTCCGTGGAGATGTGGGAGCGATTCTCCTTCTACGGCATGCAGGGAATCCTGCTCTACTACATGTACTTCACCGCCGAGCAGGGCGGCCTCTCCATCGACCAGGGCCTCGCCGCCGGCCTGGTGGGCGCCTACGGTGGCGGCGTTTACCTGTCCACGATCCTCGGCGCCTGGCTCGCCGACCGCGTCTTCGGTTCCGAGAAGGTGCTTTTCGGCTCGGCCATCATGATCATGGCCGGCCACATTGCCTTGGCACTCCTGCCGGGCATTCCGGGCCTGATTGCAGGTTTGGTACTGGTGGGCATCGGTTCCGGCGGCCTGAAAGCCAACGCCACGGCGCTGGTCGGCAGCCTGTACGGCGAGAAGGATGAGCGCCGCGACGCCGGTTTCTCCATCTTCTACATGGGCATCAACATCGGCGGCCTCATCGGCCCGCTGGTCACCGGTTTCCTGCAGACAAGCTTCGGCTTCCACGTTGGCTTCGGCGCCGCAGCCGTGGGCATGGCCATCGGCCTCATCATCTACTCCCTGGGCCGCAAACGGCTGCCCGAGGAAGCACACCGCGTTCCCAACCCGCTCCCGAGCAAGGACCGGATGCGTTACGGGCTCATTTTCCTGGCCATCCTGATCGTCATCGGCGTACTGCTGGGCACGGGTATCGTCAACGCCAACAACCTCGCCCGCAGCATGGCATACGCGGCCATCGGCGCCTCCGTGATCTACCTGTTCCTGATCTTCCGCAGCCCTTTGGTCACCGGCGTGGAGCGCAAGCGCGTTGTCGCGTTCATCCCGCTGTACATTGCATCAGCTGCATTCTGGGCACTGTTCCAGCAGCAGTTCACGTTCATTGCCGTCTACTCGCAGGAAAAGCTGGACCGCAACCTGTTTGGTTGGGAAATGCCTGCCGCGTGGGTACAGTCCATCAACCCGGTCTTCATCATCATCTTCGCCGGTGTCATGGCCGCGCTGTGGACCAAACTGGGCTCCAAGCAGCCGAGTTCGCCCCTCAAGTTCGCCATGGGCCTGTTCATCATGGGCCTGGCGTTCCTGGCGTTCATCCCGCTCGCTGGTGAAGGCAAGACGCCGCTGCTCGCACTCGTGGGAATCCTGTTCCTGTTCACCCTCGCGGAACTGTGCCTCTCCCCCATCGGCCTGTCGGTGAGCACCAAGCTCGCCCCGCAAGCCTTCCACACGCAGATGGTTGCGCTGTTCTTCCTGTCGGTCTCGCTCGGCACCACCCTCGCAGGCATCCTGGCCGGGCTCTACAACCCGGCCGACGAGCTCCCGTACTTCCTCGGCATCGGCGGCGTTGCAGTGGTCCTGGCCGCTGCCTTGGCTGCAGCCACCCCCGCCATCAAGAAGTTGATGGGCGGCGTCCGCTAGGAAGCGCGTTAATCGACGACGGCGCCCCTTGCGTCAGGTGGGAATCCCGCCTGAGGCAAGGGGCGCCGTCGTGCGTTTCTAGTAGCCGTACCGGCTGCTGGTACTTGCTGCGCCGATGCCGATGATGATGAAAATGCCGAAGATCACTGTCAACAGGATGCCGAGGTAGCCCATCACCAGACCGGCGATCGCCATACCCTTGCCCGCGGGTTCGCGCTTCAGAGCGAGGTGGCCCAATACGACGGCCGCAATCTGCGGAAGGATGAAAAAGCCGAAACCTACGTAGATGGCGATTCCGCAGACCATGCTCGCAATGCTCAGGCCCTTGGGCTGGGCGGGCATGGCGTAGTAGGCGGGCTGGCCGTACGGAGACTGCGGCTGGCCGTAGGGCTGCTGACCGAAAGCCTGCTGCTGGTAGGGGCTCGGCGGCTGGCCGTAGGGTGAGGCGGGCTGCTGGCTGTAGTCACCCGGAGTGTATGCGTCCTGGGCGGGCGGCTGTCCATAGGAGCTCTGCTGGCCGTAGGCGTTCTGCTCGTAGGGCGGAAGCGGCTGCGTGGCATTTGCCTGATCGAACGCCGGCGGGGGCGGCGCCGCAGGCGGCTCGAACGACGGCGGAACGGGAGCGCTCGGCTGGCTCTGCTCGGGAGCGCTGAACTGGGCCGGCGGAACGTACTGCGGCGGCTCGTACCCGGCCGGCTTGTCCTCGTTGCCCTTGGCTGGCTGATCTGTCATAGGAATCCCCCTGAAAAAGTGGTCTTTGATCCCAACACTACCGCCGTGGGCGCCTGCATATAAGGCAGCGCGCACTGGCGGCGGCAAGCCTTTGCAAACGCAATCCATCACTAAGGTCACTGATGGTAAACGCGAAGTGAACCTTTGGGCGAAATCCTCGCGGATGTCCGCCATTCGGCGTCACAGGGGCCGGATCACGGACATTTCGTGTCAGCCGGGCCTTTGGTCTGGCATGCTGGACCCCATGGCTAGCCGAGCGGGCACAGTTGCCCTTCCCCAGGACCTTGTTGACATCACAGCCCTGCTGGACGCGTATTTCGACGTAGCTCCGGATTTGGGCGATCCCGCGCAGCGCGTGGCGTTTGGAACGTCGGGACACCGCGGATCCAGTTTGAAGGCCTCCTTCAACGAGGCCCATATCCTCGCGATCACGCAGGCAATCGTTGAATACCGTGGACGCCAGGGGATCACCGGTCCCCTGTTCATCGGCCGCGACACGCACGCCCTCAGCGAGCCGGCACAGAATTCCGCACTCGAGGTGCTGGCCGCCAACGGCGTCACCGTGTTGGTTGATGCCCGCCACGGCTACACGCCCACGCCTGCGCTGAGCCACGCAATCCTCAAGTACAACCGCGAAGCAGCCCCCGGCACTCCGCAAGCCGACGGCATCGTGGTCACTCCGAGCCACAACCCTCCCGCTGACGGCGGCTTCAAGTACAACCCCCCGCACGGCGGCCCGGCAGACACGGACGCCACCGGGTGGATTGCGGACCGCGCCAACCAGTTGCTGGAGAACGGGCTGCGCGGCGTCAAGCGCATCCCGCTCAACGATGCCCTGGCCGCTGACACCACCGGCAAGTTCGACTTCCTCAGCAGCTACGTGGACGACCTCCCGTCCGTGCTGAACCTCAACGCCATCCGCGACGCCGGCGTCCGCATTGGCGCCGACCCCATGGGCGGCGCATCCGTGGACTACTGGGGCGAGATCGGCGAGCGCCACCAGCTCAACCTCACCGTGGTAAACCCCACCGTCGACCCGCAGTGGGCCTTCATGACCCTCGACTGGGACGAGAAGATCCGCATGGACTGCTCCTCGCCGTCGGCCATGGCATCGCTGATCAAGCGCATGTCCGCAGGTGGTTCCGGCGGGGCCGCGTACGACGTCGCCACCGGTAACGACGCCGACGCCGACCGCCACGGCATCGTGACGCCCGACGGCGGGCTCATGAACCCGAACCACTACCTCGCCGTCGCCATCGACTACCTGTACCGAAACCGCAGTGGCTGGAACCCCGATTCCGTGGTGGGCAAGACGCTGGTTTCGTCCTCGATCATCGACCGCGTAGCCGCGGGCCTCGGCCGGAAGCTCGTTGAGGTGCCCGTGGGCTTCAAGTGGTTCGTGCCCGGCCTGCTCTCCGGCGAAGGCGCTTTCGGTGGCGAGGAGTCAGCCGGTGCCTCGTTCAACAAGCTCGACGGCAGCGTCTGGACAACCGACAAGGACGGCATCCTGCTGGCACTCCTTGCTTCGGAAATCACGGCTGTCACGGGATCTTCTCCGTCGCAGCTGTACAAGGGCCTGACGGACCAGTTCGGTGCACCGGTGTACGCCCGCATCGATGCCGCCGCCACGCGCGAGCAGAAGTCCAAGCTGGGCAAGCTTTCTGCGGCGGACGTTACCGCTACTTCCCTGGCCGGCGAGGAAATCACCGCCAAACTCACGGAGGCTCCGGGCAACGGTGCGTCCATTGGCGGGTTGAAGGTTGTCACCGAGAACGCCTGGTTCGCGGCACGCCCCTCGGGCACCGAGGACGTCTACAAGATCTACGCTGAGTCCTTCAAGGGCGCGGACCACCTGGCACAGGTCCAGCAGGAGGCCAAGGCCCTGGTGGACGGCGTCATCGCCTAACCGCGCGGGATGTGATCGAGCGTTCCCTTTCAAACCCCCGGGATGTGAGAGAGCGTGCAACACCCCCAACGCTCTCTCACATCCCAACCGCTTAAACCACAACGCTCCTGCACTCAAGTGCAGGAGCGTTGCTGGAACCGCGAGGGTCAGACCGTGCGGACAACGTCCTCGTAAGCGAACTTCGGCTTGGCTTCGCCCCAGGCGTCCGGGCCGGGCTGGCCGATGTTGACGATGAGGAAGCTCTTCTGGTCGCCGTTCGGGAAGAACTCGGCGTCGATGGCTGCGAAGTCGGCGCCGGTCATCGGGCCGGCGGCGAATCCGAGGGAGCGCACGGCCAGGATGAAGTAACCGGCCTGCAGGTGGGCGTTGTTGTTGCCCGTGGCAGCGGCGAGTTCGGCGTTCTCGTCATACATGGCCTTGGGGGAGCCGTAGGCGGGGAGGAACTTGTCCCACTGACCCTGCCAGTCGGTGTCGTAAGAGAGGATGGCGACCAGCGGCGCGGAGGCGGTCTTGGCCTGGTTGCCGCGGGACAGGTGGTCAACCAGCTTGGCGCGGGCCTCGTCCGAGCGGACGTAGGTCACGCGGAGGGGCTGGGAGTTGAAGGCGGTAGGGCCGAACTTCGTGAGTTCGTAGATGGCCCGCGCCTGCTCTTCGGTGACCTCACCGGAAAAGCTGTTGGCGGTACGGGCTTCGGCAAAAATGGCGTCGACTGCTGCGGCGTCAATGACTGCTTCTTCGTGGGCGATCGTCATTCGTGAACCTTTCGCTGGGCCCTGACACTGAGCCGGCCGGGCACTTCTGCTTTCCATGGTTGCAACTTCAACTTCCCCTGTCCTCTTCCCATGACGGTGCGTGACATTGGGCACAGCGGGAAAGTCGGTACCATCGTGCCTGTGGGCTGCCGCGCAAATGTGCGGAAGCCGCAGCCGCGGGAATGACGACACCAGAAGGGGCCTGATGCCTACCTTTCCCCTAGCGGCCCCTCGACGGGCGCTGGCAGTTCTCCTGCTGCTGCTCCTCGCGTTGCTCCTTCCATCCGCCCAGGCTTGGAGCTCAGTGGGACAGGACGGTGCCAGCGACGACCCCGGCAAGCGGTACTTCGGCGCGTTGCTGGACTGGAACAAGGACTCGGCCGCGGACTATGCACAGCGGTTGGGAGCCCCCGCGGCCCTCTACGGGCAGAACGTGTCCCTCCCCGAGGACGACGGCGGCCGCGAATACCTCAAGGGCTACTTCGCGCAGGTGGCCGATCAAGGCTCACATGCACTCCTGACCGTCCGCCCGGGCATCCCCTTGCAGGACATTACCGACGACGTCGCCACCACTTTTGCGCGTCAAATTACGACGGCGGCAGCCGGCTTCAGGGGGAAGGTGTTCGTCCGCTTCGGTCCGGACATGAACACGCCCTGGGTCGGCTGGGGCCAGGAACCGGACGCCTACCGGGCCGCGTTCGGCCGGGTTGCTGTTGCCCTCCGGGGCAGCCTGGCCGACCCCGTGATGGTGTGGTCTCCGACAGCTGAGAAGGACTACCCTTTCCGGTCGGCTACTTCCACCCCGCCCAAGGGAGTTCCCCTGGGTTCGTTGGACACCAACGGCAACGGGATCTGGGACATGGACGACTCGGCCTTTGACCCGTACTACCCCGGCGATGACGTTGTGGACTGGATCGGCCTGTCGATTTACCACGACACCACAGGAGCCGGAGCCGCCAACAACACCCTCCCCGACGCCGGCGAGTTCAATGACGCCCTGCATGCCTCCAGTGGCGGCACAGGAACGGACAACTTTTATGGAAGCTATGTCCAGGCCAGGAACAAGCCGCTCCTGATTGAGACCGGCGCGTTCTACTCCCCCGGGGCCGGGGGCGCGGCCGAGATTGACGTCAAGCAAACGTGGTGGCACCAGGTCTTCGCTTCCGTAGCTCAGCCCGAAAACGGTGCCGTCCGCGCAGTGGTCTGGAACGAAACTACCGATGCCCGCGATCAGAGCAAGGTTTCCATCGACTGGCGTGCCACCACGCAACCATCCCTGGCTTCTCCCTTCAGGTCTTCCCTGGACACCTCAGGCCTGGCAGTGGGTCCTGTCACCGAAAAGGGCTTGAAGGACGTTCCGGGCCTTGAGGCACCACAAGCGAAGTCCGGAACAACTCTCCGGGGGTGGGCTGCATGGGCGACTGCAGGGTCTGTCCTGGTGGCTGTCGCCGCATTATGGCTTCTCTCCTCGAGGGCTGCGCCGAACAGGTGGTCCTACACCGGATCCGGAAAGCGTGACGCCCGGATCGACATGCTTCGTGGTTTGGCCATCGTCTTTGTGGTGGTGAATCACGTGGGCATCAATTCTGTCTTCCAGTTGCTGAGCCAGGAGACCATTGGCGTCGTGTCCGGGGCCGAGCTCTTCGTCATGCTTTCAGGAGCGGTGCTGGGCATGGTCTACGGGCCACGCATCGCCACGGAACTGGGAGATGTGGTGGACGGGACCACCAAGCGCGCTTCGAAACTGTACTTCACCGCGTTGGCGGTCGTCCTGATCGTGTACGTCTTGAGTCTGCTTCCCTTCATCAACGCGGCGGCAGTGACCACTTTCACGGATCAAGGAACGGGTGCTGCGGGGCATTCAGCGGCCGGTACGACCTACGACCTGTATGCCGGGATGGAAGGCTTGCTGCAGTTCCCGGTTCCACAGGGCTTGATTCCTGCCTTGCTGTTGTTGCAGGTTGGCCCGTGGCAGTTCAACATCATGGGCCTGTACGTGGTTTTGTTGTTGATCAGTCCTTTGATCCTGGTGGCTCTCTCCCGGGGACTGACGTGGCTGGTGCTCACCATCAGCGCGGCCCTGTACATCGCCGGGTCGGTCTTCCGGTTCCGGCTGCTCCCCTCGCAGTTCGAGGATTCCTTTCCCCTGCTTGTGTGGCAGGTCCTGTTTGTCCTCGGCATGACGGCAGGCTTCCACCGCCAACGGATCATCGACTGGTTCGCGCACCCGCGTCAGCGGATTCTTCTTGGGGTGTGCATCTTCCTGGCCGCGGCCTGCGCGATCTTCTCCTGGAGTGGCCCCTACCTGACCAACCAGCTGGACGTGCGGCTCGCGCTCATCCCCGACGCCACCTTCAGGTACCTCTACGACACCTTCTTCAGCCGCACTTATCTCGGCATAGGACGCGTGTTGAACGTCATCGTCATCACCATCGCTTTGTACGCACTGCTCAGCGCGTTCTGGAAGCCGCTCTCACGCGCTGTAGGCTGGTTCTTCGTGCCACTCGGGCAAGCCACGCTGTATGTGTTCATCATGCACGTGTTCTTCATTGTGGCTATTGCCAACATCCCCGTCCTTCGCGATGGCAACCTTTGGCTGAACACCGCCGTCTACGTCGCATTGCTCGCGGTTCTCTGGGTGATGGTGAAAACGAAGTTCCTCTTCAGGCTGGTTCCTAGGTAGCGCAGTCGGCGCGCGGCGATTACGTTCCGTTTGGCGGTAATGTTGCACCGAATCCCAATACTCTTCTGAGGAAGGCCCCGCCATGAGCATGCTCGGCACCAAATGGAAGCTCCACGGCAACGGCAAGTCCATCCGCCCAGGCCACGTGGTGGCCCCTGATGAGCGGCTTGCCTGGCCACTGACCATCGGCATCGGCATGCAGCACGTTGTGGCGATGTTCGGCGCGACGTTCCTTGTCCCCATCATCACGGGCATGCCGCCGGCCACCACCCTGTTCTTCTCCGGCATCGGCACGCTGCTCTTCCTGGTCATCACCAAGGGCCGCGTACCCAGCTACCTGGGATCGAGCTTCGCCTTCATCGCCCCGATCATGGCGTCCCAGCAGCAGTACGGCGTTGCCGGCGCCTTGGGCGGCGTGGTGCTTGCCGGCGTCGTACTGGCGCTTATAGGTGCGATCGTCCAGAAGTTCGGCGCCGAATGGATCAACCGGCTGATGCCGCCGATCGTTACCGGCGCGATCGTCGCGCTGATCGGCTTGAACCTGGCGCCGGCCGCGAAGAACAACTTCGACGCCGCCCCGGTCACCGCACTCATCACTTTGGTCACGATCATCCTGGTGTCCGTCCTGTTCCGCGGAATCCTGGGACGCCTCAGCATTCTGGTGGGCGTCGTGGTGGGGTACCTCGTAGCGATGATGCGGGGCGAGGTTTCCTACGAAAAGATGGACGCCGCCGCCTGGGTTGGCCTGCCCACTTTCCAGACGCCTGAGTTCCACCTCGGCGTCGTAGGCCTGTTCGTTCCGGTGGTGCTGGTGCTGGTGGCTGAGAACGTCGGGCACGTGAAGTCGGTAGCCGCGATGACCGGCCAAAACCTCGACGGCGTCTCCGGCCGCGCGCTGATGGCCGATGGCGCCGCGACGGTACTTGCCGGGCTCGGCGGCGGTTCCGGTACCACCACCTACGCGGAAAACATCGGTGTCATGGCTGCCACCAAGGTCTATTCGACGGCGGCCTACTGGGTGGCCGGTATCTTCGCCATCCTGCTGAGCTTCTCGCCGAAGTTCGGCGAACTGATCGCGACCGTCCCGCCCGGTGTGCTGGGAGGCGCGGCCACGATGCTGTACGGCATGATCGGTGTCCTCGGCGTGAAGATCTGGGTCCAGAACAAGGTCAACTTCTCCAACCCCATCAACCTGACCACGGCTGCTGTTGCCCTGATCATCGGCATCGCGGACTATACATGGACCATTGGCGAGCTGAAGTTCACGGGTATCGCCCTGGGGTCAGCTGCCGCCCTGGTGATCTACCACGGCATGAAGGGCCTGGCCCGCTGGCGGGGAACAGTTGCCGAGCCGGAAAACGAGACGGCGGGGCTGCCGCCTGCGGTGAAGTCGGCGATGAATGCTGCGGCGAAGCGGGGCGGGAAGAAGAAGTAGGGGTGCGAACCATCTCTGACGCTGAGCGGCAAGTACTCGACCTGCTTCTCTCCATCGAGTTCGAGGGCGTCGATGCCTTCCGGAAGCAAGCCAGGCACATACTCGCAGTCGAGCCTGACTGCATTTGTGGGTGCCCCTCAATCAAGTTTCATATCGACCGCTCGAAAGCGCCCGCCACGCCGGCATATCGCCTGCTGCCAACAGAGCTCGAGGAACTCAGCCGACCAGCCGGAGTCCCGTCGTCAGTGCTGTGTCTACTCGACAGAGACGGCTATCTGGCTGGCCTGGAATGTGTGTACTACGACGGTGTTGTCACGGAGTGGCCGGCAATCGACCGCTGTGCAGTCGTCCTCCGCGACATTGAGCGGAGGATGACTGCAGTGCTTCTACCGAGCGGGGCACTTGTGCGTCCTCGTGACCAGGAAGACAACTGGGTCTCCTTTGGGGAGGAAGGCCTGGGTTTCCAGGCGACGACGCGCAAAGGTTGGAATGAGACGTATGACGCCAGCGGGAAGTTGGTCTCGCGGGTAATGGAGAGGTGATGCTGTCGCCTAGGAAGCCAACAGGACCATCAAAGACGAACGACTTATCGCATGGTCATCGCGTCAGGTCTCTTGGGTGACTGAAGCCGGCGGGAAAGCCAGTTTTGGTCTCCGGCAACGTGGATTCCCTCCCGCATGATGGAATCGAAAATCGGCGCTCCGCGAACCTCGGAGGCTTCATAAATCATCGGCCTGACATCGTTGCCGGTGAGACTATAGCCATCGACGGCGAGATTGCCGATTCGTTCATAGAGTCCGTCTCCGGCGCCGTCCGGAATAACGAACAGCAGGTCGATGTCCGAGTCGTTGTGCATTTCGCGTCGGGCAGCAGAACCAAAAAGGGTTACCTGCAGGGGTCCATCTGGCCATTGGGATATCTCCCGGGACAAGAATTCGATAAAACGGTCGGTGCCTCTCGACGCTTCAATGATCACCTCGGCAAGCATGTGACGCGGGTTCAGGGCATACTCGGTCCGGTTGCCGACTTGGGTTGCCTCGACCACTCCGCTTTCCTCCAGTCGTTCCAAACAACGACGGGCGCCGGAGATCGAGGCTTCAATTCCGCGCTCACGCACCAGACCGCCAGGCGTGCTCGCGCGACCATCCGCCAGCGCCATAAGGACATCAGCCTCAAGGGAGGGGCAAATCGCCTTGAGGGGGTTCTGAAGTTGCATGGACCGACCTCCCAATCGCTTCTAATTGTACGCGATTAGGCGAGCCAACCCGCCCGTTTCATACCCCGAAGACAGTCCGCCTCAATAATCAGCTTGCTTACTAACTCAACCTTCCCTAGGCTTGGACGGGTCAGACAAACAACTCTCGCAGCAGCGGCACACGCCCAAAAAGCAGCCGTACAAGAGGAGGAACAATGTCAGAACACAACATCGCCGGCAAGAAGGTCGCCTTCCTGTTGACGGACGGCGTCGAGCAGGTGGAACTAACCAGCCCATGGCAGGCAGTGAAGGACGCAGGTGGCGAACCCACTCTGATCGCTCCCGAAAAGGGGAAGCTCCAGGGCTTCAACGGCGTGGAGAAGGGTGACACCTTCGACGTCGACCTCGCTGTCGCAGACGCCAACGCCTCGGACTTTGACGCACTGGTCCTGCCCGGCGGCGTCGTCAACGCGGACCACCTCCGCGTGGACAAGGACGCCCAGAGCTTCACACGCGCCTTCTTCGAGCAGCACAAGCCAGTGGCATCGATCTGCCACGGGCCATGGATTCTCATCGAGGCCGGAGTGATCAAGGGCCGCAACGTCACCTCGTACCACACGCTCCAGACGGACCTGAAGAACGCAGGCGCCAACTGGACGGACGAGGAAGTCGTCGTGGACCAGGGCCTGGTCACCAGCCGCAACCCGGACGACCTCCCCGCCTTCAACGCCAAGGTGGTCGAGGAAATCTCCGAGGGCCAGCACGCAGGCCAGACCGCCTAGCGTTCAGCCCCGGAACAAACGGCGAGTGCCGCCGTAGTACTTTCACAAGAAGTACGACGGCGGCACTTGCGTTTCGCTACGAAGTCGCCTGCCCCTTAGAACAGTGCGGTGAAGACGTCCCAGTCGGCGCCGACCAAGGTCCGGGGCTTCCAACTTCCGGACTTGAACGGGTAGAGGTACATGTACCCCGCGCCGTCAATGCCGTAAATGTCGGTCCAGCCGTCGTAGTCCCGGTCGCCTGCGTTCAACACGCCCTTGAAGGACTGCCAACCGGAGCCGATCACCTTCGAGCCGAGCCAACCACCCTTGCCGTTGGAGGAATAGAGGAACAACTGCCCGCCCACGTTGGTGGCAAGTATGTCTGCGTGCGAGTCACCATCGAAGTCGCCGGTTGAAAAGACCCTGTTGAATATGTTCCAGCCAGCACCAACTTGTCGTGGGGCCAGCCAGCCACCCTTGCCGTTACCTGGATAGAGGAGCAACCTTCCTTCGCGATCTCTTGCCAGCACGTCATCGTGGCCGTCTTCATCAAAATCACCAGGGGCGATCAGTTCGGTCATTCCTTGCCAACCGACCCCCACACGGGACGCGGGTTTCCACCAATGTTGACCATCAGCGGGGTACATCCAGAGCTCCCCCGAGGGCTTCCGGGCGAGCACATCGGCGTATCCATCCTCATTGAAATCCCCGGGCGAGAAGATCTTGTCAAAGACATTCCAACCCGAGCCAACCTCCCTGGGAAACGCCCCGAATTGCCGTCCCCACATCCAGAGCCTGCCGTCAGTAGTCCGGGCCATCAGAAAGTCGTTGACTTCCCGATTGACATAATTCCGGGACGGGGTCGGGTTGGTTACGTAGGCACTCGAATCCGTTGAAAATCGACCGACCACTTTGCCGTCAAAAGTAACTACGACGGATGCTCTCACAGTTCCCCCGCCATCGGCCCCCTTGAGACGGTAGCCTTCGCCGAGCGCCAGCGTCGTCGGAAGATAAGAGGTGGATTCGCTTCTCCAAATTACTTCCACTTTCGGAGACGCCCCGACAGGAATACCTTTTATCGACGCAATGTCGAAGTCAGTATTCAGCGTGGAACCAATCCACGGCTTGCCTGTTATCGCGAAACGGTTGGCAGTCACGAACAACTGCGACTCTGAATCTGCGGATACCGACTTGTAACCGGGCGTGGTAGTGATAATACGTACCTTGAGGTTGCCCTGATTTCCTGAAAATGTCCACACAGGGAAGGATTCATTTGCCTCAAAGCTCCCGTAATCAACGACCCTGCCGTCCACAATCCATTGCATCCAGATCCGCTTGATTCCCGGCGTCCACGAACCCGGAGAAACCGTTCCATCCACCGTGCCATTCCAATCCCGATCCATCCACGGCTCAAACTTGGGCGGAACGATGTTCTGCGGCACCAGCAAGAGTCGAGACGGGTTCGCCACAGAAAAGTCCAGCAGCTGAAGACGCGGATCCCCTCGCCCGTCTACCGTCACGACTTCTCTGTTACTGTCACGGAGGAATTGAGTAGTTAGCGGGTAGTCCCAGCCCGACTGTTGGTATGTGACAGCGACTGAAGACAACCTCTGCGGGCCGTCGTAATAGTCGTCAGCGCCGACAGTTGCCGTCGCTTCTGCCGTAAAGGCGCCCACTCCAGGGTTCCCCGACCACGTCAGTTTGCGCGCGGTCGAGAGCGACTCATCGTAGTAGTTGAACTCAACGCGTTGCGCGGGCTGACTCAGCGTAAACCGCACCCTCGCGGTTTGCCCAGGCGCAAGCGTCGGCGCAGAGACCAACTCCACGGCTGTGAGCTTAGGGGCTTCCGTCACCACCGTCACGGCACTGGCGGGCGAAGCCGGCAGCGCAACCATCAAAAGGAGCAAAGCCAGCGTCGAGGCCACCAGCCTCGACGAAGAACCAAGGTAACGTATTTTTTCCGGCACGCCGGCAGCAGCACGTGAGCGCACTTCTCCCCCAATATTCAGGCTTTGGATGGCCTGATAGAGGCCTCTCGCTGAGGATACAGCTTTCTCCCAGAAATGGCTGCTATGTGACTGCACCGCCGACACCAGCCGCGCCGCCACAATGTTGCGCAGGTCACACATGGCACATACGCTGGGGTGCGCTGCAGCGTGGCAGCAACCTGATGAAAGGCAGCACATTGACCAGCGAGAAGCTCTCCGTAGTTGTTCGAGTCGACGTTGATGGCGAACAGATCCAGATAGCCGCAACCGGTCACGTCACTACCGCGAGCGTGCAGGGCCTCTACCCGGTGGTGCAGCGAACCAAGAGCCTTGGCGGCGGCCTGAACGTCGAAATGGACCTCTCCGAAGCCATCGTTGATACCGACGCCCTCGGCGAACTTCAGGTCTACGCTGAGCTCTTCGAAGTTCCTGTCCGCTTGAACACTGAATTGAGCAACGTCACTGAACTGCCGTCCCGTCGTCGCCTGGCAACGGCTGCGGCCTAAACGAGAGCGACCTGGAAGGAGAAGCTATGCGCAAGGTAACCGCCGGCCTGTTCCACTCCGTGGATGGCGTGGTCCAGGACCCGTTCAAGTTCCAGTTCGACAGCTTCGACGAGGACCTGGGCAAGGGCCTGAACAAGATGATCAACACCGTGGATACCGTGGTGCTGGGCCGGGTCAGCTACCAGGAGTGGGCCAGCTACTGGCCGAACGCAACCCAGGACGATGAGTTCGCCGCCTTCATCAACCCTGTGGAGAAGTTCGTCGCCTCCCGCACGTTGTCCGAGCCGCTGGAGTGGCAAAACTCCCACCTCATCAACGGTCCGTTGGAGGACTTCATCACCGATCTCAAGAACCGCGACGGCGGCGAGATCGCCGTATGCGGCAGCATCTCCCTGGTACGCCAACTACTGTTCGCAGGCATTCTGGATGAGCTGACCTTGATGACCCACCCCGTGATCGCCGGGACAGGTCGGCGGCTCTTCGAGGACGGGGACCCCCTGAACCGGCTGGTCCTGGAGGACCAGTACGCCACCAGCAAGGGCAACGTCGTCAGCACCTACAGCCCCCGCAAGGACTAAGCAGCCACACCCTCCACCCCAGGCATGAGCCAGCCGCGAGCAACATCACCACGCGGACGGAGGATTTTCACCCGTAGCCCTGAAACCATTAAGGCACCGGGTGAAAGGAAGTCATGGGGGAATGGGTGTGGCCGGCATACATGGGTGTGCTGGGAGGGGTGCTGCTCTTTGGCGTCTTCATGGTGCCGATCGTCGCAGTCCAATACAGAATGTATGGCCGGTTCACGTGGCGGCGCTTCCTGGGGGCCGCAGGACTGAGCATTTACGGCGTCGCCCTGGTCGCGTACACCTTGCTGCCCCTGCCCGACCCCACCCTCTTGAAGTGCGGTCCCGGCGGCAGCGCCTTCCAAGCCGTCCCGTTCCAATTCGTGGACGACATCCAGCGCGAAACATCCGGCTTGGGGATCACCGGAACCCTGACCAGCCGTGCGACGCTCCAGGTTGTCTTCAATGTGGTGCTGTTCATCCCGTGGGGCGTCATAGCGCGGCGGTACTTCTCCTGGAACATCGCCGTCTCCACCATCACCGGCGCACTCGTGTCGGCACTCATTGAAGCCACACAATTCACCGGGCTGTGGGGCATCTACGACTGCGCCTACCGCCTGGCTGACGTCGACGACTTCATCACCAACACCCTTGGTGCCCTGATCGGCGCCGTTATCGCGCCCTTGGTGCTCTGGTTCATGCCCCAGCGCCGCGAGCTCCTGGCAGCCCGGGGCCAGAGCCGCCCCGTCACCGTCTGGCGGCGCTGGCTGGGAATGATCATCGACTACGCAGCAGTGACGTTCCTCGGGTTCGGATTGGTCGTCACCTACAGGATCGGACTACTCACGCTTTGGGCCGACCTCCCCGGAGCAAATGACCCCATCTCCCTGGTCCTCATGCACCTCATTCCCGGCCTCCTGGTCTTCTACCTGCCTGCCCTCGCCGGCTCGGGGGCCTCACTCGGCCAGCGCGCGGTGTGGCTGCAACCGCAATGGCCGGCTTCCCGCCGTCGGCCATTGCTCCGGGCAAGTGCCACGGGCGGACTCTATGTGGTGTTGTCGTTCCTCGGCGCACTGTTGCCGGCGACGGCCTTCGGCCCGTTTACCGCACTGCTGCTCCTGGCTGCATTTGTGGCCGTCCCGCTGACCAAAACGCGGGGACTGTCGGCCGTGCTCACCGGCGCTCAGATGGTTGATTCCCGCGAAGACGCACGACGCCGGGTGGCCGGCCCAGCTGGCGGACACGCCTAAGTTTGCACTGCTCCAGCGGCGGCCCGACGTGTACCGGATGTGCGTGTGGCCGGCTCGAGGGGGGTCTGCTTTCGGGCCGGCCACACTGTCCGCTCGGGCAAGCGGACGAGCGCACCTCCAGGCGGTCAATAAAGCCCGCCCGGGTTTGTTGCGCCGTGACCGGCCGAGGAGGGGGTCTCAACACCTCGTAGGCCGTGGCTGCTGTTCTGCATCCGGAGTGCGCTCGGCAACCTGTCACTACTTAGTAGTGGGGCGAGCACCCAGAACGTGTCGTGGTCCACGTCATTTTCTTCGGAACGTTTCCCCTCACCCACGTTCCGGCCGTCCACCGTACACTCCTTGTGCCAAATACTAAGCATGCTTATGGTAGTCGTGGCAGTGTCCCTCAACTGATCCAAACAGGATGGGAAACAACCATGGCAATGACCGAGGTGGCTGACGGCGTTTACAGGTTCTCCGACGCCTACGTGAACTTCTACATAGTGGAGGGCCGCGATGGATTGACGCTGATTGACTCCGGGCTGCCCGCGATGTGGGGACCCCTGAAAGATTCGCTTAAGGCCCTCGGTCATTCGCTGGAGGACATCAGGGCCTTGGTACTGACGCACGGCCATTTTGACCATTTGGGCCTCGCCAGGCGCCTGCACCAGGAGCTCGGGATTCCTGTCTGGATCCACACCGAAGACTCCTACATAGCCAGGCATCCCTACCGCTACCGGCATGAACGCTCGCGATTCGTCTTCGCGCTGACCCATCCGAGCGGACTCCCGGTTCTGGCCAGCATGACGCGCGCGGGAGCCCTCAAGGTCAAAGGCGTCGAGGAAGTCCGCCACTTTCCCGGAACCGGCGCTCTTCCCGTGCCGGGCAGCCCCGAGATCGTCTTCTCCCCCGGCCACACCAGCGGACATTGCGGACTCTTCCTCCGGGAGCGCGGCATTCTTTTCAGCGGTGACGCCCTCGTCACCCTGGACCCGTACACGCAGCGAACAGGGCCGCGAATTGTCGCAGGGGCAGCAACGGCGGACAGCGCACTGAACCTGGCGTCGCTGAAGCAGCTCGCGCAAACCGGAGCGACCTTGGTTCTTCCCGGCCACGGCGAACCCTGGACCCGGGGCATTGAGGAAGCGGTGGCCATCGCCCGTGCCAACGGCCCCGCCTGAAATGCTACTTTTTCCCTGCCTTCAGGTCAGAAACAACCTTCGCGATACGTCTCGCGCGGGTTTCCTCGGTCTTAGCATCGCCAATCGGCTCCACGTAGCGCCGCTGGGCACTGTAATTGAGGGTCCCGTAGAAGGCTTTCGCGTCCGGTTCAGCATCCAGGGCCGCGGCAAGATCAGCCGGAACCTCCACGACGCGCGGCTGGGTATCAACCTCGAGACCCACCTGCACAGTGTCCCCCGCGGCAACGCCGGTGAGCTCGCGGTTCGCCGCGCTGACACCCACCATGTACTTCCCACCCATCACCGCGATGCTGCTCCGATAGCTGCGATCGTTGATGGTCACCACCACCGGCGGCTTTTTCCCCGCCCCGAGGGCGTCCACAACGTGCGACGGAACTTCGATGCCGGCCTTGTTGCCATCGCCCACGATGGTGGTTGTGAACTCCATGCCCCAAGTATGCCGTCAGGCGCCAGTAGACGCACCCCATCGGCAAGACTAGGTTTCATATAACGCCCCGACGCCCAACCCAAGGAGAGAGACCATGGACGAACAGGATCTTCTGGAACGAATCCAGGCACTCGTGGAGGAGGAACACCGGCTCCGTGACGCGCCTTCCGATGACGAAAGCATGGGGGACAACAGCGACAACCGTGCGCGACTGGCCCACCTTGAAGCGCAGCTGGACCAGTGCTGGGACCTTCTCCGCCAGCGGAGGGCCAAGAAAGACGCCGGAGAAAACCCCGATGACGCCGAGGCCCGCCCCATCAGCGAAGTCGAGGGCTACAGGCAGTAGCCCAACAGCGAGTGGCTACGCGCCCTCAAGTACCTGGCTGGTAGCCCACGCCAGGTACTTGGCGGCGTTGGCTACGGCGTCAGCCACATCCGGGACGCCATTCTTGCGCTGCGCGACATCCAGCAACTGCGCCGCGGCCACGATCCCGTGCTTCGCCAGCTCTTCCGGGGTTACGGTGATGCGCCCGGCCACCGCGACCACGGGAATGCCGTGAACGCTCGCGGCGTCGGCCAATGCGATGGGGGCCTTCCCGGTGAGCGACTGCTCATCCATCGACCCCTCGCCGGTGATCACCAAATCTGCCTCGCTCAAATGGGAAGCGAGCCCTGTCAGTCCCGCCACAAGCGCGAAGCCGCCTTCCAGCTCTGCGTCAGTGAAGGCAAGGAACGACGCCGGGAACCCGCCCGCTGCTCCAGCACCCGGAACGTTGACGTCATGGCCGCTCGCTTCCCGAAGGAGCGATGCCCAGTTGCGGAGACCGGCGTCGAGCTTTTCGACGGCGTCAGCGTCCGCGCCCTTCTGCGGACCGAAAACGTGCGCCGCGCCATCAGCGCCGTACAGCGGGTTTTGGACGTCGACGGCGATGCGGAACTTCACGGCCGACAGCCGCGGATCCAGCTCGGAAACGTCCAAAGCCACGACGTCGCCAAGGGAACCTCCGCCGAGCGGCACCACGTTCCCGGCCGAATCAAGGGGCTTGAGTCCCAGTGCGCGCAAGGCCCCGCTGCCGCCGTCGGACATTGCGGAACCACCCACGCCCAACACGATCTCGGTGGCACCGGCCTCCAGGGCCGCGGCGATGAGCTGGCCACATCCGTAGCTGTGGGCGCGGAGAGAGTTCTCCGGAGTTGGTTCCATGTGAGCCAGCCCGGAAGCCATGGCCGTTTCGATGACGGCCGTCGCTCCGCCGAAAGAGTCCTTACGGATGGCCCACGACGCGCCCACCGGTTTCAGGATGGGCCCGACGACGGCATTGTTCCGCTCCTCGTAGCCCGCAGAAATTGCTGCATCCAACGTGCCTTCCCCGCCGTCGGCAACAGGGAACTGCGTGGTCACGGCATCCGGATAGACGCGGAGTGCGCCTTCGGCCATGGCTGAGGCGGCTTCGCTGGCGGTCAGGGATCCCTTGAACTTGTCCGGGGCGATGAGGATACGCATGGATCCATCTTGCCAGTTTTGACGGGAAAGCGCTTGCCAACCGTCAGAATCACCGCAGTATTACCCGCCAAGAACGCGGACAGGCTCTCCAGCAAGCCACGCCTTGACGTCCTCGAAGGCTTCTCCGTAGAACTTCCGGTAGCTTTCGTGCGTCACGTATCCCACGTGCGGCGTGAGCACTGTCCGCGGAGCATGCAGCAGCGCATGCCCGGCAGGGAGGGGCTCTTCCTCGAAGACATCCAGGGCGGCACCACGGATCCAGCCTTCCTCCAGTGCGCGGATGAGGGCGGCCTCATCGACCAAGGGTCCACGGGCAGTGTTGACCAGCAGCCCGTCCGGACCGAGCAGCCTCAGCTCCTCAGGGCCCACGATTCCCTCGGTGCGTTCGGACAGCCTGAGATGAAGCGTCACGATGTCCGACTCGCTGAACAGCTCCTCTTTGCTGACCAACCGGGCACCCGCGGCTTCGGCAACGTCGGCGGTGAGGTTTTGGCTCCAAGCCAGCACGTCCATGCCGAATGCTGCGGCGTAGCCGGCGATGCGTTTGCCGATCTTGCCGAGGCCAACGATTCCGAGCGTCTTGCCTTCAAGTTCGAATCCGACGCCGGTCTGCCACTCCCCCGCGCGCAGCGAGTTCTCCTCCACAGGCAGATTCCGCGCGAAAGCCAGCAGCAAGGCCCAGGTCAGTTCCGGTGCCGCGGCGGGCGATCCACCTGTCCCGCACACCACGATTCCCCGCTCGGAGGCCGCCTCAAGATCGATTGCCGCGTTGGCCATGCCGGTGGTTACCAGCAGCTTCAGGTCCGGCAACGCATCGAGGACGCTTTGCGGAAAACGGGTTCGCTCGCGCATCGCGACGATGATGTCGAACGGCGCCAAGGCGGCCACAGCCTGCTCCTCCGAGACGAAAGGTGCGCTGAAGACGGTGACCTTTACGCCGTCGTCGAGCAGTGACTCCCAGGGCGCATAGTCGCTGGAAACCTGCTGGTAATCGTCAAGAATGGCCAAACGGTACTCGGTCACGGGAATCTCCTCAGCTCGCATGCTGGACGCGTAGGTCCAGCCTCTCACGTCAGGCATCTTTGACGGAGTGAATTCCGCTCAGCTATCGCATCGGGAAGCGAAAGATTCTAACGTTGTAAAGAACATACCGTTCCCGTGCCGAAGGAGACACCTTGACCGCTTCACCGATCCCCAAGCCCGAACACCCCCGCCCGCAACTTGTCCGCGACACCTGGCTCAACCTGAACGGCACCTGGGATTTCGAGATCGACGCCGGAGACTCAGGTCTGGAGCGGGGACTCACCCATCGCGGACTCAACAGCGAAATCCTGGTTCCGTTCGCCCCCGAATCGACCCTCTCGGGCGTCGAGCACGTGGACTTCATGGAAGCCGTTTGGTACCGCCGAACGGTGACCATTCCCCAAGAGTGGGCAGGCCTCAAAGTCCTCCTGCATTTCGGCGCCGTGGACCACGACGCCACGGTCTGGGTCAACGGCGTCGAAGTCGCTCGGCACCGGGGCGGCTTCACGCCGTTCACCGCAGATTTCAGCGACGTCGCCGAACCCGGAACGGATGCAGTCATAGTGGTGCGGGCCCGCGACTCCCGGCACGACATGCAGGCCCGTGGCAAGCAGGCCACCTGGTACAACAACACCCATTGCCAGTACACGCGTACCACCGGGATCTGGCAGACAGTGTGGCTGGAAGCAGTCCCCGAAGTCCACATCAAGCGCCTCCGTGTGACTCCCAACTTGGCTGATTCCAGCCTGACCATCGAGATTCCGCTGTCCCGCAACCACCAAGGCCACACAGTGGCCGCAACCCTTCGCGCCGGAACAGACATAGTGGCCGAGGCCCAAGGGCGTGCTGACCTCGATCTGGCCCCGTCACTCCGTTTGGCAATACCAGCGGAGCAACTCCGGCCCTGGTCTCCCGAGGACCCGTTCCTGTACGACCTGGACGTGGCCATCAAAGACGCCACCGGTGACACTGTGGACAAGGTCAGCAGCTACGCCGCGATCCGCTCAGTGGCTCTGGACGGCAAAGTTGTCCGCATCAACGGCAAAGCCGTCTTCCAGCGGCTGGTCCTCGACCAGGGTTACTGGCCGGAATCGCTCATGACTTCCCCGGACGACTCCGCCCTGGTCAAAGACATCGAGCTGTCCATGGCTGCCGGCTTCAACGGCGCCCGGCTGCACCAGAAAGTCTTCGAGGAGCGCTTCCTGTTCCATGCAGACCGCCTCGGCTACCTCGTATGGGGCGAGTTCGGGGACTGGGGTGTCTCCGGCGGCGGCACTATCGGTCATAACCAGAAGCCCACCGCCAGCTTCGTCGCTCAATGGCTGGAAGTCCTCCAGCGCGACTACAACCACCCCAGCATCATCGGCTGGTGCCCGCTCAACGAGACCCACCAGCACCTCCACGACAGGATCACCGTCCTGGACGACGTCACCCAGGCCATGTTCCTTGCCACCAAGCTCGCCGATCCCACGCGTCCCGTGATCGACGCTTCGGGCTACTCGCACAGGGTCAGGGAAACGGACATTTACGATTCTCACTCCTACGAGCAGGACCCTGACAAGTTCCGGCTGGAACAGGAAGGCCTCGCCGAAGGCAAACCGTTCCTCAACCGCGCACACGATGGCGTGGACTACTCCGTCCCCTACAACGGCCAGCCCTTCTTCGTCTCGGAGTTCGGCGGGATCTGGTGGAACGAGGCCGAGGCCAGGCAGGCAGCGGAAGCCGCGGGCACCGACGTCGAAAGCTCCTGGGGCTACGGCCAGCGGGTGGCCACCGAGGAAGAGTTCTATGAGCGGTTCGAGGGCCTGTGCAACGTCCTGCTGGATAACCCGGACATGTTCGGCTACTGCTATACGCAGCTGACGGACGTCTTCCAGGAGAAGAACGGCATCTTCAACTTCGACCGCAGCGACAAGTTGGACCTCGAAAGGATCCGGGCCGTCCAACAGCGCCAGGCCGCCATCGAACGCGGCTAAGCCCCGCCGAGTTGGCATTTAATGACAATGCCTGAGCCCGGGACTGTCATTAAATGCCAAGTCGCGGGGATGTCAGACCCACTTGCCTCGACGAACCAGCACTTCCTTGAGCAGATCCAGCCGGTCCGAGACAATACCGTCCACGCCCAGGTCAAGAAGCCGTTCCATCTCGGCGGGATCGTTGATGGTCCACACGTGCACCTGCCTCCCAAGCCGATGTGCACGCCGGATGAACCCGGCAGTCACCACCGGCAAACGGCCGTAGCGGACAGGGACTTGGAAAACGTCGACGCCGGCAAGCAGCTTGCGTGCCAACCGCACCTGCAGCGCGGGGCCCAGGAGGACGAAGAGGGCAGTCAATGAGCTGCCCGCGGAAGATGCCACCCTGCGTGACAATTTGGCCAAAACCGCCCGACGACGCCTGTCCGAGAAGCTGGTGACCAGGACACGGTCATGGATTCCATGGTTTTCGATGGCCGCGGCCAGCGGGCCCACCGAGTTCCAATCCTTGACGTCGAGATTCAGCCGGGCTTCCGGAAATGCCGTCACCAGCTCATCAAACGTGGGCACGGGTTCCGCCCCGCCGATCCTGGACCGGGCCACCTCTGCGGCGCTCAGCTCGGAAATCCGCCCCGCCGAGTCCGTCACGCGGTCCAACGATGAGTCATGGAAGACCAGCAGGACGCCATCGGACGTTGTATGCACATCAGTTTCCAGGTGCACGGTTCCCAATTCCACGGCAGCAGTGAACGCAGCCATGGAGTTCTCCAGTCCCTCGCGCGAAAAACCGCGATGAGCGAAGGCCAAAGGTCCCACCGAACCGTCTTTGCGGAGGAAATAGGGCAGCGTCACTCCCGTAGCGTAGCCCATCGCAAAGGTGCGGCTAGAGCTCCTGCCTGGTTGCCGCCGTCGTCTGCGGAACGATCGCCACACCATCGCTGACGTGGACCAGCGTCCGGCCGCGGCCGCCGTCGAGCTCCACCCAGACTGCAGTGGCATCGCCGGTGACGGCGTCCACCACGCCGGCCGATTCGAAGCCCGGCGTCAGCGTGACGTTGACGCGGTCTCCTTGGCGCAGCGATCGCCAGTGGTGATCGGGTTCCACGCGCTGCAAGGGCGCCGTAGTGAAGTCGTTGATCCGACGCTTAGCCATGATTCCCCCTGCAAATTCCTCGAACAGATCGGCCATGCGAACGGGCCTTGGCTGGAAGCCTACGGCCGCAAGTTGAACGCGGGTTGTATGGAGGCTGGGAACTCGGTGACACGTGGTGCTGACAAACTAGGGGCATGACTGTGTTGATTGCCGGCTGCGGCGACCTCGGAACCGAAGTTGGGCTGCGTTTCGCGGCTGCCGGGCACCATGTGGTGGGCTTGCGCCGCTCCCCCGAAAAGCTCCCGCCGGAGATCCACGGCATCCGGGCGGACCTCTCCGGGCATGTCCCGGAATTGCCTGGCGCCGTGGACATCTTGGTGATTGCAATCGCCGCTGATGCCTCGACGGAAGAGGCGTACCGTGCGGCCTACCTGAACGGGGTGAAGAACGTGCTGGATGCCCTGGAGCGGCAGTCGATCCGGCCGCGGCGCATCCTGTTCGTCTCCTCCACCGCCGTATATAGGGACTCTGGCGGGGCTGTCGTGGACGAGTCGACGCCTGCAGAACCCACGCGCTTCAGCGGAAGGATCCTTCTGGAAGCCGAGGATTTGTTGTTCGCCAGGACTGCCGGCACCCGCGCCATTTCGGTGCGCCTGGGCGGCATCTACGGCCCCGGCCGCACCCGCCTGATCGACCAAGTGCGCAGCGGCAAGGCCACGATTCCTGCACAGTCCAAACACACCAACCGCATCCACCGGGACGACGCCGCAGCCATGATCGTGCACCTCGCCACCATGGAGCAAGAGCCCGAGGCCGTGTACCTGGGCGTCGATGACGACCCCGCCGAGTACGGCGACGTCCTGCGCTTCCTCGCGGCCGAGCTACAGCTGCCGGCGCCTCCCGTCGGACCGGCGTCCGACGGGGGTGCAGGCGACAAACGCTGTTCGAACAGCCGGCTGAGGTCCACCGGTTTCACCTTTGCCTATCCGTCGTTCCGGGAAGGGTACCGGGCGATCCTGGCCGGGAAGGGTGTCCGCCATCCATGAAAGCCGCTCTTTGGGGGAGGGCCTATTTTGCCGCGCAGGCCTTGGCAGGTGCTGCCTGGTGGCTTGGTGTTTTCCTCCTGCCGCCTGTCCGGGAGGCCACTCTTGGGCAGCTGGATCCCGTGGCTGTTGCGATCTTCGATGTGCCTTTGTTTGTTTTGGCGTCGGCCCTGGCTGCCTTCGGCTTCCGGTCTGCAGCCGTGGTGGCTACTGCGTGGACCGGGCTGGTCACCCTGGCCTTGGCTGTCTTCGCTACTATCACCACGCAAGCAGGCTGGGGAGTCCTTGCGATGGTGGCGGCATCCGCGTGCTCGGAGGCCGCTCTTTGCTTGGTTCTCCTGGGCCGGATACCTACAGAGTGGGTACTCCGCGGCCCGTTCGCGTTCCGGCCTGCAGCCCAGCGACCTACGTCAGGGCACGTAGTAACAACATTCCTGCAACTGGTCGTTTTTTGGGGCCTGTTCCTGGGTGTGATCCCGCTGGTCCTTTTCGCCTTGGAACGCCGCTGGGCCCTGGCCATTCCGTTCCCGCTGCCTACGCTTGTTTCCGGGCTCGTTCTGTTGCTGCTCGCCAGCGCCCTGGGCATTTACTCGGCCATTGCCATGTCCACCAAAGGGAACGGGACTCCCCTGCCGGCAGCGATGGCCAACACTCTGGTGATTGCCGGCCCCTACCGCTGGGTCCGGAATCCCATGGCCTTGGCCGGCATCCTGCAGGGCGCCGCCGTCGGCCTGGTGCTGGGTTCGTGGCTGGTGGTGGCCTATGCGGTGGCCGGCTCACTCGTGTGGAATTACGCGGTCAGGCCGCTGGAAGAGGCTGACCTCAGGCTTCGATTCGGCGCCGAGTTCGAACGCTACTGCCAAAGGGTCCGCTGCTGGATTCCCCGGTTCCGCGCCGACTAGACCCGCTGTTCGGTGAGTTTCGCTTCGAGAACCTGGGCCACGCCGTCGTCGTCGAAGTGCGGCGCCTGCTGCCCGGCGGCGAGGATCGCTTCCGGGTGTCCGCTCGCCATGGCGTAACCGTGGCCGGCCCAGCGGAGCATCTCGATGTCATTGGGCATGTCCCCGAACGCAACCACGTCCGCAGCGTCGATTCCCAGCGACTCGGCGTACTTGGCGAGCGTGACAGCCTTGTTGATCCCCGGCACCGACATCTCCAACATCGCGGTCTTCGGAGCTGAGTGCGTGGTGGACACCAGGTGCGCAACAGCCGGCTGCACCTCGGCAAGGAACTCGTCCGGCGTACCTTTGCGGGTAATGGCCAGGAACTTCACGACGGCGTCATCCGCTGTAAGCGTCTCGGCCAACGGCTTGGGGGTGAATTCAGCGAGCAATTCGCTGGTTTCGTTCTCGATAAAACCAGGCTCCAGCTGGAAACCGCTCAGGGTTTCGACAGCGAACAACGCATCAGGCCTGATGGACTTGATGATCCGACGGGCTTCAAAGACGGACTCCGCATCCAGAACGCAGGAGGAGAGGGCCTTCTCTGTTTCGAGATCCCACACCACGGCCCCGTTGGAACAGATGACGATCCCGCTATGTCCCAGTTGCTCCTGGAGGGGGTAGAGCCAGCGCGGGGGACGGCCCGTGACGAAGACGAGTTCCACCCCTGCTTCGCGGCACGCCTGGAACGCCTTGATGGTCCGGTCACTGATTTTTCCGTCATGACCGAGGATGGTGCCGTCAATATCGCTTGCTACGAGCCGCATCATGCCAGTCTACGTTGGCGGGAACGTGCGGGGGGCTTGGATGCCGACTGTTGTATATCCACATACACGATATTATTATCGCGTATGTGAATACACGGCCACCCGCTCTAGGACCCCTGTTTCGCTCCGACGCACAAGGAGAGATTCTGGCCAAGATCCTGCTAAATCCCGATCAGAGCTTCACAGTGACCGAACTGGCCAAGGCAGCCAGGACCCCGTACGCGAGCGCTCATCGTGAAGTAAGCAGAATGGTGCAGATGGGTCTCGTTCGTGCTTACAAACGAGGACAATCCCTCGACATCCGCGCCGCCACTGACTTCCCCATTTATCAGCCGCTGCGGGAGATACTGGGCTTTACCTATGGGCCATCGGCGGTCATCCCTCGTTTCCTTGCAGGCATCGATGGAATTGAGCAAGCCTTCATCTATGGGTCATGGGCAGCGCGCCGGGAAGGCGAGCCCGGAAGCGCTCCGGGCGACGTGGATGTACTTGTCGTAGGCAATCCTTCACGCGCCGATATCTATGACGCGGCTTCGAAAGCAGGATCCGCGATCGGCCGTGAAGTAAACATCCGCATACTGAATGCTGCCGCATGGTCTGCAGGTGATGATCCATTCATTCGGACAGTCAAACAACGCCCGTTGATTCAAGTGGGACTGGATGCGACGGTTGCGGAATGACACCCAGTATCCCGATGTCGACCGCCCTACCGCCACAACGGACGACATTGACCAAGCGATTCCCGCAGCCGCAGCCATAGTTAGCCGCGCAGCAACCCTCATTGAAGTCATGCCTCCGTATCGTTCCTGAGTAAACGCGCCTCAATGGGGCATAGGCTGGGTTGATGAGTGAGAAGACCAGCACAGTCGAAGAACACAGCACCCGGGGTGCCTACGTCACAGGTGGCGAGTTCAACCGGGACACCAACTACATCGAAGACCGGATCACCCGCGACGGTGCCGCCGGGCCAAACGGAGAACCCGGCTGGCCTGTGGAGCCCGGACGGTACAGATTGATCGCTGCCCGCGCCTGCCCATGGGCCAACCGGACAGTGATCGTCCGGCGGCTCCTGGGATTGGAAGACGTCATCAGCCTGGGTCAGCCCGGACCCACCCACGACGCCCGCTCCTGGACCTTTGACCTCGATCCCAACGGCAAGGACCCTGTCCTGGGAATTGAGCGTCTCCAGGAAGCGTTCTTCCGCCGCTTCCCCGACTATCCGCGCGGCATTACCGTCCCGGCCATCGTCGATATCCCCAGCGGAGAAGTAGTCACCAACAACTTCCCGCAGATCACGCTCGACTTCTCCACGGAATGGACAGAGTTCCACCGCCCCGGAGCGCCGGACCTGTATCCGGAACACCTTCGCGAGGAGATCGACCAAGTCAACAAGCGCGTCTTTACCGAAGTCAATAACGGCGTGTACAGGTGCGGATTCGCAGGATCACAGGAAGCCTACGACGCGGCCTACACCCGGCTGTGGAACGCGCTGGATTGGCTCGAGGAACGGCTTTCAACGCAGCGCTACCTAGTGGGCGACTCCATCACCGAAGCCGACGTCCGCCTTTTCACCACCTTGGCCCGCTTCGACGCCGTTTATCACGGGCACTTCAAGTGCAACCGCAACAAACTCAGCGAAATGCCCGCATTGTGGGGCTATGCCCGGGACCTGTTCCAGACGCCCGGCTTCGGCGACACCATCGACTTCGTGCAGATCAAGCAGCACTACTACATCGTGCACGAGGACATCAATCCCACGCAGATCGTCCCCGCAGGCCCGGATCTTTCAGGCTGGCTGACGCCTCACGGACGCGAATCCCTGGGTGGGCGGCCCTTCGGCGACGGCACTCCGCCGGGACCGGTCAAGGCAGGCGAAGAAGTAGCCCCGGGGCACGGAGCAGGCTAGGCCGGCCCGTGGTTGAGCTCGGCCCGCGTGGGCGGGTTGGCTCCGGCGCGTGAGACGGTGATGGCGGCAGCACGGGTGGCGTGGTCCATGATCGCCGCGAGCGTTTCAGCGGGCATGGCGCGCAGTTCCTCGCGGTTCTGTGCGCCATCCAGCCCATGATCCACGATCGCGGACAACAGCCCGGCCATGAACGAATCCCCCGCGCCCACGGTGTCCACAACGTCCACTGAGGGAGCCGGGACCTGGGTCTCCCCTGCGCGGGTGATGCCCCACGGGCCGAGCGAACCACGCGTGACCACCACCAAGGCGGGTCCCCCTTCGCCACCGAGCGACAACCAGCGACGGGCGGATTCCGTCGGATCAACACCCGGGTACAGCCATTCAAGGTCCTCGTCGGACGCCTTGACGACGTCGGACAGCGCCACGAAGCGCTCGGCCTGCGTCCGCGCGTACTCAACGTCCGTGATGATGCTCGGGCGGCAGTTGGGGTCAAAGCTGATGGTGCTGCTCGGGTGGGCATGCTCGACGGCGGCAAGAACCTCCGCAGCGCCCGGCTCCAGGAAGGTGGCAATGGAGCCGGTGTGCAGCAAGGTGGCAGCCTGCAGCATGAGGGGCAGCCGGCCGGCGAGTCCGGGCAGTTCCCAGGTGAGGTCGAAAGCGTAAGTGGCAGCGCCGTCGTCGTCTATCTGGGCGGTGGCCACGCTGGTTGGTTTGTCGTCAGGCGGCAGCGGAACCATCACGGAACTGGACCGCAGGTGCGCCGCCACGGAGTCGCCGTAAGCGTCCTTGCCGTATCGGCCGATGAACTGAACCGGGTGGTCCAGCCTGGCCAAACCGACGGCAACATTGAGCGGGCTACCGCCAACGTGCGCTTCAATTCCAGAGGAGCGTTGAACAACGTCTACCAGGGCCTCGCCAATGACTGTCAGCATGGGACAACTCTGCCAGAGGACAACCGCCGCAGCACAACAATTACGAGAGCATTCGCTGCACCAATTCCCGGCACTTCTTGTAAGCGACGGCCTTGGGGTCGATGAGGTCGAAGTGATCGCCCGGGACCCGCAGCAACTGGGCCGAACTTCCCGCCGCCGTAGCCGCCGCAACGAAGGCCTCGGACTGGCTCGCGGGAACGTCCTCGTCTTCTGTGGCGTGCACGGCATATACGGGGACGTCGATCGGCAGCAGGCTCATGGGGTCCGCATATTTATGCCGTTTGGGGAATCTAGCGGAATCCCCTCCCATGAGGTTGCACACCGCACCGTTGCTCAGGTTCAGTTTCTCCGCGGCCGCAAGGTTGAGGAGCCCGGACTGGCTCACCACCCCGGTCAGGTGCACTGCGTTGTCCTCGGGCGACCGCACGAGTTGGCGGTCGGCGTCGGGCGTTCCGATGGCCGAAAGCCGCTGCCGGCCGGCCGCCCAGACGGCCAAGTGTCCGCCGGCTGAGTGGCCCAGCGCTACGACTTTGTCGAGTTTGAGATCGTGGTTGCCTGCGATTTCAGAGAGGTGGTCGATGCCGGCCAGGATGTCCTCGAAGGTGTGCGGCCATCCGCCGCCATTCCCGGCCCTCCGGTATTCAAGGTTCCAGGCGGTGATTCCGTGGGCTGCGAGGTCCCGCGCCAGCGGCTCGCCGAGCTCAGCGCCGTACTGCGAGCGCCAGTAGCCGCCATGGATCACGACGGCGACTCCACCGGCCACAGCCGATGCGCCGCGATGGTTTCCGTTGTTCGGTTCAGGTATGAAGAGTTCGCCCCACTGACTGGGGTGTTCGCCGTAGCTGTACTTGTGCCGCAACATTGCGCCCTCCTTTGTACTGAGCCTATCGCGAGGGTTCCGGGATTTGGCTAGAGGCGCCCCGACGGCGATTGGCCCGGTTCAGTGTCGCACCCGCACCGTAAGCTGGGGGCATGGCAAGCAATTGGGACAGTCTGGACCAGGCTCAGCGGGATGCAGTGGACGCGAATGTGGCCCTCTATGAGCGTGTCCGCCCTGCGTTGAAGCGGGTCACGCGCGATGTCCTGCTGACGCTGCGGGACATGTTGAACGACGCCGAGGTCACGCCTTTGTTTGTCACGGGTCGGACCAAGACCGTTGAGTCGTTCCGCGAAAAAATTTCCCGCACGGATGACCCCATTGAGCCGGGCGGCCCCCGCGTGCTCAAGTTCCCGGATCCCTTCCGCACCCTGAACGACATGGTGGGAATCCGCGTCATCACCAAGCTGCCGGCAGAAAACGCAGCGGTTGC
Source organism: Paenarthrobacter sp. AB444 (assembly GCF_028736865.1). NCBI lineage: Bacteria > Bacillati > Actinomycetota > Actinomycetes > Micrococcales > Micrococcaceae > Paenarthrobacter > Paenarthrobacter sp. AB444. Next base: position 291,238 of record NZ_JAQZBY010000002.1, on the reverse strand, counting down.
CAACATCATCAAACGCCAGCGCCAACTGTTCGATTGCCGTGGCGACCGCGAGAAGGACATCGGTTCCATCGAGTCCGGGACCTACGGCTACTCCAGCCGGCACCTCATCCTGCGCACCATCCAGAATGAAACCGTCAAGGAGTACCAGCACGTCTTCAACCCGGACATGCCGGCCAACGGCAGCTACTTCTTCGAGTGCCAGATCCGCACCGTATTCGCCCACGCCTGGAGCGAGATCGAGCATGACATCCGCTTCAAGGCCGAGGATCCCCGCGCCTGGACGCCGCATTTCGACCGTCAATTCACGGCCACGGCAGCCATGTTGGAGACTGTGGAGAGCGCTTTTGCTGATCTCCACGAACGGTACGAAGAGGTTCGCGGCTACTGGGATTTGGAAGGTGAAGGCGCCTCACCGTTGACCCCCAACCGGGTCCGTGATGTCTGGCGTACGCTCCTTCCGCACGTTGACCGTAAAGTTGATGACGACTGGGGGTGGGCCGCCGAACTCCTTGCCGCCCACGGACTGACCAAGACCGTGGAACTGGCCGGGCTTCTCAGCGCCAACCGGATCACCGAGGTCCGCAAGGCCCTCGACCACCGCTACTCCCCCGGTCCCGACCGCCTCCTGGACGACCTCCTGCTGTGGCAGTACGGAACCGAACACATTGATCTCACCGCTGAGGCGCCCGACGTCGTTCCGCACCCGCGGCGCGACAGCCTCCAGCGGCGCCTTAAGCAGATTGAGCGTTACCGCCAGACTGCACTGTAAGGACCCATGACACCCGCGCCAACCATGACACCTGAGCAACTCATGTCGCTGCGGGCGACCTTCCGTTCGCCCCGCCGCCTGTTGACTGAATCCCTCGCGGGGCTGGTGGTGGCGCTGGCCTTGATTCCAGAGGCCATAGCGTTCTCTGTGATCGCGGGGGTGGATCCGCGGATCGGCCTGTTCGCGTCCTTCACCATGGGGGTGGTGACCGCTCTTGTGGGCGGCCGTCCCGCCATGATTTCGGCAGCAACGGGTGCCGTGGCCCTGGTGATCGCACCGGTGATGAAGGAGCACGGGCTCGACTACCTGATTGCGACGATCATCCTCGCGGGCGTTTTCCAGATCATCCTCGCCGCCCTGGGGGTTACCCGGTTGATGCGCTTCATCCCGCGGTCGGTGATGATCGGTTTCGTGAACGCGCTGGCCATCTTGGTGTTCATGTCCCAGATGCCCGAACTCTTCAACGTTCCTTGGATGGTCTATCCAATTGTTGCCGTGGGCCTGGCGATCGTTTTTCTGCTGCCACGGGTGACCAAGGCTGTTCCAGCACCGTTGGTGGCCATCGTGCTCCTCACGCTGGTCACCGGGCTGGGTGGCATCGACGTACCCACCGTCAGCGACAAGGGTGAGCTGCCGGACAGCCTGCCCGGCTTGTTCGTGCCGAACGTGCCCTTGAACTTGGAGACGTTCCAGATCATTGCTCCCTTTGCGTTGTCGATGGCACTGGTGGGACTGCTGGAGTCGCTCATGACCGCCAAGCTGGTGGATGACATCACCGACACTCGATCCAACAAGACCAGGGTCTCTTGGGGCCAGGGCGCCGCCAACATCGTCACTGGATTCCTTGGCGGCCTGGGTGGTTGCGCGGTGATTGGGCAGACCATGATCAATGTGAAGGGCTCCGGCGCCCGAAGCCGGCTTTCAACGTTCCTGGCCGGCGTGTTCCTGCTGATCCTGGTGGTGGTGCTGGGCGATGTTGTGGGAATGATCCCCATGGCCGCGCTGGTGGCAGTGATGATCTTCGTTTCGCTGATTACTTTTGACTGGCACTCCGTCCGTCCCTCAACCCTGAAGCGCCTGCCCAAATCCGAGACAGCCGTCATGGTCCTGACTGTTGCCGCTGTGGTCGCAACGCACAATCTTGCGGTGGGGGTCGGCGTCGGGGTTTTGGCCGCGAGCGTGCTGTTCGCCCGTCGAGTGGCGCACTTTGTCACTGTTGAGCGGACTGAACTGGAACTCAACGACGAAACGGTGGCGACATACACCGTGGATGGTGAGCTCTTCTTCGCCTCCTCCAACGACCTGTACACCCAGTTCGACTACGCGAAAGATTCCTCAGAAGGCATAGATCGTGTGATCATCGATCTTCACGGCTCGCATATTTGGGACGCTTCCTCGGTTTCCGTGCTGGATTCGGTGACCGAAAAGTACAGGAACCACGGTCGCGAAGTGGAGTTCATCGGCTTGAATGAGGCCAGCGTCCGCATGCGGGAGCGGCTCGCGGGAAAGCTCAACTCCTGACGGGGACGCCGGATGTCTGACATATACGTTCCGTGGGATGTAACGAAGTCGTTCCAGGCGCAGTGCTGGTGTGAGCATTGATGAATGCTTGAGGCAACCAATTCCCCGTCCGAAACCACATCCCCTGCAAATCCTGCCCTCGCCGCCGAAGCCAGGATTGCCCGGATCGCCGTCACGATCTTCCCACTCCTGGTGGTTCTGGCCGGCGTCCTGGGGTTCCTCATCCCGGATCTGTTCAAGCCGATGGGTGTTGCGGTTCCTTACCTGCTGGGCATCATCATGTTCTGCATGGGTCTCACCCTGACCCCTCCGGATTTCGCCTCCGTGGCCCGGCGCCCTTGGGCCGTAGCTCTGGGAATCGTGGCGCACTATGTCATCATGCCCGGCGCCGGATGGCTGATCGCCGTGTTGCTTCAATTGCCACCGGAGCTTGCCGTGGGCCTGATCCTGGTTGGTTGCGCCCCTTCCGGCACGGCCTCCAACGTGATGGCGTTCCTGGCCAAGGGTGATGTGGCCCTGTCCGTCGCCGTCGCTTCCGTCTCCACGCTGATAGCGCCGCTGGTGACGCCCGCACTGACGCTCTTCCTGGCGGGCTCGTTCCTGAATATCGACGCCGGGGCCATGGTCATGGACATCGTCAAGACAGTGCTGCTGCCCGTCATCGCTGGCCTCCTTGCGAGGTTGTTCCTCTCGAAACTCGTGGCGAAAGTGCTTCCGGTACTTCCTTGGGCTTCAGCCGTCGTCATCTCCTTGATCGTGGCCATCGTTGTGGCTGGCAGCGCCAGCAAGATCGTCGCCGCTGGCGGCATCGTGTTCCTGGCTGTTGTGCTTCACAACGGCTTCGGCCTTGGATTGGGCTACCTGGCCGGCAAGCTGGGACGTTTGGATGACAAGGCCCGCCGTGCTCTGGCGTTCGAGGTCGGTATGCAGAACTCGGGACTCGCTGCGACCCTGGCCACTGCGCACTTCGGTGCATTGGCTGCGTTGCCGTCCGCCGTGTTCTCACTGTGGCACAACATCTCCGGTGCGATCGTCGCAGCGTGGTTGGCACGGAGGCCGCTGAAGGACTAGGTGCCGTTCGGGTCGCTGGAGGTCGTTTGCTCTGGAAATTCTCGGAGGTACCTGTGGCGGCTGATTTCGCTGCGCTTGGGTGGCGCGCCCAGCCTGCCCGGCCGTCCGACACCGTTCCCAACGTAAGGAACTAGGTTGCAGTAAGCCTCCCCTCATCGTGCATTTCTCCGTGCGGGGTATTCGTACATCCCGCCGAGGTGGAACGGATCTACTTATCGCTGTCTGGGGACTGCCGAATTTCTTTGAGTCCGGAACGCAACGTAGCGAAGATCAGGATGGCCATAGCCGCTGCGGTGAACCAGAGACCGATTGATCCCTGAATAGCGAGAATCACGGAGATAATCAGGATTACTGACCCAACGACAAGCAGTCCCCAGCGTCCTGCATTCATCATTCCCCCGTTCTGTGGCTGGTGGATGGTGCCTTTGTCGAACATAACACTCAGGGCTGTCGACAGGCGCCTGTAAGGTGATCCCCTACCGTGTGCGGCACTGCTAGGTCTGCAGACGTCCGCTAAAGAAGTACACCCCTGAGCCCGTGGCCTTTGGTCGTTTCGATGACACCCTGAGAACCTGCGCTTCAACCAGCGTCGCGGTTCCCTCGTCCGGACACGTCAGCTGACCGCCGTCGTCGTTCCGCGCAGCTGCAGTTTCCACGGCGAGGCGACCCGGACGCCCTCTGCAGGGGCGATTCCCTCGAGCCGGTCCAGCAGCATCCTCACCACCTGCTCGAAGATCGGCTCCGGTCCCACTGTTGTCAGGGCGGGATCGTATTCCTGCCCCTCGGTGGAATTCCCCACACCGACGATCTGGACATCCTCGGGCACGCGAAGCCCCAAGCGGAAGGCGGCCCGGATGGCCTGCAGTGCCTCCATGTCGTCGGTGCAGAGGATGGCGGTGGGGCGGTCCGAAAGTTGCAGCAACTCGAGGGCCGCCTGGTACGCCATGGCGGGGCGGTGCTTCGATGTCCGGACAAGGGACTCATCCAGGGGGATACCCGCCGCCTCCAGCCCTTGCACGTAGCAAGCGAACCGGCTCGCAGGCCGTCCCTCCGGATCGGCCCTGCGAATGCACGCAATCCGACGGTGCGAAGCGGTCAGGAAGGCCATCCCCTCAGCCAGTCCAACCTCCGGTTCGGGAGCCAGAACGTCGAAACCATTGGGTTTCATGGTCCCCGAGATGACCACCTGGGCGACACCGCGGCGGGCCAGCTCGGTGACCGTTTCGTCCTCCGATTTCGCCTCGGGAAAGTAGCCAATAATGACGCCGTCGGCCCCACCTGACATCATGAACCTACGCCAGTCTTCGCCCAAGAGGATCACCGGCTGATAGCCATGCTCGGGAAGGATGTTCGCCGCCGTAGTAGCCAACGCCCGGTCCCAGGGCCATTCCAAATTTCCGATAGCGACGGCGACGACGTCGGTTCTGCCCCGGCGCATCCCACGTGCGGCCTGGTTGGGCACGTAGCCCAGCTCCTTCACGGCAGACAACACCCGGTCCTGGGTCGGCTGACTGATCCGCGTGGTCCCACCGTGACGACCCGACAGCACGTACGAGACAGTGGTCAAGGAAACGCCCGCAGCGGTTGCGACATCCCGGATAGTGGGTTTGGGTCCTTTGCTCACGGGAGGCTCCTGACAGACGGCGGTCCTTGAACTCTACATTCCCGGACCGGACTGCCCTTGACGCAATTAGTTAAGAACGTGAACAATTAAAGATGTCGGCATGGATCAAAAGGGAAGAATCTTTCAATGAAGAACTGGGCAGGAAACCTCGAGTATTCGTCCGCAGAAGTGCAGCGGCCCACCTCAGTGGAAGAGCTGCGGGAGCTCGTGGCCAAGGCGACTCATATCAAAGCCCTCGGCTCCCGGCACTCCTTCAACACTGTTGCCGACACCCCGGGCACCCACCTTCTCTTGGATGCACTCCCCCAGGAAGTTGTCCTTAACAGGGATAAAGGCACCGTCAAGGTCAACGGCAGCATTAGTTACGGGGCCCTGGGCCGGGCATTGGAGGAGCAGGGTTACGCCATCCACAACCTCGCGTCCCTTCCGCACATCTCCGTGGTGGGTGCCATCCAAACAGGCACCCACGGCAGTGGGGTCAACAACCCCTCCCTGGCGGCCGCCGTCGTGGGTATCGACCTGGTGCGCGCCTCAGGTGACCTGGTCACCCTCACGGCCGACGACGACGAATTCCTCGCCAGCGTGGTTGGCGTGGGAGCCCTGGGCATCGTCACTGGGCTGGAGCTCGCGGTCCGTCCGAGCTACGAGGTCCGGCAGCGCGTGCTCACCAATCTCTCGTGGAACGGCGCTCTGGCGAACTTCCAGGCCATCGCGTCCAGTGCCTACAGCGTCAGTTTCTTCACGAACTATACGGGCGACACCATCCCCCAGGTCTGGCTCAAAGCACTTGATACCGAGGCCGCCTTGCCTGACCTTTTCGGTGCCACCCCGGCCACTGCGGCCATGCATCCTTTGCCGGATATGTCAGCCGAGAACTGCACCGAGCAATTGGACGTCGCCGGCAAATGGTTGGATCGCCTGCCGCACTTCCGTCACGAATTCACTCCCAGTAACGGGGAAGAACTCCAAAGCGAATTCCTGCTGCCACTGGACCAGGCGCCGGCAGCTTTGTCCGCCGTTCGTGACCTCGCGCACAAGCTGGCACCGCTGCTGTTTATCTCGGAGATCCGCACGATTGCCGCCGATGAGTTCTGGTTGAGCCCGTTCTACAAGCAGCAAAGCGTGGCCCTGCACTTCACCTGGAAGCCGATGCAGGCGGAGGTAGAAGCCATCCTTCCCGAGCTGGAGGAAGCATTGCAGCCGTTTGGTTCACGCCCGCACTGGGGCAAGCTGTTCACGCCGGAGCAGTACGACTTTTCCGCACTATACCCACGGTTTGAGGACTTCCGGGCCCTGGCTCAGGCCAACGACCCCACGGGCAAGTTCCGCAACGGGCTGCTGGACAGCGTGTTGGGTGTGACTGTCGCGTCGTAGCTCGTGGCGTGGCCGCTGTTGCGTTGTTGGCCAACGACGCAACAGCGGGCCGGCAACGGGCTACTCGATGTGGGCCAGCACTGCGCCGGCCGTGACAACTCCCCCGGGCGCGGAAAGTACTTCCGAGAGCGTGCCGGTGCGGTGTGCCGGGACCTGGGTTTCCATCTTCATGGCCTCCAGGACAACCAAGGGGTCCCCGGCAGCCACGGCGGCACCAGGTTCCACGAGCCACTTCACCACGGTGCCGGACATGCTGGAGACAAGGGCTGATTCGGCAGGCGCATCACCGGTGACAGAACCCGGCGTATCGGTCAACCCGGCGACGGTCGGAAGACCTTGCCCCGAGCGGGCCCAGCCGTCCAGCAGATCCGCAGGAAGACCCACAGCAAGCCGCTTGCCGTCGACATCCACGGTGATGGTGCGTCGTTCGCCGTCGGGGGCCACCGCGCTGTAGTCGGGGTCGACGGGGATCTGGTCCGCGAAGTCGGTCTCGATCCACCGGGTGTGCACGCGCAGCCCGACCACGGAGGTGAAATCGTCAGCCTCGAGAACTGCGCGGTGGAACGGCAAAACCGTGGCCAGGCCAGAGATGTTGAATTCCTTCAAGGCACGGCGTGCCCGACGAAGGGCCTGCTGCCGGTCAGCCCCTGAGACGATCAGTTTGGCCAACAAGGAATCGAATTGCGGCGGAACTGTCGAACCCGAGCGCACTCCGGTGTCCACGCGGATCCCGGGCCCCGTGGGCACCTCGAAGCCGGAAACCGTGCCCGGCGAGGGCAGGAACCCACGGCCGACATCCTCAGCATTGATCCGGAACTCAAAGGAGTGCCCCTGCGCAACGGGGTCCTCGGTGATGCTCAGTGGCAACCCGGCAGCAACGCGGAACTGTTCCTGCACAAGGTCGATCCCCGCGGTCTCCTCGGTGATCGGGTGCTCCACCTGAAGGCGCGTGTTGACCTCCAGGAAAGCCACGGCTCCGTCAGCGGACACAAGGAACTCCACAGTCCCTGCGCCGTAATAGCCGGCCTCACGAATGATTGCCTTGGCTCCGTCGTAGATCCGCTGGCGCTGCTCGTCGCTGAGGAAGGGTGCCGGAGCTTCCTCAACGAGCTTCTGGTGCCGGCGCTGAAGCGAGCAGTCGCGGGTTCCCACCACAATGACGTTGCCGTGCTTGTCAGCGACGATCTGGGCCTCAACATGCCGCGGGCGGTCGAGATACTGCTCCACGAAGCACTCGCCTCGACCGAAGGCAACTACGGCTTCACGGACTGCGGAGTCAAAGGCTTCTTCGACTTCTGCCAGTTCACGGACCACTTTCAGTCCGCGGCCGCCTCCGCCGAAGGCTGCCTTGATGGCGATCGGGAGTCCGTGCTCCTCGGCGAAAGCGCGTGCTTCTGCGGCAGAGGACACGGGCCCGTCGCTGCCGGCAACCAGGGGCGCCCCGGCACGCACCGCGATTTCCCGGGCGGTGATCTTGTTGCCCAACTGGCGGATCGACTCCGGCGAGGGACCGATCCACTCAAGTCCGGCGTCGAGCACTGCCTGGGCGAAATCTGCATTCTCGGAGAGGAATCCGTAACCGGGGTGGACGGCGTCCGCGCCGGAACGGGCAGCCACGGAGAGCAGCTTTTCGATATTCAGGTACGTGTCAGCGGGGCTGTTTCCGCCCAGGCTGTACGCTTCAGCTGCGGCGCCGACGTGCATGGCATCGGCATCAATGTCGGCGTAGACGGCGACGGAGGCGATACCGGCGTCGTCACAGGCTCGGGCGACGCGGACAGCGATTTCGCCGCGGTTCGCGATCAGGACCTTGCGCATCAAAATACTCACTTCTCTGGGTTCTTGCTGAAGTCTGGGGTGTCGGAGACGAGCCGGAAACGGATCCGGCCGCCGATGGGCACTTGCGCCGCCAGGTCCAGGTGTTCGTCGCGAACCACGCCGATCACTGGATAACCACCTGTGATGGGATGGTCGGCCAGGAAAAGCACGGGCAGTCCCGCGGGCGGGATCTGGAGGGCGCCGGCCATGGTTCCTTCGCTGGGCAACTCGCCCTCGCGGGTGCGCTTGAGCGGAGTGCCGTCCAAGCGCATCCCCACCCGGTTCGACTGCGGGGTGACCAGCCAGTCCTGGCCCGTCAGGGACTCGAGGGCAGTTTGGTCGAACCAGTCGGCGCGCGGGCCCGGAACGACGTCGAGAACGGTAACGCCGTCACCGGGAAAGTCCGGTTGCAGCTCAGGGTTGCCGACGGCGGTTGACTCGGTTGAGTGCCCGGCAGGGAGTTCCTGGCCGACAACCAACGGCGCCGGACCGATGCCGGACATCGTATCCGCCGATCGGCTTCCAAGAACCTCGGGCACATCCACTCCGCCGCGTATTGCCAGATAGTTCCGGAACCCCGCTTCGGGAGCGCCCACAGTAAGGACTTCGCCGTCGAGCAGCGCGAAAGGTGCGGCCACCGGGACGGTCCGTAGGGCACCCGGCTGGACGTCGCCGTCGTCGTCGGATTCAACCCACGACGGCGACTGAACGGTCAGCGTTGTCGGCGCACCGGTCACGGCAAGAACTTGGTCTCCGACAGCTTCCACCGTCAGCCCGCCGTTGACGGACTCAATGGCCGCGGCTGACGGGGCGTTGCCCACCAGGCGGTTGGCCCTGCGCAGCGAAGCCCTGTCCAAGGCGCCCGCAGCGGAAACACCGAGGGGGCCGTAGCCGCGCCGGCCCAGGTCCTGGATAAGGCTCTGAGCACCGGGGTTGAGAATCCGAAGACCAGGACCGGTGTGGTGTTCCGAGTCGGCCGCGGAGTCGTGGGTCGCGGTCGTCACGATCTCGCGGACGGCCCGGTACTGCACGCGGTCTCCGGGCCGAACAAGCGCCGGCTGGGGACGGTCCAGGTCCCACATGTGGGCCCCTGTCCTGCCTATCAACTGCCATCCACCGGGCGAACGTCGGGGGTAGACGGCGGAGTATTGACCGCCGAGGGCCACGGATCCCGCGGGAACCGCCGTCCGTGGGGATGAGCGGCGCGGAACCGTAAGGACCTCGTTTTCGCCCACCATGTACCCGAAGCCAGGCGCGAAGCCAGCGAAGGCCACCGTCCAGATCTGTCCTGTGTGCGCCGCAACCACACCATCGATGCTCAGTCCGGTCAGTTCCGCGACGTCGGCGAGGTCCTCGCCGTCGTACACGGTGTCAATGACCACCAAGCCGGAATCAGTGACTTCCGGAGCGTTGAGCTCCAGCTGCAGGAGCCGTGCACCGATGGCGCGGGTTGCGGACGCCGACTCGCCGACCACCATGACCGTTTCCGCCGCGGCCAGGACGTCCACCTGCCCCGGCAACGGGGATTTGTACAGCATGTCCTGCAAAGCAAGCACGTCCTGCAGGCCATCCAGCTCGGCCAAGACAGCCCGTGTACCAACTGGCCTGACGGAGCGGACCTTTTTTGCAGTGGTGGTGTGCATTGCGGTTTCCATCTTTGACTAAGCCGCTGGCTGGGTGTTGGCGGTCTGCAGCAAACGCTCTTCTTCTTCCGGCTGGGGATCGCGACCCATGAGCATGCCGACAATGGTGACGATGGCTGCAGCCAGGAGGTAGAGGGCAATCAGGTACCAGCCGTGGTTGGCTGCACCATAGAGCGCGGTGAAGATGATGGGTGCCACTGCTCCACCGATCACGCCTGCCAAGGTGTAAGCCAGCGAACTGCCGGCGTAACGGAGCCTGGCCGGGAACTGCTCAGTGATGAAAGCTGCCTGGGGTCCGTACATGAAGGCATGCAGGGCCAGGCCAATCACGGTGCCGATGGTGAGCATGAGAACCGACTTGCCCTGGATCATCAGGAAGAACAGCGGGATGTAGGCAGCTGTAGCTGCTGCGGCGATGCCGTAGACCCAGCGACGGTTGAACCGGTCGGTCAACGCGCCGGCAGCTGGAATCAATACCAGTTGGAAAGCTGAACCGATCAGGATCGCGGACAGGACGTTTCCGGTGGTCATCCCCAGTTCCTTGGTGGCGTAAACGGCCACGAATACCGTGAACAGCGCGTAGAGGATGTCGGGGCAAACACGGGAGAGGGCTGCAGCGACCAGAGCCTTGGGCTGCTGGGTGAAGACTTCCTTGATGGGCGCCTTGGGACGATCGCCCTGGGCCTGAATGGCCTTGAAGACGGGCGTTTCCTCAAGCTTGAGGCGGATGAGCAGGCCGAAGACCACGAGGAGGGCGGAGGCAAGGAACGCTACGCGCCAACCCCAGGAGAGGAAGGCTTCGTTGCTGAGCGATGCGGCCAGCACGGCAAGCACACCGTTGGCCATGAGGTTGCCCGCGGGCGGACCGATCTGGGCGGCGGATGACCAGAAGCCGCGCTTGTTGGGGTCGCCGAATTCGCTGGACAGCAGAACTGCGCCGCCCCATTCACCGCCGACACCGATACCTTGGGCGAGCCGCAAAAGCACCAGGATGGTGGGTGCCGCGACGCCAATCACTGAGTAATCCGGCAACGCACCAATCAGCACTGTTGCCACGCCGATCAGCACCAAGGTGAAGACGAGGACGTATTTGCGGCCGATCTTGTCGCCGAGGCGGCCGAAGATGATGCCACCAATCGGGCGGGCCAGGTAGCCGACCGCGAATGCCGAGAAGGAAAGCAGCAGAGCAACGAATTCGTCATTGCCCGGGAAGAAGATCTTGGGGAATACCAGAGCCGAAGCTACCGAATAGATCGCAAAGTCGTAGTATTCCAGCGACGTGCCGGTGAGGCTGGCGATGTAGGCCTTGAGTGCGCCGGGCGGTGGCTTCCTCGTCACTGCCTTCGCTGCGTTGTTGGTGCTGGTCATGATGCCCTCCGGGGGGATGAGGTGTGGTGCGGAGTCCAAGTGGGAGTGGGTTAGAGGAACGAGCCGATGGTTACACCGGCATCGCCCAATGCGGACTTCACTGCGGCAGCCATTGCAACTGCGCCGGGTGAGTCACCGTGCACGCAGATGCTCTCTGCGTTGATTTTGAGGATGGAACCGTCGATTGCCTTGACGGATTGTTCGGTGGCCATCCGCAGGACATGTTCGGCCACTTCGGCGGGATCGTGCAGGACGGCGCCGGGCTGGGAGCGCGGGACGAGCGTTCCTTCCGGGGTATAGGCGCGGTCAGCGAACGCTTCGGAAATGCCGCGAAGGCCCGCTTCCTCTGCCAGACGCAGGACTTCAGAGCCGGGCAGGCCGAGGATCGGAAGGTTGGCGTCCACCGATTTCACGGCATCAACCACAGCTCGTGCCTGGGCCGTGTGCTTGACGATAGCGTTGTACAGGCCGCCGTGGGGTTTCACGTACTGCACCCGGGCGCCGGAAAGAGCTGCCAGAGCCTGCAGCGCACCGATTTGGTACACCACGTCGTCGGCCAACTCCACGGGGTCCATATCCATGAAGCGACGGCCGAATCCCGCGAGATCGCGGTACCCGACGTGGGCACCAATAACGACGCCGGCCTGGACCGCCTTCGCGCACGTGCTGCGGATAACGCTGGGGTCACCGGCGTGGAATCCACAAGCCACGTTGGCACTGGAGACGGATTGGAACATGGCAGCATCGTCGCCAAGTGTCCAGCGTCCGAATGACTCTCCGACGTCGCTATTCAGGTCGATTGTTGCCATGGTGTGATCCCTGCCTCGTGATGCGCGTTACATCCAGCATGCACCAAATCGCTGGATTGTTCAACAATCCGGCGATCCATATTTTCGGCGATCGTGTAATTTTGTGGTTATGGCCGGAGCAGATCAGGAATCAAACGAACATCCCGGCCTGGACGGTGCCCGCGCACGCATGCGGCTCAGGGTTCCTTCAGTGGCCGAACGCGTAGCCGAGGAACTCCGTTACCAATTGGCAGAGGGCTTCCTTGTACCCGGCGCCAAACTCACCGAGGCCACCATCGCCGAGGATCTTGGCGTTTCCCGGAACACCGTCAGGGAAGCCTTTGCCGAGCTCGCCGCCGAACGCCTCCTGCTCCGCCAGCCGAACAAAGGTGTGTTCGTAGCCACCCTCGAGGCAGGTGACATCCACGATGTCTACACCGTCCGTCGCGCCATCGAGGTCAGCTCCATCCGTGCGGGAGGTTCGCCGGAGCGCATAGCCGCCGTCAGGGCCGCCGTCGACGAGGGAAAACGCGCCGCAGCGGCTGACGACAACGAAGGACTGGGCAGCGCGAACCAGCATTTCCACGGGGCAATCGTGGCTTTGGCGGAGAGCAACCGCCTGAACACGATCATGGCCCAGATCCTGGCTGAGATGAGGCTTTACTTCCACAAAGCCACCGTCAACGCACACTTCTACAGCGACTGGCTCGCGGAAAATGAGCAGATCTGCGCAGCGCTGGAGGCCGGCGAACTGGAACGCGCGGGCGACCTGCTCCTTGCCTATCTCAACCGTTCAGAGCAGCAGCAGGCCGCAATCCACGGCGAATAGTCAGCGCTTGCCCTTTTTCCGCGAACCGCGGCCGCGTCCTTTGTCCGGGTTCGGTGCGTAGCGCTGGGCAACTGCGGGCTTTTTCGCACCCGATGAGCCCCGGCGATCCGGCTTTGGCGCCTTCTTGGGCTTCTCCTGCTTGGCGGACGGTTGGCGGGAACTCTGCGCGGTCCGGCCACGCACAATTCCAATGAATTCCTCGACCACCGGGCTGTCCGTCCCAACAAGCCATGCCAGACCGATCTGCGTTCCGGGAGCACCGGTGAGACGCCGCATCACTGTGTCTTTGGCGTTCAGATGCCGAGCGACGGACATGGGCATGATCACCAGACCGGCGCCGGAAGCAACCACTTGGAGGGCCATGGCCGGGCCACCCATTTCCCCAACGTCAAGGAAGTTCTCCTCGGCCAGGTCCTCCAGCGCCACTTCCTCGAAAACGGAAATCTCGTGGCCTTTGGGCGCCACCACTACGGGTTGCTCTTCATACAAAGGGATGACGTTCAGGCCGTCCCGGTCCACGGGCAACCGAACAAAACTGAGGTCCGCGGAACCGTCGCGCAACACCGAAAGCTGCGAGTCGTCGTCGGACATAAAGGAGTGCAGAGGAACATCCGGCATCCGCTCTTCCCAGCGGCGGATCCACTTTCCAGGAGTCACGCCGGCGACGTACGCAAAGCAAAGCGCGGGTTGGGACTCGGGAGTTTCCGTGGATTCTTCAGCATCTGGCACACACTCACAGTACCGGCCAGATACCCTTGAAGCATGACGTCCTCGAACTCCCAGTCCATGAAGCCGGCAACGGTCGCCAAGAAACTCGGCATCTATCTGCCCGCGACACCCCAGGAGTTCCAGGATTCGTCCATCTCCCGCGAGGAATTCAACGAACTCCAGGCCAACCCGCCGGAATGGCTGGCCGAATTGCGCCGTAACGGCCCGCACCCGCGCCCGGTCGTGGCGCAGAAACTCAACATCTCCATCAGCGGTTTGGCCCGCGGCGGCGTACAGGAAGCACTCACGACGGCGGAAATCACCGAACTGCTTCAGACTCCCCCGCAGTGGCTGGTCACCGAACGCGCCACCCACGCTGCTGTCCGCTCCGAGGCCCAGCGCGTGAAGGAAGAGGCCCACAAAAAGGCCGCGACGAAGGAAGCCCGGGAGAACGCCGCGGCCAAACGTGAAGCTCCCAGGGGAACCAAGCGCGACCGCGCCTAAGGTTTGATCATGTATGGCCGGGACCTGTGTCCCGGCCATAGCTGTTTAACTAGTCCTGGTGCAGTTGGACGTAGTTGCCGCAACCGTCGTCGAAAACTGCGCTGATGCCCGACGGATCCTCCGCCGGCTCGCCCTTGAACTTCACGCCCGCAGCCAGCAAGCGCTCGTATTCGGCCTGGACGTCGGGAACGCCGAGGACCACCGCGGGCATCCCAGCCTGATAAACGGCGTTCATGTAATTCGCGCCGATGGGGTTGTCGCTGGGCTCCAGGAGCAGCCCGGTGGCGTTCTCACCGGCGCCGGGATCCTTAATGATGAAGAGGTTGTACTCAGGCATCGCCATCAAGGTCTCGAAGCCCAACGTTTCCGTATAGAACGCGTGGGCTATTGCCGGGTCCTTGACGTGGATGCTGCACATTTTCAGTCTCATGGCCCAAGGCTACGCCCCGGGTGCGACAGGAAGACCCCTCGCCTCCACGGGACGGCGGCCGCGGTCATGCATCCGCGGCCGCCGCCAACCCGTTAGGGTTCGATTCGCCAGAACGTGCGGACGATCTCCCACGCAAAGCGCGTCAGATTGACCAGCAGGTTCAGGCAGCCCCAGGGCTCGGGACGTTGCCGCCGTCGAGACATGGTGCACCCCCTCCCTTGGATGGGGTGCGACCGCGGTTGGCGTGCTTGCACGCCGTCCGCGAAGGGGCATACTCTTGAAGTGTGAGAGTCAAGGGTATGTCCTTGAAATCGCACCAAAGAGCGCATCGCGCTGAACAAAGACCCGATTGCACTCGGGTCTTTTGTTTTTAACGATGCAGCAGACTCTTGCCTGCTGACATCGAGTCTACCGAGAGTTCACTACCTGATTTGCCGGGGACACAAACCATCCTCGCCTCCACGCATCCCCCGGCGCATACTGGTTTCAAAGCAGCGAATTCGCCTGGAGGTGGTCCGATGCCCGCCATGATGCTCCTGTGGGGCGTTGCCTTGGTTCTCGCAACCGCGGCAACAACATACGTCTTGCGCAGAAAACTCACCCACGGCCGCGGGCCTGAGCCGGACACGGTCTTCTGGGATCTCTTCGCCGGATTAACGGTGATTGCACCCGCCATTTTGGTTCCCACAGTGCAGTGGCCACCCGCTGGATTGGTGTTGCTCATCCTGGCAGGAACGACGGCGGCCGGGACCTTGGGTGCCATCCGGAAAGTCGAGCGCGTGCACGCTGCCGAGCCCCGGCGTCGTGCTGGTTATGCCGACGACGCCGCGCGGCACCAACGCATCCTGGCCCAATGGCGGCGTTACGAACTGGATCCGGCGCAGACCATCGATTTTCCGGCCATGACTGACGTGCGGACCCAGGAAACGGCTGCGCTGACGAGGGCCATGCGGGAGGCCGAGTACTGCAAGGTGACCGCCGGGACCGACTACCGGGCTGCCGTCGAACGCCTCGCCCAAGCGTTAACCGAAGCGGAGCGGGCAGCGGGCGTCCCGACAGCTACATTGTGAGGCCTGCTCTGCGCCTCAAAATGGAGACTTAGCGCGCATAGCGGGCCTCGCAAGGCAAGGCTAGCGGGAGAAATTTTTGAAGAACTCGGGCCGCACCCGGTACATCACCAGCATCACCACCACGCCCAGCAGGATCACGCCCATGCCCAGGATGAACACCAAGCCAATGCCGCCCACCGATGAACCCGAACCATAGGCCGGATCCAGGGAATCAACGGCAGTCTTGACGAACATGACGAGCAGGATCACGCCACCCAGCAGGGGTGCCAGGAACTTGAAGAAGAAGGAGCGGACACCGCTGAACGCCGAAGCCCGGAAGTACCAAACACAGGCCAGCGCGGTGATGCCGTAGTAGAAGCAGATCATCATGCCCAGCGCGGTGATGGTGTCCCAGAGGGCATTCTCGGAAACTGTCCGGGTGATCACGTAGAAGCCCGCAGCTGCGATGGCTGCGGCAATCGTGGCTGTGCTCGGGGACTTGAACGTGGGACTGATGCGACCGAACTTTGGCGAAATGGCGCGGTAGTGACCCATCGCCAACAGCGTCCGGGCGGGTGAGACGAACGTCGACTGCAAGGATGCCGCGGAGCTGCTCAGGATGGCCAGGGACATCAAAATCGCGAAAGGACCCATCACCGGACCGGCCAGTACGGCGAAGATGCTCGACTGGTTCTCCGGGTTGCCCGCACCCAGGCCCGTGTCCCCCACGCCGGCGAAGGACAAGGTTGCCAGCGCAACGGTCATGTAGATGATCACGATCACCAACACGGTCACGGTTGCTGCACGGCCAGGGGTTTTTTCGGGATTCCGGGTTTCCTCGTTCATGGTCAGGGTGACGTCCCAGCCCCAGTAAATGAAGATCGAGAGGGACACACCCGCTGTGAACGTCGTGAAGGAGTCCACCGCAAACGGGTTGAACCAGTCGGGCGAAATGGCCGTGGCATCGAAGGCCGTGCCGTTGGCAACATGCGAAAACGCCGAAACAGCGAACCACCCAAGGACCAGCAACTGGAAGGCCACCAGCACGTACTGCACACCCTTGGTTGTTTCCATGCCCCGGTAGGAAATCCAGCAAGCCACCGCAATAAACACCAGCGTGGTGGCGATGTTCAAGGGCAGGATCTTGCTGAGATCGGCTAGCGACGGATTGCTGAACACTTGCCCGAGCATCAGGTAGAAGAAGTCCACGGCGACCGCCGCGAGATTGGACAACACGATGATCGTCGCCGCGATGAGGCCCCACCCACCCATCCATCCGATCCACGGACCGAAGGCGCGCGTCGCCCACGTAAAGGACGTTCCGGCGTCGGGCATGGCGTTGTTGAGTTCGCGGTAGCCGAGCGCCACCAGCAGCATCGGAATGAAGCCCACCAGGAAGATCGCGGGAAGGTGGACGCCCACTTCGGACACCGTGGGGCCAAGGGCCGCGGTGAGCGTGTAGGCCGGAGCAATGCAGGAAACGCCGATCACGACGGCGCCGATGAGGCCCACCGATCCGGCTTTGAGGCCCTTCTCACTCAGGGCCGAATCTTTCGACTGGACCGTCTTTGGTGCAGTTGACATGGGTATTGCCTCTCAGGCGACGGCTAGGAGCGCTGTCGCGTGTAGTCGCGGGGAACCACGATCATGGGAACTGGCAGGGCACGCAGGATGCGGTTCGCGGTGGTGCCCAGGAAGGTGGCGCGGTGCTGCGCCAGGCGGCTGGAGCCGATGAGCAGGATTTCGCCGTCTTCCCAGTCGAGCCGGTCCACGGCTTCCTCGATGGTGCGGCCTTGGGCGACGACGATTTCGGGCTCGGTGCCTGCGTCACCCAAGCCGGAACCCCCGACGGCGGCAAGCCGGTCCGCAGCATGCACCCAGGCGGCGTCGGCGAGCCCGGGCGAGTTGCCGGCGTCGAGCGCCAAGAGGGAGACGAGCCGCAGCGGCAGGTGACGATCCCGTGCGGACTCGGCGGCAACGTCGAGCAGTTCATCCGCGCCCGGCCGCGTGCCGAAACCGCAGCTGAGGCGCGTGATGCCCTCCAGCCGATCAAACCCGTGGGGTGCCAAAGCGACCGGGACCGGCGATGAGTGGAGCAGCGAACTGGCCACGGAGCCGATGGTGAACCGCCTGAACAAGCCACTGTTGGTGGCACCGATCACCAAGGCTGCAGCGTCGAATTCAACAGCGGCATCAATGAGGGCCTGGGCTTCCGAGTCACCGCGGCGGATGTGCGCGCGGGCGGTGACATCGGCCGGAACCAGGGCGAGGCCTTCGTCCAACCACTGCTGTGCCTGCTCATTGAGGATGGACTCGTAGCCAGGCTCCGGCGGGTACACGGCGTTGTATGGAGAATCCTCCGGGACCACCAGGACCAGGTCCAGGCTGGCGTCCTGGCCGCGGGCCAGCGCAATGGCGAGGTGGACGGCGTCGTGCCCCCTGGCATTGGCGGTGTAGCCGACGACGTAGCGCATGGTTGCCCTTTCGATACTTAAACAGTGCTGCCGGCAGTCCGGGGACGGCACTTCCCCCGGACTGCCGGTTGCTTGATTCTGCGGCTAGACCGCTACCGACGCCAGCTTGTTGGCTTCGACGATGCGTGCTGCGGTGGCCTGGCCCATGCGGACCGCGCCATCGACGTGCTGGTAGCCCTCAGCTGCGAGGTCGGACGAGGACCAGTAGATCGGGCCGACGTTGGCGTGCTGGTCCTTGCCGTAGCGGTGCAGGCCGCCGAGGTCGTAGCTGGAGGCGTACGCGCCGCGGGTCCACTCTTCGGAGCCCCAGTCGGACTCGTAGTAGACCTCGGGGGTCAGGGCCTTGTCACCCAGGAAGCCGGCGATGGATTCCAGGATGGCCTGCTTGCGGTCTTCCGCGCTGAGCTCGAATACGGCGTCGGCCTTTTCATCGGATACGAAGCCCACCAGGGTGCCGCGGGTGTCGCCGTGGTTGGTGTTGTCGTAGACCTCCTGGACCAGCGCACCGGCGCTGAAGCCCGTGCCGGACAGTCCGTCTTCGCGCCAGAACGGCGTCTCGTAGACGGCGTGCACCTTGATGACCAGGCCCAGGGACTGGTGCTGGTGCATCTGGTGCTGGCGGCGCGGCAGCGGCGGGTTGAAGGAAACGCGGGAGTACAGGTTCGGCGGGACAGCCATGATCACGTAACGGGCGTTCACGGTGGCGCCGTCGGAAACAACAGTGACGTTGTTGTCTTCCCAATTGATGCTGCGCACTGGACTGTTGAGAACGACGTCGGAACCCAACTCGGCTGCCTGCAGGAGCGAAACCTGCTGCATGCCGCCGATCACGCGCTTGTCCAGGATGAAGTCCTCATCCGTCAGGTGCGTGAAGGATCCGGCAGAAGCGGCCATGAGGATCGCCTGCAGGGCCGAGAAGGCGTGGGCGGGCTTGGTGAGCATGCCGCCGGCGATGAAGAGGCCGATGTTGTTGCAGGCTTCCTCGTCGTTCGAGTTCTGACGGAGCCAGTGGTGGAAGGAGATGGTGTCCAGCTCGCGGGCCTTGGGGTGTGCCCAGGGTTCGGTGGGACCGATCTCCGCAGCGAGCTCGTCCAGGATGGCGACGAGCTTGTCCATTTCGGCCTTGGTGGTCTCGTTGACCGGGAACGTGTCGCCGGTGTAGCGGGTGGCCTTGCCGTCTGCGCCGATGTAGACAGATTCGCCATCGCGGTAGCGCGAGTACATTTTCAGGCCGAGCTCGTCCAGCAGGTCCATGAGGGCCGTCTGGTCGGGGGAAACCCACTGGCCGCCGATCTCCAGCATGGCGCCGTCGATGGTGTCGGTCCAGGTACGGCCGCCCACGCGGTCGCGTGCTTCGAGCACTGCGACGCTGAGTCCGGCCTTCTTCAATTCGCGTGCCGCCGTCAACCCTGACGGTCCGGCACCGACGATCACAACGTCGCGATCAAGATTCTGCATGATGTCCTCTCCGTGGCCGTCCGTTGGTGGCTGACCAATAAATGAATGGCATTCATTTAGATCCATAGTAGCGGCTGAGTGAGCAGCTGGGAAGGGCCGGTGGAATAATGCTGGGGACACAGGCAGCAGAAAGGCTCCCGATGCCCGCACCAACCCCAGCCCCCTCCGCGACCTCCCGGCGGCGCGCCGGCCGACCAACGGCGGCGGTCCTGGACCAGGACGGCATTACGACGGCGGCGCTCACCTTGATCAGCAGCAAGGGTTACGACGGACTCACCATGGCGGCATTGGCCCGCTCCCTGGGGGTTGCCCCGTCCGCCCTGTACAACCACGTCTCCTCCAAGGACGACGTGCTGGTGCTGCTTGAAGACCACCTCGCCGCAATGGTGGATGTCTCGGCATTCGGGGTGGAGCCGTGGGACGTTGCCGTACGGCGCTGGGCATGGTCCTACCGCGATGTCTTCTCCGAGCACACTCCCCTGATCCCCATCATCGCCGTACTGCCGGTAGCCAACGCCCCCAAGACCCTCGCCATGTACGAGGCCGTGACCGCCGGCTTCCGCGACGCCGGCTTCCCCGAGGACCGCATCATTTCCGCGATTGTGGCACTGGAAGCCTTCGTGTTCGGCGCCGCTTACGACGTCACCGCTCCCGAGGACATTTTCGACGCCGGCGACCTCGCCGAGGACGTCCCGAACTTCACCTCCGCCGTGGACCGGCTGTCCCTGGCAGGCCATGAACGACCCACGGATACAGCCTTCAGCCTGGGACTTGAAGCGTTGATCGCAGGCTTTGGAGCGATGCGGGCGTAAGTTGCCTAGGCTGGGTCCATGACTGAAGCGCTGGATGAGGGCCCTTTTTACCACGGCACGAAAGCTGAAGTCCGGGCGGGCGACATTCTCTCGCCGGGGTATCGCTCGAACTACAAGCCCGACGTCGTCATGAACCATATCTACTTCACTGCCCTGCGCGACGGGGCCGGACTGGCGGCGGAGCTCGCCGTCGAACTGGCGTCCGGCGACGGTGAGCCGCACGTCTATCTCGTGGAACCCACTGGTCCCTACGAGAACGACCCCAACGTGACGGACAAGAAGTTCCCCGGAAATCCCACGCGCTCCTACCGCAGTACGTTTCCGCTCAGGGTCGTCGAGGAAGTCACCGACTGGACGCGACTTACCCCCGAAGCACTAGAGATGTGGCGGGAGCGGCTTGCCGCAATCCGGGCTGATGAGCGGGCAGAAATCATCAATTAAGGCGCCTCGACACTTCATTGCCAAGATAGTGCAGTATGCTGCACTACATGGAAGACAGTGCAGAGAGCCTGGCTCGCGCCATTGGAGAGCGCGTCAAGCAAGAACGCAAGGGCCGCGACTGGACGCTCGACAAGTTGGCCGAACTCGCCGGCGTGAGCCGCAGGATGCTGGTCAACGTAGAGCAAGGCGCCGTGAATCCGAGCATCGGAACCCTCCTTCGGATCAGTGACGCCCTGGGAGTAGGCTTGCCCGCGCTTGTCGAGCCGCCGGCACCCCGGGCGGCCAGGATCACCCGTTCAGGTGAAGGCGCGCTGCTCTGGACCGGCCCGTCGGGCGGCCGCGGCGTGCTGGTCGCGGGCACTGAGTCTCCCGACGTCGTCGAGCTGTGGGACTGGACCTTGGCACCCGGGGAACTGCACGGGAGTGAGGCACACTCCGCAGGAACGCGCGAGCTGCTGCAAGTGCAGGAAGGTGCCCTCACCATAGAGATCGAGGCAGAGAGCTACGAGCTCAGCGCTGGCGATGCCCTCACTTTCCGCAGCGATGTCCCGCACTCATATGCCAACCCCGGCATATCCCCGTCCCGCTTCACGCTGGCGGTCTTCGAACCCGGGGTCGGAGCGGGACACCGAACGGAGGCTCCCAATGCGTAACCGCCTGTCCGGAGCAATTGGTGGACTTCCGCCTTGGTCCATGGCTGTTGCCGCCATGATGGCGGTTCAACTATCCAACGCCCTGTCGGTGAGCGTGATCGGTCAGATCGGACCGGCAGGTACAGCATGGATGCGCATGTGCTTTGGAGTCGTTTTCCTGTGGATGGTCAGCCGGCCGGCAATCCGGTCTTTGCGCCGTAGGGATCTCCCCGCGTTGATAGCCCTAGGAGTGGTCACGGGTTTCATGACCACGTTCTTCCTTGCCGCCGTCGAGCGTATTCCGCTGGGAACCGCCGTCGCGATCGAATTCCTGGGACCCCTCACGGTGGCCGGCATCATGAGTCACCGCCGAAAGGCGCTGGTGTGGCCGCTGCTGGCCTTCATCGGCGTGGTTCTGCTGACGGAACCCTGGCATGGCGCGATCGACCTGGCCGGAGTGGGATTCGCCTTGGCGGCCGGTGTTTGCTGGGGCCTGTACAACGTGCTGACGCAGCATGTGGGTGATCGATTCTCGGGCATCAGCGGGTTGTCGCTCACCATTCCGGTTGCCGCGTTGGCCACCCTGCCCTTTGGGTTGCCGCAGGTACTGGGTGGCTCGCTTGAGTGGTGGGTTCTGCCGATGGCCGCGGGGATCGCGCTGATTACTCCAGTGATCGCTTTTGGTTTGGAAATGCTGGCCTTGCGGCGCATGACCCACACGGCTTTTGGCACACTGCTGTCCATTGAGCCTGCTTTTGGCGTGCTGATCGGCCTGCTGGTGCTGGCGCAGTCGCCCACGCTGATGCAGCTTGTTGGGGTTGCGCTGGTGGTGGTGGCCGGGACGGCGGCGCAGCAGGACGGGAAGCGTGCGCCCAAGCCGGTGGTGACGACGGATGTACCGGCGGCGCCTGGTGGCGTGAGGAACGGAGAGGGACGCGTTGGAAGCTAGTTGAGGACGGGTGCTCTGCGAGCGGTGATCGAATCGGACCGCGATAGTAGGGTTCGGGGTGAACCGGACGAGCAGGCTTGTAGGTGAAGGGAGAACCGTGATCTCAGCGCTAAACCAACTCGTCGATTTTATCGATGGTCACCTCACCGAGGAGATCAATATTGATGACTTGGCGGTCAGGCTCGGCATGACAGAGTACCACCTCCGCCGAATGTTCTCATCGCTGGCGGGCATGCCGCTCTCCGAGTACGTCCGCAGGCGCCGAATGACGGTGGCTGCAACGGACGTTCTCGGGACGGGCGACCTGCTGGCTATCGCTGTGCGGTATGGCTACGGCTCAACGGAGGCTTTTAGCCGGGCATTCCGGTCAGTACACGGCGTCGGTCCGAGCGACGTGCGCCGGAACGGCGGCCCCCTTCGCACACAACCGCAGCTCAGGTTCCGCCTGACCGTAGAAGGGAACACCACAATGGACACTCGCATCGCAGAACGGCCGGCATTCAAACTCATCGGTCGTTCGGCACGTGTACCGCTTATACACAACGGCCCAAACCCGCACATCCAGGCACACATCGCCTCACTGCCAATAGCAGAGCACGCCCGGCTCAAGGAATTGAGCAACACCGACCCCGGTGGCCTGCTCCAGGTGAGCGCCGACGTAGACCCGGACTATAAGGAGGGCAGCGAGCTGACCTACCTTCATGGAGTCGCCGTCACCGAATCGACACCCGCGCCCCAGGAGCTCGACGCGATCGAGGTTCCCGCGGGCATCTGGGCGGTGTTCCATGCCGAAGGGGCTTACCCGGAGGTTCTTCAGTCCACGTGGGCCTCCACTGCCACCGATTGGTTCCCCTCCAATCCGTGGCGGCTCCGTCCAGGACCAGCGATTGTGGCAGTCCTCGACCGCGCGGAGGACTTCAGCACAGCGAGCTGCGAACTGTGGCTCCCTGTGGAACGCGGCTGAACGATCAGCCCGCCGGCAGGCCAATGGCCATACCGGCGGGCTCCTCCGGAAACATCATCTCTTGTAGAACAAGTACTCAACTTGTATCCTAAGTAAAACAATTTAGGAGACCCCGTGAGCACCGTCGACCTCATCCGGCACGTCAAACTGTCCACCGCGAGATTGCCCCTCGCCGTACCCATCAGCGACGCCAAAGTTTTCACCGGGCGCCAGAAGCCGATGACCGAGGTCGTTTTCCTGTTCGCCGAGATCACCACCGAACAGGGCCACAGCGGCTTGGGTTTCAGCTACTCCAAGCGCGCCGGCGGACCCGCCCAGTATGCCCACGCCAAGGAGGTCGCGGAGGGCATCATCGGCGAGGACCCCAACGACATCGGCAAGATCTACACCAAGCTCCTCTGGGCCGGCGCTTCCGTCGGAAGGTCAGGCGTGGCAACACAGGCGTTGGCCGCCGTCGACATCGCCCTCTACGACCTCAAAGCCAAACGCGCAGGCCTCCCCTTGGCCAAACTCCTGGGCTCTTACCGCGACTCCGTCCAGACCTACAACACCTCCGGCGGCTTCCTCAACGCCACCTTGGAGGAGGTCAAAGCACGTGCCACGCAGTCCCTCGAGGAGGGCATCGGCGGGATCAAAATCAAGGTTGGCCTGCCCGATTCCAAGGAAGACCTTCGCCGCGTGGCCGGGATCCGGGAGCACATCGGCTGGGACGTGCCGCTTATGGTGGACGCCAACCAGCAGTGGGACCGTGCCACCGCCCTGCGCATGGGCCGCCAGTTGGAAGAGTTCAACCTCATCTGGATCGAAGAACCACTGGATGCCTACGACTTCGAAGGTCACGCACACCTCGCGCAGATCCTGGACACCCCCATCGCCACGGGCGAGATGCTGGCCTCCGTCGCCGAACACAAAGGCCTCATCAACGCCAACAGCTGCGACATCATCCAGCCTGATGCCCCGCGCGTCGGCGGCATCACCCAGTTCCTGCGCCTCGCTGCCCTGGCGGATGAGAGAGGCCTTGGCCTGGCGCCGCATTTCGCCATGGAAATCCACCTTCACCTGGCGGCTGCCTATCCACGTGAACCTTGGGTGGAGCACTTCGACTGGTTGGACCCGCTCTTTGAGGAACGGTTGGAGACCAAGAATGGCCGCATGATCGTCCCGGACCGTCCCGGACTTGGCGTCACCTTGAGCGATCAGGCCCGTGCGTGGACCACCGAATCCGTGGAGTTCGGCGCGTAATCTGGAACCCATGAGCCGAAACCTCACCGCGGATCTCGCCGCCGACCTCCGCAACCGCATCGTCGACGGCGTCATCCAGCCAGGTGAAAAGCTCCCCAGCGAAAACACCCTCATCAGCGAGTTCGGGGTGAGCAGGACCGTGGTCCGCTCCGCCCTGACCCGGCTGCAAGCCGAGGGCCTTGTGGAAACCGAACGCGGACGGGGCAGCTTCGCGCTGACTCCCCCCGCGGAAGGCCCGACACAAGCGCCGGGAACACGGCCGGTTTCCAGCATGGAAGAACGGCTTCAGATGCTGGACTTCCGGATCGGCGTCGAAACCGAGGCGGCGGCCCTTGCGGCCAAGAACCACAACGAGCTGCAACTGAAAGCAGTCCACGGCGCCTTGGAGCAGTTCACCGCGAACGTCGCCCACCCGGCGCACGCCATGAAGGCGGATTTCGAATTCCACCGCGCCGTCGCCGCCGCCTCCGGCAATCCCTTTTATACGGACTGCATTACCGCTCTCGGCCAAACCATGATCGCCATGCCCCGCCCGCGCCTCGTCGCGGGGGACGACCAGGAAAGCCGCGACCGCTTCGACCACGTGATCCACGAGCACTCCTCCATCTATGCGGCAATCGCGGAGCGCGATCCCGTGGCTGCCGCGGCAGCGATGCGCCTCCACCTCAGCAACTCACGACGCCGGCTCACGGGTTCCGCACGCGACTGACCTCCTAGCGGCACGCCCAACTGTCACATGACGTTTTACGTGTTCCCGCGAGGAAACATTTCGTCCTTTAGCGACGCCGTTTAACGGAATTGGAATCCCCACGTCGTCCCATTGAGAACTATTGATTGAAGTTTCACGAAACTGGCATCCGAATTCCGAGGACCGGTAATTTTTGATGACCCAGTCATTTTATGGACCGGGATATCCATCAAAGCCTTTGGGTGCTTCGTTGCAGGGACTTCTGTCTTGTCATGCACCCGGACAGAAAGCACCCCGGCATGACAACTCAGCAGACCGAAGCATCAACCATCCACGCCTACCTTGGGCAGCTGCCGAAGAGCATCGAGGTCATCGAACCCGGCACGCAGACCATCCGCTACAGCCACGACGCCGCCACCGCCAAAACTGTGCCGGCAGCCCAAACAGAAGGGCCCGCCGTCGTTCTTCCTGCGTCAGCGGCCGAAGTCCAAGAGGCAGTAAGGCTCGCCGCGGAACTCGGCGTTACGGTGGTCCCCCGCGGGGCCGGCAGCGGCCTGTCGGGCGGGGCGACTGCCAGGGTAAATCAGGTGGTCATTTCCACGGAAAAGCTCAATCGGATTATCGAAGTTTCACCGCTGGACGAAGTCGCCGTTGTTGAACCTGGCGTCATCAATGCCGAACTCAACAAATACCTCGAGCCCTACGGCCTTTTCTACGCGCCGGATCCTGCGAGTTTTGACATTTCCTCAATCGGCGGGAATATCGCCACCAACGCCGGTGGGCTGCGGTGCGCCAAGTACGGGGTGACTCGCGAATCCATCCTGTCCCTCGACGTCGTACTCGCCGACGGAAGCCTCATCACCGTAGGGCACCGTTCCATAAAGGGCGTCACGGGCCTGGACCTCACCTCGCTGTTTGTCGGTTCCGAGGGCATCCTCGGCATCGTCGTGAGCGCTACAGTGAGGCTCCGCCCCATCCCCGTCGCCCGGAAAACCGTCAGCGCTTTCTTCGACACCACGGCCCAGGGAACGGAGGGCCTTGCAGCCATCACGCTCTCGCCCGTACGCCCGGCGGCCATCGAATTTTTCGACACCCCGAGCCTGCACAACATCGACGCCCACTCCGGTACTGCGCTCCGTGAGCGCGGCGGTGCGCTGATCCTGATCGAACTGGACGGCTTCGGCATCGGCGACCAAGCTGCCGCACTGGCGACGGCGCTCACTGCTGCCGGCGGTCGGGTGACCGTGGAAGCCGACGACGACGGCGTGCGGCTTTGGGAACTGCGCCGCAGCGGCCGAGGCCTACCGCAGGACAAGTGGTACATCGGCGAGGACATCGCCGTCCCGAAATCCCAACTCGGCAAGGTCTACGCCGCTTTCCCCGCGCTCGAAGCCCGCTTCGGCGTCGATATTTCCGCTGTGTCGCACGCCGGCGACGGGAACCTTCATCCGCTCATCACCTTGGACAAGACGCCCGACGACGGCCCCAACCCACCTGCAGCCCTGCAGGAAGCAGCCACTGAACTCGTGAAAGTTGCGCTCTCGCTCGGCGGAACGGTCACCGGTGAACACGGCGTGGGCTCCATCAAGAAGGAGTGGGCCGCACTGGAACTTTCCCAGCGCAGCCGCGAGCTCCAGCACGCCATCAAAGCAGCGATCGACCCCCAGCAGCTGCTGAACCCCGGCAAGGCCATCTAGCCAATCAGTAAAACCCGGCCACCCCACCGGCCACACCCAACGCATCCCAGGAGAATCCATGAACACCTTCGCAACCCCTGAATTCCGCAGGCGCGCCTTCCTTGCGGGCCTCGGCGCCCTGTCCACGTCGGCCTTGATCACCGCCTGCGGCGGGCCAACTGCCAGCACCGGCGCGAACGGTGGCACCCCGGTGGAAGGCGGGAACATCACCTTCCTGATCCAGGGCTACGACACCGGCTGGGTCCCCAGCAAGACCGCAATCTCCAGCTATGAGGGAAACCTCTGGGGCCAGATCACGGACAAGCTGGTCTACGTCAATGAAAAGGGCGAGCTCAGCCCCTGGGTTGCCGAGAAGTGGGAGGAGCTCAACGGGGCCAAGGACTTTGTCCTCCACCTGAAGGAAGGCGTAACCTTCTCGGACGGAACCCCGTTGGATGCCGCAGCCGTGGTTGCCAACCTGAACGCCTGGGCCAAGGGCGACTCTGCGCGCGGCATCAGCAAGGTTGGCCTGTTCCCTTCCACCAACTTCGCCTCCGCCGAAGCCACCGATCCCAAAACGGTCAAGGTCAGTTTCTCCTCTCCGGCCCTCGGCTTCATTGCCACGCTGGCCTACCACGGCTGCATCCTGCTCTCGCCGAAGACCTTGGCCTTGCCGGTTGAAGCACAGGCAGACCTCAGCCAGGAAATTGGCAGCGGTCCGTTTGTGGTCAAGTCCTGGAAGCAGGGCGACAGCTACGTCCTGGAGAAGCGCAAGGACTACAACTGGGGCCCGGCGGCGCTCGGTCACACGGGTCCGGCCCGCTTGGACACCATCACGTACAAGGTCATCAAGGACACCTCGGTCCGTACCTCCACCGTGGTTTCGGGCCAGGCAGATGTTGCCTTCAACGTTGAGCCGCAGGAGATCGAATCCCTCAAGGCCCAGGGCTTTACCGTCGGCACACCCCGCTACCTCGGCTTCGTGGACGGCTTCCAGGTGAACACCACAGCCTTCCCCACCAACGAACTCGCCGTCCGCCAGGCCATCCAACACGGCATCGACCGCGAAGAGATCCGCAAGACCGTCTACACCGACGACTGGAACGCCGCCACCACCTTCATCCAGGGCAACGTCCCCGAAGCCGGCGACTTCAGCGACTCCTTCAAGTTCGATCCCGAGAAGGCCAACAAAGTGCTCGACGACGCCGGCTGGACCAAGGGCTCCGATGGATACCGGACCAAGGACGGCAAAACGCTCGAATTCACGCTCACGCCCAACCCCTACGTCCCCTCCACCAAGGCCGAGGACGAACTCATCGCCCAGCAGCTGAAGAAGGTAGGCATCAAGGTCAACCTCAAGGTAGTGGACGTTGCGGGCTACGCAGCCATCCAGGCCAGCAAGCCGCCGCTGTTCCAAACCTCCCGCAGCTTCGTCGACGTCGGAACGGTCGCCGGTGTCCTGACCAGCCAGAACAAGGGCGAAGACTGGTTCAGCGTCGGAACCAGCGACCAAAAGCTGAACGACCTCTCGACGGCGATCGCCACCGCTTCGGACAGGGCCTCCCGTGAGAAGGTTGCCGACGAACTGCAGAAGTACGTCCTGGACCAGGGCTACTTTGTTCCCCTTAACCAGTTGGTCCAGCGCCTGTACCTGATCAGCCCGAAGATCAAGGACGTCCAGTACAACGGCCTGGCCTACGCCAACTTCTACACCGCCTGGATTTCACAGTGACCAGCGATTACAAGCGCTTTGCCCTTACGCGTGTGGGCCAGGCGGTCATCGTTGTCCTCCTCGCCTATGTCCTGACGTTCCTCGTCATCAGCGTGCTCCCCGGTGACGCGATCACCAACACGCTCCGCGACCCGCAGCACGGCCTCAGCGAGGAAGACATCCAGCGGATCGTGGCCTTCTATGGGCTCGATCAACCGGTGATCGTCCAGCTCCTCCTGTCATTGGGCCGCTTCCTGACCGGTGAACTCGGGTTTTCGCTGCAGTCCAACCTGCCGGTGACCCAGATTGTCGGGGATGCCCTGCCTTCAACCCTCACACTGGCCTCGAGTGCCCTGGTGATCGCGATCGTCTTCGCCGTGGCCATCGCCTACGGTGCCCAGTACCTTCCCGGGAAGTGGGCCGCGATTGTCCGCTCCATCCCGTCGTTCTTCCTGTCCGTGCCGAACTTCGTGATCGGCCTCATCCTGATCGAGTTTTTCGCATTCCGGCTCCATTCGTTCACCACCACCGACCCGAACAGTCCCGTGGCTACGCTCTTTGCTGCCATCACCTTGGCAATTCCCGTCTCGGCTCCCTTGGCCGAGGTGTTGATTGCCAGCCTGGACCACGAGTCCCGGCAGGAGTACGCGGTGGTAGCCCGTTCCCGTGGACTGACGGAAGCCAGGCTCTTCGCCAAGCACCTGGTGAAGCCGTCAGCCCTGCCGTCCGTAGCCATGGTGGCCCTGATCGTGGGTGAACTCCTGGGCGGTTCGGTCATCACGGAAACCATCTTTGGACGGGACGGCATCGGCACCGTGGTGCAGAAAGCTGTGACGGGCGAGGACCAACCGGTGCTTCAGGCAGTCGTTTCCCTCTCCGCAGTGGTGTTTGTGGCCGTCAACCTCCTTGCGGACCTCGCGTCACCGGTACTCGATCCGCGCGTCAAACTCCGGGAGAAGGTAAGCGCATGACCGCCCTGCTCAGCAGTCCCCAGCTCAATGAACAAGAGCCCACCCAGAGGAAGCTGACGGACGGACTTCCCCCGGTCACGGTGATCCTGTCTTTCGCCGTGGTTCTCCTCGTCATCCTCTGGTCCTTGGTACCGGGTATCTTCACGCACTACAGTCCGGTTACCGGCGACACCGCGAGCAAACTGGCCGCACCCAGCGCCGCACACTGGTTCGGGACCGACTACCTTGGCCGGGACCAGTACGCACGCGTGGTTTACGGCACGGCATCCTCGGTCACAAGCGCCTTGGTGGCCGTCCTGATCGGCTTGGTAGTGGGCAGCATCATCGGCCTCGCAGCAGGATTCCGCGGCGGCTGGACCGACTCCATCCTTGGCCGCTTGGTCGATGTGCTTCTGGCCATTCCGGGCTTCCTCCTGGCTGTGGTCATCGTCAGTTCCCTGGGTTTCCAGACCATAAACGCGGCCATCGCAACCGGTGTGTCCGCCGTCGCGGTTTTCGCCAGGCTGATGCGCGCCGAAGTGATGCGTGTCCGCGGCGCCACATTCGTCGAAGCGTCCTACCTCGAAGGCGGCAACCGCCTCCACGCCCTGCTGGGACACATCCTGCCCAACGCCTACCGCTCTGTGCTGGTCCTGGCCGTGCTCCAGTTCGGCACGTCCATCCTGATCATCGCGTCCCTGGCTTTCCTCGGCTACGGCGATCCGCCCCCTGCCTCGGACTGGGGTCTGCTGGTGGCCTCCGGCAAAACCTACGTAACGGCACCGTGGCTCGTGTACGCGCCGGCGTTGGTCATCGTCATTACTGTCTTGTCCGTCAACCGCATCAGCCGCTGGCTGCGAAAGGCGAAGTGACATGAGCTCCCTATTAACTGTGCAAGGTTTGTCGATCGCTTACGACCATGCCGCCGTCGTCCATGATGTGTCGTTTTCACTCGCCAAAGGCGAGAGTCTCGCGCTGATCGGCGAGTCGGGTTCGGGCAAGTCGACCATCGCCAAAGCCGTCCTCCGCCTGCTTCCCCACGGTTCGACCGCCACCGGGACAGTGGAGTTGAACGGCAAGGATCTCCTCTCCCTGCCGGAGAAGCAGTTCCGGCCGTACAGGGGCCGGGAACTCGGGTTCATCCCGCAGGACCCCGCGTCGGCGCTCAATCCGGTGCGGACCATCGGCGCACAAGCCCACGAGGCAGCCGCCCTGCTCGGCGAGACCGATCCCGAGGTGCGACGCCGGAGAATCCTTGAGGTCCTGGAGCAGGTAGGCCTTCCCGATCCCGCGCGGGTCTACGATTCCTATCCACACCAGCTCTCCGGCGGCATGCTGCAGCGCGTTCTCATTGCCCTGACCGTGCTGCCGCGGCCGTCGGTGATCGTGGCCGATGAACCCACCTCGGCCTTGGACGTCACCGTTCAAAAGCTGATCCTGGACATGCTGACCGAGCTCCGGAGCGAGTTGGACATCAGCCTGCTCCTCATCACGCACGACCTCGCAATTGCCGCCGAGCGCGCCGATTCCCTGGTCGTCTTGAAGGATGGAGCGGTCCAGGAAAGCGGCGCTTCGCGCGAGATTTTCGCGGCACCCAGGACCAAGTACGCCAGGAATCTCCAAGCGGACGTCCCGGCTTTGCATCCGGACAGGTACCGGAACCAGCGGCTCGCCACTGATGCAGTGCACGACGGCGGCTCCCGGACGGACGCGGCCGGCCCACCATCTGTTGGGCCCGCCCAGATCGACGTGCGTGCCGTGACAAAACGCTTCACCGCAGGCGGCAAGGAAGTGCTGGCCGTAGATGGGGTCTCGTTCTCCGTTGAACGCGGACGCACCCACGCCTTAGTGGGCGAATCAGGATCGGGAAAGACAACGGCAGTCCGGCTGCTGCTCGGTCTTGAACAAGCGGACGGTGGGGAGATCGCGGTAGCCGGGGAATCGACGTCTGGACGGTCGCGGGCTGAGGTCCGGGAAATCCGGCGCCATCTCCAGCTGGTCTACCAAAACCCGTTCACGTCACTGGACCCCACGTGGAAGGTCAGCAGGATCATCCGGGAACCCCTGGACCAGTTCGGAGTGGGGACCAAGGCAGAACGGGCCCAACGTGTCCGTGAAGCATTGGATGCGGTGGGCCTGCCCGAATCAGTGGCATCACGCAGGCCCGCGAATCTGTCCGGCGGCCAACGGCAGCGCGTAGCTATCGCCCGCGCGCTCGTGGTGCGGCCCGACGTCGTCGTTCTGGACGAGCCGACGTCCGCACTCGACGTGAGCGTCCAGGCGGGAATCCTGGAGCTGCTGTCCAAGCTGCAGCGCGAACTGGGCCTGACGTATCTGTTCGTTTCCCACGACCTCGCGCTGGTGCGGCAGGTGGCGGACACAGTTTCCGTGCTGCGGCGCGGGCAGGTCGTCGAAGACGGGCCTGTGGAAGACATCTTCCTGCGGCCGCAGCATCCCTATACACAGTCACTCCTGGAGGCGATCCCCTTGGCCGCGCCAGTATCCGACACCAAACAACTAGCGAAGGCATCAGCATGACCGTGAACCTGACCACCACCCGCAGGCCTGTCCTGATCGAGGCCTTCACGGCACCCAAGGGTTTCGGTGACGCCACCCTGCGCGACAAGCGCGCGGACGCAATCGAACTGCTGGGTGGCATTCCGGATCCGGGCGTCCTTCCCACCACAGAGATAGCGGAAGCAACAGCCCGTGTATTGGCGCGGCCGGGGGTTCCCGCCCTGCAGTATTCGCGGACGGAAGGCATCTCGCCCTTGCGCGAATGGATCGCCGAGCGTGAAGGGGTGCCTGTGGACCGCATCCTGATTACCAACGGCGGCTTCCATGGCTTGTCCCTGGCGATTCAGGCCGTGGTGGAGCGCGGCGACCTGGTAGCCGTGGACAACCCGATCTTCCCGTTGTTCCTTCGTGGGCTGCAGCTCTCCGACGCCAGGACCCTGCCGGTGTTCGTCGGGCCGCGCGGGCTGGACGTAGACCATCTCAGCGACCTGTTGCGCGGCGGTGCCCGACCATCCGCCCTCTATACAGTGCCGGACTTCCACAATCCCTCGCAGGGCACCATGCCGGGGGAAGCCCGTGCGGAACTCGTGCGCCTCGCGGAGCACTATGGCTTCGTGATCCTGGCGGACAACCCCTACCGTGAGCTGCGTTTCGCGGGAGAACAGGAGAGCGTGGAGGAATTCAACAACTCCGACCACGTGCTGCACATTAATACGTTCACCAAAACGCTGGGTCCCGGGCTTCGGCTGGGGTGGACCGTGACCCCCGAACACCTGGCCCGCGACCTTGTGGCACTTCGCAGCCGCCAGGACTCCCATAGCTCGACGCTGGTCCAGGCGATCATCGGCGAGCTCGTCACGTCCGACCCCGGAATCTTCGACGCCACGCTGAACAAGGCACGTGCCCTCTACCGCAGCCGTGCAGAGACCCTGGTGGCAGCGCTGGACCGGGAAGCGCCGGGCGCGTTTGAGTCCTTGCTTCCCGAGGGCGGGCTGTTCCTGTGGCCGCGACTGGCCGACGATGCAGTGGATCCGGACCAGCTGGCAGCGGACGCCAGTGCCGAGGGTGTGGAGTACCAGCGCGGCTCGTTCTTCCCCTCGGGACCGGGAACGGATGCCGACCGCCACCTGCGCCTGGCCTACGGCGACGTCTCCGCCGAAAAGCTGGAAGAAGCCGCATCACGCCTGGGACGTGCCCTGAAGCGCCAACTCCCCTAGCCCTCACCCAACTAGGGGACAGCACATGCCCTAATGAGGGCTGATTAGGACGCGTGCTGTCCCCTGGTTGGGTGGACGGGCAACAAAAAAGCCCCCGATCCGTAGATCGGGGGCTTTTCATTGCGTGCGCGAGGGGGGATTTGAACCCCCACACCCTTTCGGATACTGGCACCTGAAGCCAGCGCGTCTGCCGTTCCGCCACTCGCGCGCAACTTCTTTTTCCGGATCTTCACTGGTTTCCCAGCTTCGCTTCCTTCAAAAGCAGCGAGATCAAGCATAACGGACATGCGGAGCAAAACACCAATCGAGCCGCGTACCACGCCTTGGAAAGGGGACAAATACCCATGAATCCGCGGAAATTCAAGGTTTTTTCACCCCCCGGGAGCCCCGCCAACGCGGGCCACGGCCGAACTTTTCCGGGGCACAAGGCGTTGTGGATTAAGGTCATTCCCAGTCAGTCCCAGTAGTATCGGGAAGTGGAAGGGCCGCTCGGCACTCACTTTGGTGTGTGCACAGACGGACCAACAGCAGGAGTATCGGACCAGGCACAGCAGGTGCCGCGGCAAGGAAAGGAGAAGGAACATGGGTTTGCTGGACAAAGTCGAGCGCGGCATTGAAAAAGCCGTCCGCAACGTCTTCTCCACAGGGTCGCGGGCACGGGTTGAGCCGGTGGAAATCGCGAGCAAACTGAGGCGGGAACTGGACAACCAGTCCATCACTATTTCCGCCGGACGTACGCTCGCTCCCAATGTTTTCGATGTCCTGCTCAGCGATGAGGATTTCGCCCGGGCCCAGGAGTGGGGAACGCCGCTCGCCGAGGAACTGTGCGATGTCGTCATCCAGCACGTGCGCAGCCAGGGCTACACGCTCCAGGGAGCTGTCAGGATCTCGTTCCGTCGAAACGACGAAGAACGGGCAGGCCACTTCGAAATTGCTTCCCGGACCGAGAAGTCTTCCGGCGATGGGGCTCCTGCCCCGCAGCCTCCCCGGGCCAATGTTCCCGCAGCCCCGGCCCGGCAGCCCACGCGCCTCCAGCCTGTTTTGGACATCAACGGCCAGCGGTACTCACTCAACGCCCCGAGCGTCGTGCTGGGCCGCTCTTCGGAAGCTGACATCCTGGTGGATGACACCGGTGTTTCGCGGAAGCACCTTGAAGTGCGCACCGGACACGGCAGTACATGGGCTGTGGACCTCGGCTCCACGAACGGCAGCTACGTCAACGGACACAAGGTAAACGGCAGCGTGGAGCTTACAGACGGCTCAACCATCACGATGGGACGTACCAAGATTATTTTCCGCCTCCTCCCCCAGACCCCGGGTGGCCACGCGTGAACGATGTCAGCGAACTGACCATTACAGCGCTTCGCTTTGGGTTCCTCCTGCTGCTGTGGATTCTGATCTTCAGCATCGTGTCCACCATGCGCCGTGACTTCCAGATCGGCCGCAAGGCCGTGACCGGAGTCCCCACGGCGCGCGAAGTCCGCAAACATCCGGAACTGGCCGCTTCGCCACCGCCGGCCATCCAGCACGCCCGCAAGCTCGTTGTCACCGAGGGTCCCCTCAAGGGCACCACGGTTCCCCTCGCCGCCAGCCCGATCCTGCTCGGCCGCGCACAGGAAGCAACGTTGGTCCTCGAGGATGACTACGCCTCCGGACGGCATGCGCGTTTGTTCCCGCAGGGCAGCCGGTGGTTCATCGAGGACCTCGGCTCAACCAACGGCACCTACCTGGCCGATCAGCAGCTCACGCGCGCTTTGCCGGTGGAGCTCGGTGTCCCCGTGAGAATCGGCAAGACGGTCATTGAATTGAGGCCATAGTCCATGGCCTCTCCCGAGACCCCCAAGGACAAGGAACAGCCCGCGGAGCGCCCGTTGATCATGCGCTACGCGGCGCGTTCCGACGTCGGCCGGATCCGCTCCAAGAATGACGACTCCGCTTACGTGGGCCGCCATCTGGCAGTGGTTGCCGACGGCATGGGTGGACATGCCGGCGGCGATGTCGCCTCCGCTTCGACCGTCCTGGACATGATCCACCTGGACCACGACGACTACCCCGACGGCGCCGACACCGTCCTGGCTGACGAGATCCAAACCGCCAACTCCCTCCTCTCCGAGCTCGTCCACCAGAATCCCAAGCTGTCCGGCATGGGTACGACGGTCACGGCTTTGCTCCTTGAGGACCGCAAGCTCCACTTCGCCCACATCGGCGATTCCCGCGCGTACCGCCTGCGCAACAAGAAGTTCGAGCAGATCAGCGTTGACCACACCTTCGTCCAGCGACTCATTGACGAGGGCCGGCTCCGTCCTGAAGAAGCAGAGACCCATCCGCACAAGAACGTCCTGATGCGCGTTCTCGGAGACGTTGACGCCAGCCCTGAACTGGACCTGGACGTCCTGGACGTAGAAGCCGGTGAACGCTGGCTGCTGTGCTCCGACGGCTTGAATTACGTGGCAGGACACGTTGTGGAGCGCGTGGTCCGTGAAACCAAGGACCTGCGCGAATGTGCGGAGATCCTGGTGGACCTGACCCTCGAGGCCGGGGCCCCGGACAACGTCACCGTTGTCATGCTGGAAATCGCCGAGGAAACGGTCGACGACGTCAACACGGCCGCCGTCGACGTCGTACCGGCCGCGGCGCTTGCCGCCGTCGATGAACCGGACGCTGTCACGGCCACCAAGTCCGCCGACGAACCGCCGGCAGGCAAGGCCTCCGGGGCCGCCTCCGCATCAAAGACGAAGGCCGGCGAGGAGACGGACTCAGGAGCGTCTTCCGCTGACGACGACAAGCGGTCCACTGACGGTGAGCAGACAAAGGGCACGGAAAAGACGGACGAATCGTCCGAAGATTCCGAATCAGCCGACGAACCTCCCGCGACCACCGATCCGCACCTTGGCGAACACCTGTCAGCGGAAGTTCTGCGCGAAGAACTGGCCAGCCGTCCGCACGAATTGGTGGGCGCCGCGGCCTCGGCAGCAGAAACCGGATCCATCCCCACCGTTGCCGGCCGCACGGTCGCACGTCGGGCCGCCACAGTCCTGACGCACAAGGCCGAGCAGGACCGCCCCGAGATCGAGGAGCCTCCGCGTCGCCGCAACCGCTGGCTGATGCCCGCCGTCGCCGCATTTGTGGTCCTCGGCGTCGTGGTTGGCCTCTGGCTTGGCTATGCCTGGACGCAGACGCGCTATTACGTGGGTGAATACGACCAGCGCGTTGCCATCTTCAACGGTATTTCCCAGAGGCTTGGCCCCATCCAGCTGTCCCGGCTGGAAGCAGTGACCGATGTCAGGGTCGATTCCTTGCCCGAGTACGGTCAGCAAAGCGTTCGCCAGACCGTCCCGGCCGGTGACCTCCACGATGCCCAGCTGATTGTGGAAAACCTGAAGCAGTATGGCAGTGCCTCGGTGAATTGCCCCAGCACCTCGCCAACCGGCACGGCTACGCCCAAGGCATCAACGACGCCGACCCCAACAGCCACGGTGCCGATTCCAAGCACGGCGGCCGTCGCCAGCCCCACGCCTTCGCCCGTACCGACTCCCTGTGAGGGGGCAAAATGATCCAGACTGAAACCGCCCCCAAGCCCCGCCGGAACGTCGAGCTGCTGCTTATCGTGCTGGCCCTCGCCGTGGGAATCGGCGCCAGCGCCTTGGTCAGCCTCAATTCCGGGAAGGGACTCGACAGCGACTTCTGGTTCCAGTCGAGCCTGCTCGCTGTTGCAGCTTTCGCGTTCCACGTAGTCCTCCGCCTGCGGGCGAAGTATGCCGATCCGGTAATACTTCCAATTGTCGTGGCCCTCAACGGCCTTGGCCTGGCGCTGATCCACCGCATGGATGGCCCCGGCGACGATACCGGCAACAACCAGCTCCGGTGGACGCTCATAGCCATGGCAGTGTCCATCGCCGTGATCTGGTTCCTCAAGGACCACCGCGTTCTTCGCCGGTTTACCTACATTTCGCTGGCAGCCAGCGCCTTGCTGCTGGTCCTGCCCTTGGTACCGGGCATCTCTGCCGGCGAAGTGCTGGGCGCAAGCGTATGGATCCGCATCGGGCCCATGACCTTCCAGCCGGGCGAAATCGCCAAGATCACCCTGGCCATATTCTTCGCCGGTTATCT
The DNA here is from genome assembly GCF_028736865.1 of Paenarthrobacter sp. AB444. Lineage (NCBI taxonomy): Bacteria > Bacillati > Actinomycetota > Actinomycetes > Micrococcales > Micrococcaceae > Paenarthrobacter > Paenarthrobacter sp. AB444. The sequence continues at coordinate 253,901 of NZ_JAQZBY010000002.1, read as the reverse complement.
TTCCTCCAACAGGGACCTCATCCTCCTGGCAGGCCGCAAGATCGGTCCCATGCAGTTCCCGCGTTTCAAGGATCTGGGTCCGATGATCACCGCCTGGCTCGTGAGCATCGGCGTCCTGGTCTTCCAGCGCGACCTGGGCTCGTCGGTCCTCTTCTTCGGACTTTTCATCGTGATGATCTACGTGGCCACCAGCCGCATCTCCTGGGTGGTCATTGGCCTTGCGTTGATCCTCGGCGGTGGTTTCATTGCGTCGAAAATCTTCTCCCACGTCGCCTTCAGGATCGACAGCTGGATCAACGCCTTTACCCCCGAGGTCTTCGGCAGGTCACCGGGCGGCAGCGGACAGATTGTCCAAGGCCTGTTCGGCATGGCAGATGGTGGCCTGGTGGGAACCGGGCTTGGCCAGGGCAGGCCGGACCTGGTGCCGTTCGCCAACAGTGACATGATCGTGGCCCTCATTGGCGAGGAACTGGGCCTGATCGGCCTCTTCGCCGTCGTCATGCTCTACATGCTGCTCTTCACCCGTGGTTTCCGTGCAGCCCTCGGAACACGCGATGCCTTCGGAAAGCTCTTGGCTTGCGGCTTGTCGTTCGCCATTGCCCTCCAATGCTTCGTGGTCATCGGTGGCGTCACGCGGCTCATTCCCTTGACCGGCCTGACCACGCCGTTCCTGGCGGCCGGAGGTTCATCCCTGTTGGCCAACTGGATCATCGTCGGGCTGCTGCTCATGATCTCCAATACGGCCCGCGGCCCCGTGGACACCACTCCCATGGTTAACAAGTCCCCGACCACCAGTTCCCAGGGCACAGTCAAAACTGCAACAGGACAGACCCCGAGCGCACCAACAGAGGCGGTGAAGCATCAATGAACCAGGCTATTCGCAGCTCCTGGATGGCCGCCGTCGCCATGTTCGCGTTGATTTTCGGCGCCATCAGCTACGTCCAGGTCATTGGCGCGGACGACCTCAACGCCAACCCCTGGAACCAGCGCGCCATCCTGGCGACCTTCTGCAATGAACGCGGTGCAATCATCGTGGGCGGGAAGCCGGTGGCGGAGTCCGTGCCGGGAACAGAATCCTGCGCGTTCCAGCGCTCCTACCCCCAGCCTGAGCTTTACGCAGGCGTCACCGGGTTCTTCTCCAGGGGCTTTGGATCCACAGGTCTTGAGCAGTCCATGGGCGAGACACTGGCGGGCAATTCGGACCAGCTGTTCCTGGACCGCATCAGCCAGATGTTCCTGGGCAAGGAGCCCAAGGGTGCCTCAGTTGAGCTGACCTTGGATCCTGCCATCCAGAAACTGGCTTACGACCTCATTCCTGACGGGCAGCGTGGCTCAATCGTGGTCACCAACCCGAAGACCGGAGCCATCCTTGCCATGGTCTCCAAGCCGTCATACGACCCCAACCTGATAGCCACGCACGACACCGCTGCCGCGGAGGCGAACATGGCCAAGCTGAACCAGGTCCCGGGCATCAACCTGAACCAGAATGTCAGCGGTCCCACGGGCAACCTGCTCTCGCCCGGCTCGGTCTTCAAGCTCATTGACACTGCGGCAGCCCTGAACTCGGGCAAGTACAACAAGGACAGCGAGCTGCCAAACCCCAGCAGCCTCCCGCTTCCGGGGTCGAACGCCAGCCTCCCCAACTATGCCGGCGGTAACTGCAACGTCCGGGAGACGGCGTCGTTCGCTTTTGCTTTGGAGCAGTCCTGCAACACGCCGTTCGCCAGCATCGCACTGGACCTCGGCCAGGACGCGATCCGCCAACAGGCTGAAAAGTTCGGCTTCGGCGAGACCTTCGGCGACCAGCTCAAGCTCCAGCAAGCCAAGAGTGTGTTCCCCAAGGACCTGGACCAGGCCCAGCTGGCCCAGTCCTCGGTGGGTCAGCGCGACGTGAAGGCCACGCCGCTGCAGATCAACATGATGACGGCCGCCATCGCCAACGGCGGTGTGCAGATGAAACCCAACCTGGTTCAAACGGTGCGCGCTCCCGACCTCCGTGTCATCAGCGAAACCAAGCCCGAACCGCTGCGCACCAGCACCACCCAGCCGATTGCCAGCCAGATCACCGAGTGGATGACCAGTGCCGTGGACAACGGTATTGCCAAGGGCGCGGCCGTTCCCGGCATCAAGGTGGCCGGCAAGACCGGCACGGCCGAACTCGGGGATTCCGGTGTGAACAACTCTTGGTTTACCGGGTTCGCCCCGGCAAACGACCCGCAAGTAGCCGTCACCATCGTCATGGAAGGTGTGGACGTGCTCAGCGGTGCCCAGCTAACCAGTCCGAACGCGAAGAAGATTTTTGAGGCGGTGTTGAATAAGTGAGGCCTACTTCGGGAATCACACTCGGCGGCAGGTTCCAGCTGACCAGTCGCATTGCGATTGGTGGCATGGGCGAGGTCTGGAAGGCCAAGGACCAGATCCTTGGCCGGATCGTGGCCATCAAAGTGCTGAAGGAGGAATACACGGGGGACCCCGGCTTCCTGCAGCGCTTCCGTGCCGAGGCGCGCCACACAGCCCTCCTTAACCACGTGGGCATTGCCAATGTCTTCGATTACGGCGAGGAAGCCGGCTCCGCCTACCTCGTGATGGAGCTCGTGCCCGGGCACCCTCTCAGCGGGATCCTGGAGCGCGAGCAGGTGCTGTCCCCGGACATGACGCTCTCCATCATCGCCCAGACGGCCCGCGCCCTTGCCGTGGCCCACGCGCAAGGCCTGGTGCACCGCGACATCAAGCCCGGCAACCTGCTGATCACACCGGACAACCGGGTCAAGGTTACTGACTTTGGCATCGCCCGCCTGGCGGACCAGGTACCGCTGACCCAGACCGGCCAGGTCATGGGCACCGCGCAGTACTTGGCGCCGGAGCAGGCCACGGGCCAGACGGCCACGGGTTCGTCCGACATCTATTCGCTTGGCGTCATCGGTTACGAGTGCCTCACCGGCCACCGTCCGTTCTCCGGTGAATCCCAGATTGCCATCGCCCTGGCGCAGGTCAACGACGCTCCGCCGCCGCTTCCGGACACCCTTCCGGTTCCCGTACGTGCGCTGTTGATGTCCATGCTGGCCAAGGACCCCAAGAACAGGCCGGCCAACGCCATCAAGCTGGCAGAAGCAGCCGAAGCCATCCGCAACGGCGACATCGCCACGGCACACGCCGCCGTCCCCGGAATGCTGTTGTTCGAAGGCGCTACCGGCCCCATCACGGCGCCGGTCAACACCGCAACGGCACCCACCGGCGTCGTCGCTTCGCCGTACGGCAAGGAGCAATCGTCGACGGCGACCTCCGCGCTTCCGGTGCTGGGCGCCGGCGCAGCCGGAGCTGCTGTGGGAGCCGCCGCGGCTTCCGCCGACAACCCCCTGACGCGTGCCAACGCCCTGGAGGCAGAGCGGCAGCTGAACGACGATGAAGAAGTCATCTACAGCGATGACGAGCGCTACGACGATCCGGAACCGGAACGCAAAAAACGCAGCCCTTGGACGTGGCCGCTTGTCGCGTTGATCCTTCTGGTGTTGTTCGCGCTGATTGGTTTCCTGATTTCGCAGTCCGGATTCTTCTCGCCGAGCCCTTCGCCCAGCCAGTCGACGTCGGCCAGCACCAGCCGCTCGCCCAGCCCCACGTCGTCGTCGGCCACTCCGTCACCAACGCCCACCCAGACCTCTGAAGCGCCGTCGCCCACCCAGTCGACCCCGCAGAAGATCAACATCATCCCGGAGGAATTCCAGGGACAACCATTCGAGACGGTCAGCGCCAAGCTCCGTGCGCTCGGTCTCGGCGTCGACGGACAAGAGAAATTCGATCAGTCAGCACCTGGAACGGTGCTTAGCCTCAATCCCACCGGTCCGGTGGACCCCGGAACCACCATTACAGTGACCTACTCCGCGGGTCCCGAGATGGTTGCGGTGCCCACCATTGGCGAGGGTGTTCCCGAAAGCCAAGTGCAGGCAGCCCTGCAGGGCGCGGGACTGAAGTATGTCAAGGGTGAGGACGTCAACGGATCCATCAGCCAGCAGCCCGGAACGTTCGTTCGTTCGTCGCCGGCTGCAGGCACCGAGGTACCGGCCGGTTCCACTGTGACCTACTATCTGTCCAAGGAGCTCATCCCCACCAACCCAGGCTCCACAAAAGCCAACCCGTCAAGCTCTGCTTCCCCAACAGGCCGCTAAACCACCATGTCTACGCCCCGTCCCGGCCCCGCGCATCGAGAGGAGAGCACACCTGTGTCTTCACAGCGCATCCTCAATGAACGCTATGAACTCGGTGAGTTGATCGGTCGTGGCGGCATGGCTGACGTCTACAAGGGAACAGACACCCTGCTGGGACGAACCATCGCGGTGAAGGTCCTGCGCGCGGACCTTGCCCGCGATCCGCAGTTCCAGGCCCGTTTCAAGCGTGAAGCCCAGGCCGTCGCGGCGCTCAACCATCCCTCCATCGTCGCCATCTTTGATACGGGAGAGTATTCCGTTCCGGGTGGCCCCGGAGAGGATGTGCGCGTTCCGTACATCGTCATGGAGTTCGTCTCGGGCCGCACGTTGAGGGACATGATCAAGGCGAAGGAACTGGGCGTAGAGGATTCCATCGGCTACACGCTGGGTGTACTCGCTGCCTTGGAGTACAGCCACCGTGCCGGGATTGTCCACCGGGACATCAAGCCGGCCAACGTCATGGTCTGCGCGGACACCGGTGAAGTCAAAGTCATGGACTTCGGCATCGCGCGTGCCATGGCCGACTCCGCGGCCACGATGACCCAGACCCAGGCGGTTGTGGGTACCGCACAGTACCTCTCACCGGAGCAGGCCAGGGGCGAAACCGTGGACGCCCGCAGCGATCTCTACTCGGCCGGCTGCCTCCTGTATGAGCTCCTGACCAGCCGGCCGCCCTTCGTGGGCGACAGCCCGGTGTCAGTGGCCTACCAGCACGTCCGCGAAACTCCGGACCTTGCGAGTGCACACAACCCGGATGTCACCGAGGCGCTGGACTCGGTGCTGGTCAAGGCCCTGCAGAAGAGCCGAACGGATCGCTTCCAGGATGCCGCCGCCTTCCGTCGGGCCCTTCGTGCCGCGAGCAATGGCATCCCGGTGCCCGCCGTCGCGGCCAGCGAAGCCCCCACCGATCCAAACGACCTTGTGGAAGACGATAACCCCTCCACGCAGCTCCTTAGTGCCACGGCCGTGGGATTGCTGGATGTGGACCAGTTCAAGGAAGAACCCCTTGACCGGGCACATGAGGAACCCCTTCCCCTGGGCCTCCCACCGGAACGTGAGCGGCCTGCCCAGCAGAGGTCCCGCCGTCGTGCTTGGATCGCGACGCTGGTGATCTTCACGCTCCTGGTGTTGGCCGGCGGCGGTTTCTGGCTCTACAACCTCATGAACGCCAAGCCTGCCGAGCCTGCCAAGGTCGAGGTGCCGGTGGTGGCCAACATGACCGAATCCCAGGCGATCCAGAAGCTCTATTCACTGAAGCTCGTGCCAAAGTCGGTACGCGAGGCCAGCAATACTGTCGCCAAGGACATGGCCATAGGCACCACACCGGCTGCGGGTTCAATGGTGAACCAGGACGGCGAAGTGATCCTCAAGGTCTCCAGCGGTCCAAGCTCGGTGACCATACCGGCGGACATCGTGGGACGTACAGAAGCGAATGCCACCGATGTCCTCCGGAAACTCGGCATCACGGGCGATATCAACAGTGTCCGGACGCACAGCGCCACCGTACCCATGGGCCAGGTCATAGGCACAGCCCCGGCACCGGGGGCCCCGATTGCCACCAACTCAACGGTGGAGCTGCAGATCTCCTCCGGCAAGGTCCTGATGCCACAGCTCATCGGGCTGCCCCAGGCCGAGGCCGAGGCGGCACTGAAGGCCAACGGCCTGACCATGGTGGTGGTGGAGCAGGAGAACTCGCAGGTAGAGCCGGGCAAGGTCACCGCACAGAGCGAGGTCTTCAACACCGAGGTCGATCAGGGCAAGACGGTCACCGTTACGGTTGCCAAGGCTCCTGCCCCACCGCCAACGCCCACTCCTACGCCGACTGAGGACACCCCGACGCCGAAGCCCACGCCCACCAAAAAATAGCCTGTGGGGGCCGGGCGGCTACTGCTTGATCAGCGGGCTCAGCTGCGCGGCACGCTCGGCTGCGCCGGTCATGCCAAGGGATTCGAGCCAGTTACCCAGCATCTGGTAACCGCCCTCGGTGAGCACTGACTCCGGGTGGAACTGGACGCCGCAGAGCGGAGCGGTCTTGTGCTGGAGGCCCATCACGACACCGTTCGTGGTCTCCGCCGTGACCTCCAGGACATCAGGAATGGAGTCGCGAACGGCTGCGAGGGAGTGGTACCTGGTTGCTGTGACGGGAGAGGGGAGGCCGGCAAAGACACTCTTCCCTTCGTGCCGCACAGGGGAGGTCTTGCCGTGCATGAGCTCAGGGGCGTGGGTCACCACTCCGCCGTAGGCTTCGGCAAGGGCCTGGTGCCCAAGGCAGACGCCGAACATGGGCTTGGAGGCTTCACCACACCACTTGATGAGCTCGATGCAGACGCCGGCTTCGGCAGGGGTGCCCGGCCCGGGCGACACGAGGACGCCGTCGCGGGTTGCCGCCAGTTCCGTGGCCTCAGCCAAAGTGACGTCGTCGTTCCGGACGACAGTTGTTTCGGCGCCCAGTTCCTGGAGGTAGCCCACCAGTGTGTAGACGAAGCTGTCGTAGTTATCTACTACCAAAATCTTTGTTGTGCTCATGGTTGCTGCACTAAACCAATCGTTGAGTCAGTCAGGGTGGTGAATTGGGAAAACCAGGGGAACAGGAACTCGACCATCAGTACCAGGGCTACTCCCACCAGTACCAGCGAAGTGAGGATCCGCACCCACAGCGGGCCGGGCAAGTTCCGGAAGATCCATGCGTACATCTGCTACCCCTTTCCGTGGGCACGGGCTACTTGGGCGGCAATTTCCGACGGCGGTCCTGCTGAGGCAGGTTGCCAACTCTCCAGTAAGGAGTAGGCAATGATGCGTTCCTGCGCACCGAACCTGGGGTTGCAACTGGTCATCGTCAGGAAGCTCTCCGTGGGGGTGGCTCCCGACTGCGTGGGCACGGGCAGCAGAACGTCGGTGCGGTCGGGCAGAACGATCTGGTTGTTGCGGAAAACGTAGGTGTAGTAGCCGTCGGCAGTTTGGACGTAGATCTTGTCGCCGGGAACCAGCGTATGGATGTTGTCCAGGACGGCGCCGTGGGTTTGCCTGTGGCCGGCCACCGCAAAGTTGCCCGGCGCCCCGGGCATGCTGGTGCTTCCGTAGTGTCCAAGGCCCAAGGTATCCAGGACATCCGAGCTGGTGCCTTCGATGATGGGGCGCGTGTAGTCCTGGCCAAAACGCGGGATGTACATGATGCCGATGGTTCCGCCGTGGCCAGGGGCCTTGCCGACAACGGGTGTTCCGTAGTCCACAGGGCCCGCGGGTGCTGCAGGGGCTACCGGTCCAGTGAATTCCTGGGCGAAGCTCTTGACGGCCTCGGTCTGCTTGGCGTCGGCTTCAACGTTGGTCCACCACAATTCCCACGCCACGAAGAGGAGCAGGACAATGCCCGCCGTGATGAGCAGCTCACCCAGGATCTGGCTGATCTTCCGGATGACATTTGAGGCGCCGCGCTTCTTGCGGGGGCGCAATTCCTCCCCTTGGCTCGCGGACGGCACGGCAGATGCCGCCGTCGTCTGCTGGTGCGCCACAGGGTCTCCTCTTATAGGGCGCGGGCGTCACTGGCGTATCCCGAGTTGCGGCTAGACTTGACAGCTAGAACCAACCCGGAACGCCGTGTGGCCGTTAACCGCTGGAAATTTCCTTCCTGCAGGATATCAAGGCCAGCGCGACGGGTATCAACAGAGCAGTCCAGGAGGATCCGTGCCCGAGTCCAAGCCCCGCAAGCGGCCTGCCCGCCAGACCCAACAGACCTCGGCCACACAGCAATACAAGCCCAACCCGGTGTGGTACAAGGCCGTCATGTTCGGCCTCATGATCCTCGGCCTCCTCTGGATCATCACCTTCTACATCACTGAAGGCCAATTCCCGGTCCGCGACTGGGCCTCCTGGAACATCGTTGCGGGCTTCGGCATCGCGATTGTTGGGTTCCTCATGACCACCCGCTGGCGCTCCTAGGAATTCCGGACCTCACATTCCGGTGTCCGCTGGCGTCTACAGGATATGAGCAACCGGCACACCACGTTGGATTCCCCGCTGGGGCAGTTGACGCTGACCGCCCGCAGGGAGTGTTTGACGGGCATTTTCTACGAAGGGCACTGGCATATGCCCGCGCCCGACTATTTCGGGGAACCGGTCTCCCTTGAGGACCCGGTCTTCACCCATGCCTGGAGCGAGTTGTCCGAGTACCTGAACGGTCAACGCACCGAATTCAGCGTTCCCTTTGAGGCGCGAGGCAACCTTTTCCAAGAGAAGGTCTGGGCCCGCCTTCAACACATTCCCTTTGGGGAAACCGTCAGCTATGGGGAACTCGCCGCGGAGATGGGAGATCCCCACCTTGCGCAGGCAGTCGGTTCCGCCGTCGGACGCAATCCCATCAGCATCATCATCCCCTGCCACCGCGTGGTGGGCCGGAAGGGCCAGCTCACGGGATATGCGGGCGGACTTCGGAACAAGCGCTTCCTCTTGGAGCTCGAAGAACCGGACTCCGTGAGAGAGGGCAAGCTCTTCTGATGGAGAACGGACAGGCCAGCAAGAAACCCTTCGAGGCAGTAGTGCAGGAACGCGGTGCAACCGTGCTTCGGGTGTGCCGCGCGATCCTGGGTGTCCACGACGCCGACGACGCGTGGTCGGACACCTTCCTTGCGGCGCTCCAGGCCTATCCGGATCTGCCCGTGGATGCCAACGTCGAAGCCTGGCTGGTCACCATTGCCCACCGGAAGTGCATTGACCACCTCCGTGCCGGAGCCCGGCGCGCCCTGCCTGTGGACCATCCGCCCGAACAGCCGACCCGCCTGGGCCTGCCGGGCGACACGGACACCGAACTTCTCGACGCCGTCGCCAAACTGCCGGCGAAGCAGCGCCAGGCAGTGGCCTACCACTACCTCGCCGGCCTTCCTTACAAGGAGATCGGCGTTCTCCTCGGCAGTTCGCCTGAGGCGGCACGCCGTGCAGGCGCCGATGGCGTGAAAGCACTCCGCACAGTTATCCAATCTCCTGCTTCGCTGGTCCATTCATCATCGAAAGGTGAAGTCCAATGACCCTCGACCCCAGCCTTGCGCATGACGAGGTGGTTTCCCTCCTGGAGCCCCTGGATGTTGGGCTCCAGCCCGCCCTGGCCAACCTCCACGCCCGGCTTGCCCGCGACGCCCAACTGACCCACGCCATGGACATCGCCTACCGTACGATCGATTCTCCAGTGGGGAAGCTGCTGCTCGCGGCAACGGACCGGGGAATCATCCGGGTCGCCTTTGAACTGGAAAACCACGACTCCGTTTTGCAGCTGCTTGCCGACACTGTCAGCCCACGCATCCTGGAAGCCCCCCTCCGCTTGGATGACGCCGCACGGGAACTCGACGAGTACTTCGCAGGCAAGCGCCGGGATTTCGACCTCCTCCTCGACTTCCGCTTGTCCCGCGGTTTCCGTCTCAACGTCCTCCGGCACCTGCCGAGGATTCCCTATGGAAACACTGCGAGTTACGCACAGGTGGCACAGGCTGCGGGCAGCCCCAACGCTGTCCGCGCGGTGGGGACCGCTTGCGCCACCAATCCTCTGCCTGTGATCGTGCCTTGCCACCGGGTGGTCAAGTCCGATGGCAGCTTCGGTGGCTACCTCGGCGGCCCCGAAGCCAAGCGGGCATTGCTCACGCTGGAGGCAGCCGCGTGAGTGACGACGCCCTGTTTCCGCGTGAGCTGGTTCAGCCGGAAACGCACGACGCCGGTCCTCGCCTGGTGCGGCCCGGCGCGGTTCACGTCCCGGGTTGGCTGACTTTGGAGCAGCAGCGCTGGATAGTAGCCCGTTTCGGTGAATGGTCCCAGGGACCCGTTCCGCTGCGGGCTGCCACGCTTCCCGGCGGGCACCAAATGTCGGTACGCACCGTGTGCCTCGGCTGGCATTGGCAGCCGTACCGTTACTCGCGGACAGCTACGGACGTGAACGGGCAAGCTGTCCTCGATTTTCCGGACTGGATGGTCCGTCTGGGGAAAAAGGCGGTCTCCGCTGCCTACTCGCGGGAGGTGGGCGTTGACGAGTCATTGCTGGGTCTCTCCGAGGATTACGCCCCGGACGCGGCTCTGGTGAACTACTACGCCGATGGGGCTGCCATGGGCATGCACCAGGACAAAGACGAGCATTCCGACGCTCCTGTGGTCTCCATCAGCATTGGTGAGTCGTGCATTTTCCGGTTCGGCAACACCCAGACGCGCACAAAACCGTATGAGGACGTGGAACTGCGCTCAGGGGACCTTTTCGTCTTTGGCGGTCCTTCCCGGTTTGCCTACCACGGCATCCCCAAGGTGCTCCCGGGCACTGCTCCTGATGGCTGCGGATTGGACCACGGCCGGATCAACATCACCATGCGCGTCACGGGATTGTCCTAGGTAGATAAACTTCCCCTACCTGCAACGCGGGGTCACTTATGGCCCATAAGTGACCTCACCAGGGGCCATAAGTGACCCCGCGTTGCTTTGAGAGGAGATTGCATGACCCCGGATAACGGCAGCATCATCGGACCCGACGGCCTGGCGCGTCCAGTGTGGGCTGCGTCCGATCCACTGATGCAGGCCTATTATGACCACGAGTGGGGCATGCCCGTGCGCGACGAGCAGGGGATGTACGAACGCATCAGCCTGGAGGCTTTCCAGGCTGGCCTTTCGTGGGCCACCATCCTGCGCAAGCGCGAGGCGTTCAGGAAGGCGTTCCTGGACTTCCATCCGGAGAGTGTCGCTGCGTTCACCGAGTCTGACGTGGAACGGCTCATGCTCGACGCCGGTATCGTCCGCAACCGATTGAAGATCCACGCCGCGATCACCAACGCCAAGGCAACCATTGCCCTGCGTGAGGAAGGCGGACTGGTGGACTTCGTGTGGTCCTTCCAACCTGACAGCACGCCCGCTCCCCGGAGCCTGTCGGAGATCCCCACAACGTCTCCGGAGTCCATCGCCCTTTCCAAGGCCCTGAGGAAGAAGGGCTTCGCTTTCGTCGGGCCCACCACCATGTATGCCCTGATGGAAGCGGTCGGCATCATCGACACCCATCTGGTGGACAGCCACCGGCGTGGGACCTCAGGGGTGTGGACCTAGGCGGAAGCCGCTCGGGCAGTTGAAACACCCCTTCCCCTGAATTCTTGTCCACAGAAGTGCGTAACGTTATCCACAAGCGGGGATAACTTCTGTGGACATCCACACACTTGGCCCCAAAAACCCCGGCACCTCGGCCAAGCAGGCCACCACGTCGCCCGGGGGACAGTTTTACCCACTGTGCACTGTGCTGTGGATAGTGGCCGAATCTTCATCGAAAGTTCAAGCCGTTGGGATTGCCGCGTTGGCCTCAACCGACATTTCCAGTCCGGTCCTTCCGCCCGCCCCCATAGCCTCGGAGGGTGTGCGGACGAGCCCCTCTTCCTGGTTACCCACATAACAACACCAGGGTTCCCACAAGTTATCCACAGATGGGGAAAACATGTGGGTTGGTGTCCGAAAGACCCTGAAATGCCGGGGTTTCCTGCCCTGCCAACCGGCCGAACTACACAGATGTAAGTTATTAACAGTGTTGATAACCCTGTTGATAGACCCCTCACCCCGGGGGAATTAACAGCCTTGTCCACAGGGCTCTCAAATCCTCCCTCTTTGTCCACAAAAGGGGGATAGGTGGGGACATAGTTATCCACAGGTGTGGAGAAATCCATGCCAATCGGGGGATATCTGCCCCTGGAACGGCCCCATTGGAGGGTTAAGCCCTTAACTACATGCATGTAAGTTACTCACAGTGTGGATAACGCCTGTGGATAACACGGTCTTCCAGCTCATGCAGCCCATCAATCGGCAGGTTTACGGTTGTCCCATGAAGAGCAACTTCAAGAAGCTGATCCCCAGCTACAGTGCAACGAGGGGTACGTTCTCCGTGCTGACCGTTCCGCCCCTTCAGTACTTGAAGATCGACGGCTCAGGGGACCCCAATACTGCGGCGTCGTACAAGGACGCCTTGTCCACGTTGTACCCCGTGGCGTACAAACTGAAGTTCTTCAGCAAGGCGGAGTTGGGCCAGGACTATGGCGTGATGCCGCTGGAGGCACTCTGGTGGTCCGATGACATGGACGCCTTCACCAGCGCCAGGGACAAGTCGCTCTGGGATTGGACCCTGATGAACATGGTGCCGGACTGGATCACGCAAGAGCACTTTGAGGCGGCGTGCGAGGCTGTGGACCGAAAGGGAGCCGCCCCTGCCTTGGAGCGGCTCCGGTTGGAACCGCTGGAGGAGGGGCTGAGCGTACAGACGCTGCACATTGGTCCGTACGATGATGAAGGGCCCGTGCTGGATGAGCTGCATCACCGGTTCATACCGGAACAGTCACTGACCATGACAGGGAAGCACCACGAGATCTATCTAGGGGATCCCAGGCGGAGCGCGCCGGAGAAACTCAGGACCATCCTGCGGCAACCCGTCGCGCCCACAGCGGAGTGACACATAGGGAAGGAACCCCAGGCAGGGTTAGCCGGCGGTAACGCGGAACCAAGTCAGGACTGCCAACAAGCCCACAACCAGCACCAACCCGCCGGTTTGGAGGAGAGCCTGGTTCTTGCCGCGGGGTGCGTAGGCGATGGCAGCAGCGGCGAGGCCACCGGTAATCAATCCGCCCAGGTGGGCCTGCCAGGCGATGTTGGGGATAAAGAAACCGATGACGCCATTGATGGCGATCAGAACCCACAGTTGCTTGGTTTCGCCACCCCTGTGGCGTTGGACCACGAGCATGGCGCCGAAGAGACCGAAGATCGCGCCGGATGCGCCCACCACGCCCGAGATTGGGTAATCGGGAGTCAGCAGGAGATAGCCGACTGAACCTCCGATAGCGGAGATCACATACACCGCCAGGAAACGAATCCGCCCCAGCAACGGTTCAAGCGCTTGGCCAAAGATCCACAACGTATACATGTTCAGGACGATGTGGAGAAGGAAGCCTTGGGAGTGCAGGAACGCCGCAGTAAGCATGCGCCACGGTTCCGTGGCGGCAAAGACGTTGGCAAACGCAAAGTCCTGGAAGATGAGGTCGCCGGGCACAATCCACTGAAGGATGTACACCAGCACGCAGAGACCGATGATCGTGAACGTCACCAATGGACGGCCCACGGCCAGGGCGCCGCCGTACGGGGACCGGTAGGCCGGCGTCGTACGTTTTTGTTCGTTGACGCAGTCAACGCATTGGAACCCGACGGCGGCCGTCCGCTGGCACTCGGGGCACGCAGGGCGCCCGCAGCGCTGGCACCGCACATAGGAGGGCCTGTCCGGGTGCCGTGGGCACACCGGAATATCAGCGGACGGCTCTGCCGACGGGATTCCGTAGCTCATTAATTCAGCGTCAGTGAGCGACTAGAGCTGTTCGATGTCGATGCTGTTGATGACGACATCTTCGACCGGGCGGTCACCCATGCCGGTACGGACGGACTCGATGGCGTCCACAACCTTGCGGGATTCCTCGTCCGTGACCTCGCCGAAGATGCTGTGCTTGCCGAACAGCCAGTCGGTGTTGACCGTGGTGATGAAGAATTGTGACCCGTTGGTGCCCTTGCCCATCTGGATTCCGGCGTTCGCCATGGCCAGCTTGTAAGGAGCGTTGAACGTCAGTTCCGGGTGGATTTCGTCGTCGAACTGGTAACCGGGGCCACCGACGCCGCGGCCCAGGGGATCGCCGCCCTGGATCATGAAGTCCTTGATGATCCGGTGGAAGATGGTGCCGTTGTACAAGGGAGTACCGGTCTTGTCCTCGCCCGTCTCCGGGTGGTTCCAGGACTTCTCGCCCGTAGCCAGGCCGATGAAGTTCGCCACGGTCTTGGGCGCGTGGTTGCCGAAGAGGTCAACCTTGATATCGCCGAGGGTAGTGTGGATCGTTGCTTTTGCGGTTGCAATGGTCATAGGCCCATTCTTCCATGCAGGGTCAACGCCGGGGCAGTTGTAAAGCCGGTTCCGCGCTCGGTGAAATCCGGGCCGAATCGGCCAGATGAATAGCCGGTGTTCCCCAAGCGACGTAGGCTAGCAACAAACGAGCACGTGTATCGGGAGGTAGTTGTGAAGAAAACAGACCGTATTGCCCGCGAACTCGAACAATCCGTTGCGGTTGGTGTGGATAACGCACGCGACTGGGCTGCGCCCCGTGTGGAAGCAGCCGTGAACTGGGCTGTTCCGCGTATCCAGCACGGCATTGACACCGCTTCCCCCAAGATCCAAGAGGGGCTGAAGTCCGCCGCGCACAACCTCGCCGACGGCGTGGCAGTCGTTACGCCGCGCATCCAGGATGGACTGGCGCACCTCGCGCCAAAGATCCACGATGTCGTAGAGGACGCAACGCCGAAAATCCAGGAGACCCTCAACAAGGCAACTCCGGCACTGGGGATTGCACGGGACAAGGTGGTGGATGAGTACCTGCCCAAGCTTTCCGAACAGCTGGGCCAGGCTTCCGTAGCGGTTCACCACGTTCTGGAGAATGCTCCGGCGCAGGTTGATGCGGTTGCCCAGAAGCTTGTTGACTCCGGTGTTGTGCACAGCGTCCAGGAGCAGGCCCAGGCCACAGGCAAGCAGCTGAAGGCTGTGGCAGATGAGGCTTCCAAGGCTGTCGCCACCAAGCTGGGCAAGGAACCCAAACCCAAGAAGCGCGGTTGGCTGGTCTTCACGGTCATCGCCGCAGCTGCCGCTGCCGGTGTTGCCGCGTGGAAGGCTTCCAAGCCGGTCGAGGATCCGTGGAAGACCCCTTCCCCGGTCACACCGACCCCGGCTCCGGTTCCGGCCGCTCCTGCAGCGGCAGAAACTGCGGCTCCGGCTCCGGCCGACGCAGCTGCCTCCGCCACTGGGGCTGAAGCTGCCAAGCCCGGCACGTCGGACATTACTCCGGAGGACGCCAAGGCCGAGGCCGAGCAGGCAACCAAGGACGCCTTCAAGAACGTTGAGGACTCCAGCGCAAAGGTAGCCACGGATGCCAAGACGGCCGTCAAGAACATCGCGGCGAGCCTGAACAAGGACAGCGAAGGCTCTGATTCGGACGCCAAGGGCACCAACAGCTAAGCGCTTTCACCTGGAAAGCAGTCCACTCCTGAAGGGACTCCGGCAGCAGCCGGGGTCCCTTCAGTGTTTGCCGGCTTGTAACCAAAGCCTCCGCCAGGGGCAAAGATGCGGGTGTTAGATTTGAGGAGATGTCAGCCGATAGACCCTTGGCGGGTGCCCTCCAGGATGCCCCGGAACCTCCGGGCGTCTCCATCGTCATCCCGGCGTACAACGAAGAAAGCGTTATACGCCAGTGCCTCATCGCTGCCATCTACCAGTCCGTGCCGGCTGACGAGATCATCGTGGTGGACAACCTGTCCACGGACCGGACCGCCAGGATCGTGCGGCAAATGCAGCAGGAATACCCTGAGAGCCCCATCCTTCTTCTTCGGCAGGACAGCGCCCAGGGCCTCATTCCCACCCGCAACCACGGCCTGAACAGTGCCACGGGGGAGGTAGTGGGCCGCATCGACGCCGACTCCGTCCTGGAACCGGACTGGGTCGAGCAGGTCCAAAAGGCGTTCATGGACCAGTCCGTCGCCGCCGCCACGGGACCGGTGGTCTACTACGACATGCCCATGCGGCGGTTCGGGCTCAAGGCCGACGACAAGATGCGGCAGCTCATGCTCCGCCTGGCAAAGCACCAGTACCACTTCCTCTTCGGCTCCAACATGGCCCTTCGTCGGTCTGCTTGGGAAACCATCCGCGATGAGGCGTGCCTGGACGAGAAGGATGAGATGCACGAGGACATCGACCTCTCGCTCCACCTCTTTGAGCATGACCTGAAGGTCCAGTACGTCCCACAGATGGTCTCGGGCATGTCCGCACGCAGGCTCGAGGATTCTCCCCGCGACTACCGCTACTACGTGCAGCGCTTCGACCGTACGTACAAGGCGCACAACGTCAAGAAAATGGCCCTGAAGGCGCCCATGGTGGTGTTCTTCTCCGTTTATTTCCCTGCCAAGCTGCTCCGCGCCATCCACACGGCAAATGCCGCACAGGGCGCCCGCCGCGGCGGGCTCTGAGTCCCTGCGGGATCAACCCACGACGCCGGGACTTCAGTCAGTGCCCAGCTCAGCTTCCCTGCGGTCAGCTTCGTCTTCCCCGCGCCCTACACGGCCGCGCCTCTGGCCGGTCACGACGACGGCCAAGCCGGCAAGGATGAGCGCCAAGCCGGCATAGGTCCCCGCTGGCAAAGTCTCATTGAGGAAGATGGCCGCAAGAATGGCCGCGCCGGGGATTTCAAGCAGGATGATCATGGACACCAGCAAAGGGCTCATCGTAGCCAGCAAATGGTTGAAGGCTGTGTGCCCCACCAACTGAGCGCAGACGGTGATGGCGATGATCCCAAGCCAACCACCGGCGTCGAACCCTGACAACGGCTGCCCGCTGAGCAATGCCATCACAGCCACCAACGCCGCGCACATCCCGTAGCACAAGGTGGTGTAGGTCCCCGTAGCCATGGATTGCCGGGCCTTCCCGCCGGCCAAGGTGTACAGGCCAGCCAGGGCACCACCGGCAACGGCCAGGAGGTCACCCAAGAGCGCCTCGGGGGACGAACCCATATCGAATCCCGTGATGGCTACGACGCCCACAAAGGCTATGCCAAGGCCGATCAGGACGGGCCAGCGATGGCGCGTGCCGCGGAACATCTGGAAGACAGCGATCCAGGCGGACTGCAGGCAAACGAGTGCCGTGGCCGCCGCGACAGACGTCAATTGAAGCGCCGTGATGAAGCACGCGAAATGGAAGGCCAGTGCGACGGCGGCCATCACCGACCAGCCGAACTCGCGCCGGTTGATCCTGCCGAACGCCTTGGGCTCCCTGATGGCCACCGGCGCCGCCATCACTGCCGCACCGATCGCATTCCGCCAGAACGCGATGGCCAATGCGGTCACCGAGGTTGCGCCGAGTGTTCCTGCAATAAGGGGTCCGGAGGAAGCCACACCCAGGACTCCCAGGGCGGCGATGAGAAGGTTCACAGACCAACACTAGTGGGCCGTGGTTCCCCGTCCGTTCCCGAGTCCCGGTTTCCCAATTTCCCGGGCCAGGCGTTAAATGCAAAAGTCCCGGTCATTTCTGACCGGGACTTTCCTTATAGTGGAGGCACGGGGACTCGAACCCCGAACCCCCTGCTTGCAAAGCAGGTGCGCTACCAATTGCGCCATGCCCCCATAAGAAGCAACCCGTCTATCATACCCCATATCCGGACTGGGTTTTACCAGTTCAGAACCGGGTTCCTCGGCTAGTCAACCGTATCGGTTGATTTGCTCCAGACATCTTTCCGGGCTTCGGATTCCTGGTTCTTTTTATAAACCAGGACACCTGCGATTGCGGCTGCCACAACTACCAGCAACTTCTTCACAAGTACCTCATTCCGGTTCAGTTTTTACCTGAACCTGTTTAGGTTCCGTGGGCGTACCAGGACTTGAACCTGGGACCTCTTCGTTATCAGCGAAGCGCTCTAACCGCCTGAGCTATACGCCCCGATGCCTCATCGGGCCGAGATATGACTGTACAGCACTTCCCGGCCCGATCTCAAATCGAGGCAGTTTCACCGGTGAATTCCGCCCGAAACGGCGGAATTCCGCGGATTTTTCCTAGTCGTCCGTCAGGGTGACGCCGACGCCACCCACCAACGTTGCAGAAATGTTATAGAGAACGGCAGACAGCATGGACAGCGCCGTCAGCAGGACAACATTCACCACGGCGATGATCGTCGCGAAGGATGCCACCTGTCCCAGGGAAGCGATCTTCTTCAGCTCAAAACCGCTGCCTTCAGAACCGGCGAGCGTGCCCAGGAGGCTGTCCACCTGATTGAAGATGCCTGTGAGATCCAACACGGTCCACAAAACAATTGCCGCCACCACGGTGACGATTCCCAAGGCTACGGACAGCAGGAAAGCCATCTTGAGCACTGACCAGGGATCGACCTTGCTGACCAGAAGGCGTGCACGGCGCACCTTTGCCTTGGGAGCGGGCTTCACCAGTCCGGGACCACCTTGGGCGGGTCGTTGTCCTGCAGCGCCGGCCGGACGCTGGCCCGGCTGGGCCGGACGCTGGCCCGGGGCACCTGCCGGCCGTTGCCCGGCAGCCGCGGGGCGCTGGCCCGGCTGGGCGGGGCGTTGCCCCGGGGCGCCGGCTGGACGAGGAGCAGAGTTGGCACCCGTTGCCGGACGCGCACCTGCCGCGCCCGAGCCAGGGGATCCTGCCCCCGGGCGTTGCTGGGGACGTGCGGGCGTGCCGGCCTGCGCATTGCCTGAGGGCTGCCGGAGTCCGCCGGGGACACCTGTGCTCGGCTTGGGATATGAGTCGGAATTACTCACTCGTTACCTCCGGTATTGTCTTCGTTCAGCTCCGCGCCCGATTCGTTTTCCGGGTCAGCGTCGTTTTCCGTTGCGGTCACCGCAGCGGCGCCGTCGTTTGCAGCCAACGTTACGTCATCGTCGGCGGCGTCCTCTGATTCCTCGCCCTCCAAACCGCGTTCGCTGTTGCGGGCGACTTCGATAATGCGGTCATTCTTGTCGGGCTTGGCAAAGATGACACCCATGGTGTCACGGCCCTTGGCAGGAACGCCGGCCACGGCGGAACGGACCACCTTGCCGCCTTCCATGACCACCAGGACTTCGTCTTCTTCCTGGACAATCAAGGCACCCACAAGGTCTCCACGGTCCTCGGCGAGCTTGGCTACCTTGATACCCAAGCCGCCGCGGCCCTGGAGCCGGTATTCGTCCACAGCGGTTCGTTTGGCGTAGCCGCCCTCGGTCACAACGAACACGAACGAGCCCTCCTGGACCACGTCCGCGGCCAGCAGTTCGTCGTCTTCACGGAACTTCATGCCCGTGACACCTGAGGTGGCGCGGCCCATGGGCCGCAGGGCATCATCCGTTGCCGTGAAGCGGATTGACTGGCCCTTGCGTGAGACCAGGAGGAGGTCGTCCGTTTCGCTGACCAACTGGGCAGAAACCAGTTCGTCACCGTCACGCAGGTTGATGGCGATGACGCCGGCCGTGCGGTTGGTGTCGTAGTCTTCCAGTCGCGTCTTCTTGACCAGGCCGTTCTTGGTCGCCAGCACCAGGTACGGAGCTTGCTGGTAGTCCCTGAGATCCAGGACCTGCGCGATGTGCTCATCCGGCTGGAAGGCCAGGAGGTTGGCGACGTGCTGGCCCTTGGCGTCACGTCCGGCTTCGGCAAGTTCGTACGCCTTGGCCCGGTAGACGCGGCCCAGGTTCGTGAAGAACAACAGCCAGTGGTGCGTGGTGGTGACGAAGAAGTGCTCCACGACGTCGTCGCCGCGCAGCTGGGCGCCCTTGATGCCCTTGCCGCCACGCTGCTGTGAGCGGTAGTTGTCACTACGGGTCCGCTTGACGTAGCCGCCGCGGGTAATGGTGACAACCATTTCCTCTTCGGGGATCAGGTCTTCCATGGACATGTCGCCGTCGAAGCCCATCAGGATGTGCGTGCGGCGGTCATCGCCGTGCTTGGCGACGATTTCCGCCAGCTCTTCGCTGATGATCTGGCGTTGGCGCTCTTCCGAGCCAAGGATGGCGTTGTACTCGCTGATGAGTGCCTCGAGCTCGGCGTGGCGGTCCTGGATCTTCTGGCGCTCCAGGGCTGCGAGCCGGCGCAGCTGCATGTCCAGGATGGCGCGGGCCTGGAGCTCGTCGATGTCCAGGAGCTCCATCAGGCCTTCGCGGGCAGCTTCGGTAGTGCTGGACGCACGGATCAGCGCGATGACTTCGTCCAGCATGTCCAACGCCTTGAGGAGGGCACGCAGGATGTGTGCTTCTTCCTCGGCCTTGCGGAGGCGGTACCGGGTCCGGCGTGCGATGACGTCCATCTGGTGTGCCACCCAGTGCCTGATGAAGGCATCCAGGCTCAAGGTGCGCGGAACGCCGTCGACAATCGCCAGCATGTTGGCGGAGAAGTTGTCCTGCAGCTGCGTGTGCTTGTAGAGGTTGTTCAGGACAACCTTGGCTACGGCGTCGCGCTTGAGGACAATGACAAGACGCTGGCCTGTACGGCCCGATGTTTCGTCACGGAGGTCCGCGATGCCCTGGATCTTGCCGTCCTTGACCAGTTCAGCAATCTTGATGGCAAGGTTGTCCGGGTTGGCTTGGTACGGCAGTTCCGTGACCACCAGGCATGTCCGGCCTTGCAGTTCTTCCACATTGACCACGGCACGCATGGTGATGGAACCACGGCCCGTACGGTAGGCATCCTCGATGCCCTTGTGCCCAAGGATGGTGGCGCCCGTCGGGAAGTCGGGTCCCTTGATGCGCTGCAGAAGGGCTTCAAGGAGCTCTTCACGGGTGGCTGTGGGGTTTTCAAGTGCCCACTGCACGCCATCGGCAACCTCGCGGAGGTTGTGGGGCGGGATGTTTGTGGCCATGCCGACGGCGATACCGGAGGAGCCATTGACCAGCAGGTTGGGGAAACGCGCCGGCAGGATGGTGGGTTCCTGGTTCTTGCCGTCGTAGTTGTCCTGGAAGTCGACGGTTTCTTCGTCGATGTCCCGGACCATTTCCATGGCCAGCTGGGCCATCTTGGTTTCGGTGTAACGCGGGGCGGCCGCGCCGTCGTTGCCGGGCGAGCCGAAGTTTCCCTGTCCGAGAGCCAAGGGATAACGCATGGTCCAGTCCTGGATGAGGCGGACCAATGCGTCGTAGATCGCCATGTCACCGTGCGGGTGGTAGGTACCCATGACGTCGCCGACAACGCGGGCACACTTGTTGAACGAACGGTCCGGGCGGTATCCGCCGTCGAACATTGCGTACAGCACGCGGCGGTGGACCGGCTTAAGTCCGTCGCGGACGTCCGGGAGGGCGCGTCCGACGATGACGGCCATGGCGTAGTCCAGGTAGGACCGCTGCATTTCGGTCTGCAGGTCAACCTGCTCAACGCGGTCGGTCAGTACATCGCCCTCAAGGACGACGTCGTCGGCAGTGGAATCCGCCGGAACTTCAGGAGTTTCGTCACTCATAATCTAAGGTTTCCGTTTCAGGTATATGTCAGTTCTGGAATATTTCGCGTCCTTGCCGGACCCTAGATATCGAGGAACCTGACGTCCTTGGCGTTCTGCTGGATGAAGTTACGGCGTGACTCCACGTCCTCGCCCATCAGCACGGAGAAGGTCTGGTCGGCCGCCAAGGCGTCGTCCATGGTGACCTGCAGGAGGGTGCGGCGTTCCGGATCCATGGTGGTGTCCCACAGTTCGGTGTAATCCATCTCGCCAAGACCCTTGTAGCGCTGGATTCCGTTGTCCTTGGGGAGGCGCTTGTTCAACGCCGCACCCTTGCGGATGGTCTCATCACGCTCGCGGTCGCTGTAGACGTAGTCGTGGGCCGCGTTGGACCACTTGATCCTGTAGAGCGGCGGCTGCGCCAGGTAGACATATCCGTTCTCAATGAGCGGACGCATGTAACGGAACAGCAGGGTCATCAGCAGAGTGGTGATGTGCTGGCCGTCAACGTCGGCATCGGCCATCAGCACGATCTTGTGGTACCGCAACTTGGCGATATCGAAGTCCTCGCCAATACCGGTACCGAATGCGGTGATCATGGACTGGACTTCAGCGTTGCCCAAGGCCTTGTCCAGGCGGGCGCGCTCCACATTGAGGATCTTGCCTCGCAGCGGCAGGATCGCCTGGGTTTCGGGGTTGCGGCCACGCTTGGCCGAACCGCCGGCCGAGTCACCCTCCACCAGGTAGACCTCGCAGCGCGAGGGATCCTTGGACGAGCAGTCGGACAACTTGCCGGGCATGCCGAACGACTCCAGCGGGCTCTTCCGGCGTGCGTTGTCACGCGCCTTCCGGGCCGCCATGCGGGCCTGGGCAGCCGAAATTGCTTTGCGGATCACGTCGCGGGCGGGGCCGGGGTTGCGCTCGAGCCAGTCACCAAGCTGGTCGGTGACAACGCGCTGTACAAAGCCCTTTACCTCGGAGTTGCCCAGCTTGGTCTTGGTCTGGCCTTCGAACTGCGGTTCGGAGAGCTTTACCGAGATCACCGCGGTCAGGCCTTCGCGGATGTCATCACCAGTAAGGTTGTCTTCCTTTTCCTTGATGATGCTCTTCTCCCGCGCGTAGCGGTTGATCAGCGATGTCATCGCGGCGCGGAAGCCTTCTTCGTGCGTTCCGCCCTCGTGGGTGTTGATGGTGTTCGCGTAGGTGTGGACGCTCTCCGAGTAGGCAGTGGTCCACTGCATGGCAACCTCGACGGCGATGTGCCGCTCGGTGTCTTCGGTTTCGAAGGCGATGACATCCTCGTGGACGATCTCGACCTTCTTGTTCGAGTTGAGGTGCTTGACGTAATCGAGCAGGCCGTCCGGGTATTCGTACACAACAGTGCGGTGCTCGGCCGCCACTTCGCCTTCGGTCGCGACGGCGTCCAGGTCCAGGTCGTCGTCGCCGTCGCGGGCGGCGGGGCGCTCGTCAGTCAGGGTGATCTTCAGGCCCTTGTTGAGGAAGGCCATCTGCTGGAAGCGGGCACGGAGCGTCTCGAAATCGAATTCGGTGGTCTCGAAAATCGTGCCGTCGGGGTAGAAAGTCTGCGAAGTACCGGTTGCCTCGGTTGCTTCACCCTTGACGAGTTCACCCTGCGGCTTGCCGCCGTCGGCGAAGGACATGCGCCAAACGTGACCCTGACGGCGGACTTCGGTATCCACCCGGCGGGAAAGGGCGTTCACCACGGAGATACCAACACCGTGCAGACCGCCTGAAACAGCGTATCCGCCGCCGCCGAACTTACCGCCGGCGTGCAGGATGGTCATGACCACCTCAACTGTGGGCTTTCCCTCGGTGGGGTGGATGTCCACGGGAATTCCGCGGCCGTCATCGACCACCTGGACACCGCCGTCAGCGCGGAGAGTTACTTCGATATGGCTGCAGTAACCGGCCAAGGCCTCGTCAACAGAGTTGTCCACCACTTCATAGACCAAGTGGTGCAGGCCGCGGGGTCCGGTTGAACCGATGTACATGCCGGGGCGTTTGCGCACGGCTTCGAGGCCTTCCAGCACGGTGATATCGCTGGCACCGTACTCCCTGGGCGCCTCTGCGGGCGTGTCAGGAGTGGGAACAGTCTCCTCTTCGGGCTCTACTGCCAAGGTCTCTGCATTGTCGTTAGCCACAGGCGCTTTCGACTCCTCTGTACTCGATGTCGGCCGTTCCCGGAGCTGCGCACGGCGGACCGCGGCCGCCAACGGGCACGTGACTGATTGCGCCGATGGGTAAGACGACGGGGTTCCCGGAAGCCACGAGAGTGGATTCAGGATCCGGCGACGTTTCACCGGCGCTCAGTGATCTACGCCAATTCTATCGTGGAAACACGTAAATCCTTGCAAATACAGGGGCAGCCCAGAGCTGAATATGCCGCTGGGAGGCCGCTGGCCCTATCTGCAATGGCCCTGCGGAGGTCCCGATGGGTGCCTATACGGCCCAGGGGCGTTGAAACGCCCTGCACGCCGTTCAGCCGTACGTATCCCGGGGACCCCGACCGTTGACGCTGCGGCCACCTTTCCGCCAACTTGGTGCGGACGGGCCCAGGACCTGAATGCTGGTGACAACGCCTTCACCCAACTCATTCCGGAACAGTTCCAGCAGGCTGGTACTCAGCAAGCGCAGCTGTGTAGCCCAAGCCGTCGAATCGCAGCGGACATGCAGTGTTGTGTCGGTGAAGCTCTCCGGCGTGCAGTGCGCGGAGATATCCGGACCCACCAAGGTGTCCCATTCCGCCATGACAGAACCAACGGCAACAGGTGAAGTCCAGCCGCGTTCGGCTACCAGGCGCCCAACAACTTTGCCAAGCCCCAAGGGGTCACGGCCGCTGCCGTGAAACTGGGAAAAGCCGCGCGTATCCCGCAGTCCTTTGCGCTTGGGGGCCGATCCCGGCCGGGGCGCACGTTGCCTCACTTCGCCGCGTGCAGCAGCGGCCTCCCGCATGCGGTTCAGCGCCGCCTGGGCAGCATCGATTTCGTCCGGGTCGCGGCCCGGTTGGAGTCCGTCGGGACTATCCTTCGCCATCGATGCCTCCCGGAACAACGGTTACGCGCCGTCCGGCCAGCTCCTCGGGGATGTCGGCGTCGACGGCGGCAGTCACCAGAACCTGCTCGGCGCCGGCGACTATTGCAGCCAGTTTACGCCGGCGCTGGACGTCCAATTCAGCGAAAACGTCGTCCAGGATAAGGATCGGAGCAGTGCCGCCGGTCCGGGCGTCGTCCAGCATCACGTAGTAGGAAGCCAGGCGCAACGACAGGCTCATGGACCATGTTTCGCCGTGGGATGCATAGCCCTTGGCCGGAGCTTGTCCCAAGGTCAGCTCCAGTTCGTCGCGGTGCGGGCCCACCAAGGAAATGCCCCGTTCGAGTTCCTTTTTCCTCGACGCCGCAAAGGCCTGGACGTAGCGTTCGGTGAGTTCATCGACGGACAGCAGCCGGAGGTCCTCGAACGACGCCGGAGGTTCCGTTCCGCTGTTGGCCGGACCGCCGTCGTCGTCAAGAATGTCCTGGATGGTGGAGCGGTAAACCGCGCCGGCTTCCTTGGACCCGTCCGTGAGCTGCGCGTATGCGCTGTTCAAGTGAGGACGCAGCCGTTCCACCAATTCGAGCCGTGCGTGCAGCAATTCGGCCCCGGCCCTGGCCATGTGCTGGTCCCAGACGTCCAAGGTTGCTTCATGGCCTGCCGTGAACTTGCCCGTGCGGGCCGATTTCAGGAGTGCGTTCCGCTGCTTCAGTACACGGTCGTAGTCGCTACGCGTCGCAGCATGCCGGGGTACCAGGCTGACCAGCAGCTCATCCAGGAAACGTCGGCGGTTGGATGGGTCGCCCTTCACCAGGGCCAGGTCTTCGGGAGCGAACAGGACAGTGTGGCAAATGCCGAGTATGTCACGTGCCCGGACCGGATTTCCGCGATTGATGCGTCCGCGGTTTGCACGACCCGCGTTGATTTCAAGCTCGATGACCGTGGCTTGTTCACCACGGACCAACCTGGCGCGGATCATTGCGCGTTCGGCACCAAAACGAAGCAGCGGAGCGTCCGTGCTGACACGGTGGGAACTGAGCGTAGCCAGGTATCCGATGGCTTCCATCAGGTTGGTCTTGCCGATCCCGTTGGAACCCACCAGGACCGTCACCCCTGGTCCGAGCTTCAAGTCCACCTGTGCGTAGCTGCGGAAATCCGTCAGCGAGAGATGTTCGAGGTACACGCCGTTTGCAGGACTCCTGCGGCCTAGTTGGCCGGACGGGTGGCGTGTCCGCCGAACTGGTGACGCAAAGCGGAGACCATCTTCATGGCCGGTGAGTTGTCTTCGCGCGAAGCAAAGCGGGCGAAGAGCGCGGCTGTAATGGCCGGTGCCGGAACTGCGTTGGCGATGGCTTCTTCAACGGTCCAGCGTCCCTCGCCGGAGTCTTCCACGTAGTCGTCAATCGACGCCAGGCCGGGATCTTCATCGAGGGCCTTGACCATGAGGTCGAGGAGCCAGGACCGGACCACCGTTCCCTTTTGCCACGCGCGGAAGGTTCCCGGAAGATCTTTGACGATGTCCTTGGCCGCCAGGAGTTCGTATCCTTCGGCGTAGGCCTGCATGAGCCCGTATTCGATGCCGTTGTGGACCATCTTGGCGTAGTGGCCTGCGCCCACACCGCCGACGTGAACGAAACTGTCCGCCCGATCGCCTTCGGGACGGAGGGCGTCGAAAATGGGCATCGCGAGTTCGATATCTTCTTCGGATCCGCCTGCCATGAGGCCGTAGCCGTTTTGGAGACCCCACACACCGCCGGAAACACCGCAGTCAGCGAAGCGAATGCCCTTGTCCGCCAGAGCGGCAGCATGCTTCTGGTCCTCGGTGAACCGTGAGTTCCCGCCGTCGATCACCATATCGCCGGGGCTGAGTTTCTCCCCGAGTTCGGTTACCACGGCATCAGTGATCTCGCCTGAGGGGACCATGACCCACACGACCCGCGGAGCAGGCAGTGCGGCGATGAGCTCGTCCACTGAAGCCACATCCGTGACATCCGGGTTGCGGTCGAAGCCTGTGACCTCGATGCCGCCCTTGCGCATGCGTTCGCGCATGTTGAAACCCATTTTTCCAAGGCCGATCAAACCGATGTGCACAGTGTGGACTCTTTTCTGCGAAGCGGGTGGGTATGTGCCGATTAGTTGGGAAGGCGGACCGGCATCACGAGGTAGCGGTAGTCGTCCTGGTCTTCGCCGTCCGGTTCAGCCTGGGCCGTGATCATGGCCGGCTTGGGAGCCGTGGTGAACGAGAAGCGAACGTACTTGGTCTCGATGACGCTCAAGCCTTCAACCAGGTAGTGCGGGTTGAAGGCAACGGTGATGTCATCGCCGGAGAGCTGTGCTTCGAGCTCTTCGGAAGCCTGCGCATCTTCACCTGTACCGGCGTCGAGGTTCAGCAGGCCCTGCGTGAAGGCAAGTCGAACAGGGGTGTTCCGCTCTGCAACCAGTGAAACACGGCGTACGGCTTCCACCAGTTCCTGGGTCTGGACTGTCGCGTGGATCGGGGTGGAGTCCGGGAAGAGCGAGCGGATCTTGGGGTAGTCGCCATCCACAAGAAGCGAAGTGGTGGTTCGTCCGCCGCTTTCGAAACCGATAAGGCGGCTGTCGTCATCGGCAAGGGCCAGGTTGATGTCACCGCTGCCGCCCAAGGTCTTGGCAACCTCGTTCAGGGTCTTTGACTTCACCAGCGCACTCGTTGAAATGCCGGGAGTCACGGGCTTCCAAGGGACTTCCCGCATCGCAAGGCGGTACCGGTCGGTGGCGAGGAGGGTGATGAGGTCGTCCTCGATCTCCATCCGGACACCAGTCAGGATCGGCAGGGTGTCATCCTTGCTCGCCGCGATGATGACCTGGGAAACAGCTTGGGCAAAGGCGTCGCCTGGCAGGGTGCCGCTGATGGCCGGAAGCGCGGGCAAAGCCGGGTACTCGGACTCCGGCATGGTGGCCAGGTGGAAGCTGCTTCGACGGCAGGTGAGAGTGACTTTGCTGCCGTCGGTTTCAACATCTACCGGCGCGGAAGGCAGGCTGCGGCAGATGTCTGCCAAAAGGCGTCCGGAGACCAGGATGGTGCCCTCGACGGCGATGTCGGCGGGGATTTCCAGACGGGCTGAGGTCTCGTAATCGAAGCTTGAGAGGCTTACGGTTCCTGCCTCGGCTTTGAGGAGAAGGCCGGAGAGCACAGGTACGGGCGGCCGCGGAGACAACGACCGCGCGGTCCACGTAACGGCTTCTGCCAGGACGTCGCGGTCGACTCTGAACTTCACGGAGGGGTGCCGCCTTTCATTGCTGCTGCCATGTAGTAGCCGCGGATCCCTGCTTGGAACCCGCTGAATCTTCGCAGTCCGGCATCGGAACCTGCATGGTCCGCACTGAGCGAACTACAAACAAGACCCAAGGATGGGAGCGCTGCTGACAGCTTAGCCGGAAGATCCGCGATTAACCCATCCCCGTTTGCCCGGACCCGTCCTATGTGGACAGCCGCAAGGCTGGCCTTGGCCAGGCTGTCGGCCTGGTCCGGCGGGTGGTGGATGGAGATTGTTATTTGAGGGATTTCAATTTTTTGGGATTCGTAGTGTTAATAACTGTTGTGGAAACTGTGGATAACCCCATCCTGAGGCTCAGATCCGCGGTTAAGCCCTGTTCATGGGCTGTGCGTTAACTGGGTTTTAAACAGGGTGTGGATGGGGACAACTCCAAAGCCGGTTTTTAACGATCCACAGACGGCTTAAGGGTTTTAAGCCCATTAACCGCGCTTGTCCCCTTAAGTATCCACAGGCTTATCCACATGCGCCTGTTAATAAGGTATGTAGTGGCGGCTGCGATGTGGATTCAGGAGTCGCGCTGCTGCTGCTTGATGCGGTTGGTGAGCTCGGTGACCTGGTTGTAAATCACACGACGCTCTGCCATCAGCTCGCGGATTTTCCGGTCGGCGTGGATGACGGTCGTGTGGTCACGACCGCCAAGCTCCTGGCCGATCTTCGGCAAAGACATGTCCGTGAGCTCACGGCAGAGGTACATTGCGATCTGGCGGGCCGTCACCAAAGTGCGCGTCCGGGACTTGCTGCAGAGTTCTTCCATGCTGAGCTTGAAGTAGTCAGCCGTCTGGTCAAGGATCTGCTTCGCCGTGATTTCCTGGGCACCGTCGTCGGTAATCAGGTCCTTGAGGACCATCTCCGCGAGGGCAACGTCCACCGGCTGGCGGTTCAG
Organism: Paenarthrobacter sp. AB444; assembly: GCF_028736865.1. Taxonomy (NCBI): domain Bacteria; kingdom Bacillati; phylum Actinomycetota; class Actinomycetes; order Micrococcales; family Micrococcaceae; genus Paenarthrobacter; species Paenarthrobacter sp. AB444. The sequence continues at coordinate 225,478 of NZ_JAQZBY010000002.1, read as the reverse complement.
GCTTGCAAAAGCGGTGACGCGGATCAGTGCGCCTTCAAGTTCACGGATGTTGCTTGAGATTTTCGAAGCGATGTACTCCAGAGCGTCGTCGGGAGCCGACAAGCCTTCGCTGAGGCCCTTTTTGCGGAGAATGGCGATACGCGTCTCAAGTTCCGGCGGCTGGATGTCCGTCAAAAGTCCCCACTCGAAGCGGGAGGTCATGCGGTCCTCAAAGCCGGCAAGCATCTTGGGCGGCTGATCCGAGGTGATGACAACCTGCTTGTTGGCGTTGTGCAGGGCGTTGAACGTGTGGAAGAACTCTTCCTGTGTCCGGTCCTTGCCCGCCAGGAACTGGATGTCATCGATCAGGAGGACATCGACATTCCGGTACGTGGTCTTGAAGCTGGTTCCCTCGTCATCACGGATCGAGTTGATGAAGTCGTTGGTGAATTCTTCCGAGTTCACGTAGCGGACCCGGATGCCGCTGTAGAGCCTGCGGGCATAGTGGCCAATGGCGTGCAGCAGGTGCGTCTTACCCAGACCTGAATCGCCGTAGATGAACAGGGGGTTGTAAGCCTTGGCCGGCGCTTCTGCCACTGCGACCGCTGCAGCGTGCGCGAACCGGTTCGAGGAACCGATCACGAAGGTGTCGAAGATGTACTTCGGGTTCAGCCGGCCAAATTCATGCGAGGTGCTCGGCGGCGTCGGTTGCGGCTTGGGCTCGACCGTCAGGTCCGGCGCGGCGGCAAGCTCGACGGCGGGTTCCGGCTCAGCATGGACGGGCACCAGATCGGTATCGACGTCGATGGCGCAGCGGATATCGTCCGAGAAAACGTTCCGGAGGGCATCGTCCAAAGCGTCCTTGACCTGCGTCTGGAGGACTTCGCGGGTGAGCTCGTTGGGGACGGCCACCAGGAGGGTGGAGCCGATGAGGCCCTGGGCTTGGGCGAGAATGACGAAACCACGCTGACGGGGAGTCACACGGTCGTCCTGTTCCAGGAGGCTCAGCACCCTGCGCCAGGAACTTCCGACAGTGTTGGCGTGGTTGGCTTCGTCTACTGTCATCAATCAGTTCCTAAATACTTGCTTGCCGGCGTTGCTTGCAGCCGAGGTGTCTCCGGCGGGCGCAGGTCTGGTCGTTAATCCACAGAGTTATGCACAGCGGGTGGAAAATGGGCTACTGAGCCACTCTAGGGGATGGAAACGCCAGAAGATAGCTGGGAAGTTGCCTGTGGATAATTACACCGTTGTGGTTCTCGAAACGGGCCTGTGAGCCACTTCATCCACAGCCTTCCAGCCGTCTCTGAACACAACTGTGGATAGCGGCGCCGCGGGCTCCCGGTTTGACTGTGGCCCCTTTTTTGCCCTAACGTTGTGAAGTCCTTTGTGTCCGCTTTTGAGATCAGTTGTAACCCCGTACGTTCATCGTGCGGAAGGCAACGGCGGCAGACACATACAAAACTTAGCGTCGGCCAGTTCTTCCCCTTTTTGATCGGGTGGGCGCACCTTTGATCCACTGGAGTAACTAACGTGAGCAAGCGGACTTTTCAGCCGAATAACCGCCGTCGGGCCAAGAAGCACGGCTTCCGCCTTCGTATGCGCACCCGTGCCGGCCGCGCCATCCTGGCTGCCCGTCGCGGCAAGGGCCGCGTCGAACTGTCGGCCTAAATAACTGACTTGTCGGTCAGTGTCTCTTTGCAGGTTCGACGGTGCTAGCCACCCCTAACCGTCTGCGGACGTCTACCGACTTTTCAACAACTGTACGTTCCGGCGTCCGCAATGGACGCCGGAACTTAGTGTTATATACGGCTCCTATCGGGGCCGGGGAGCCGAGTCGAATCGGTTTCATTGTCTCCAAAGCCGTCGGGAACGCCGTGACCAGGAACCTCGTTAAGAGGAGACTGAGAGAAGCAGGCGCACTTTCCCTGCACACGCACGGAACAGGTTTGGCGGTGGTGGTCCGGGCCCTGCCCGCAGCCGCACATGCGAGCTGGGAGCAGCTGCTCTCGGACTACAACGCCGCACTGACAGTGACGACGAAGCGATTGGGTGGTTCGGTTCCACCCAAGGCTTCGTCTGAACACAACGGCACCACAACGGAAGGGACACCGCGTGCATGACATGAGCACCGCCGTCGTTCCTTCCTTGAGTGACCCTTCCGGGAAATTTCGCCGGCGTAGCATCTGGGCTGCGACAGGTACCTTCCTCTGGGAGTTGCCGCGAAACATCCTCATCCTCTTGCTGAAGAGCTACCGCAAGGTGATTTCGCCCCTGTACGGCCAGGTTTGCCGTTTCTTTCCCTCCTGCTCGGCATACGCCCTGGAAGCAGTGACGGTGCATGGCGCCGTGAAGGGCAGCTGGCTTGCAGCCAAGAGGCTCGCCAAATGCCACCCTTGGAACGCCGGTGGAGTGGACCACGTCCCCGCTGGTCATCGTCATTGGCCCGAAGGCCGGACGCCCACAATTGTTGTACTGAACAATCCGGACCAGTTCCTGGCTGCTCAGGCTGATGAAGAAGGCCGCTCGGCGGCCTGACGAATAGGGATATCGTATGGACTTCTTTGAAACAATCATGTTTCCGTTCAAGTGGCTGGTGTCGATCATCATGGTCGGCTTCCACGAGGGACTGAGCTTCATTGGCCTGCCCGCCGCTAACGGCTGGACCTGGACTCTGTCCATCATTGGCCTGGTGCTGGTGATCCGTGCCGCCCTGATTCCCGTGTTCGTCAAGCAGATCAAGGCGCAGCGCGGTATGCAGCTCCTGCAGCCGGACCTGAAGAAGCTGCAGACCAAGTACAAGGGCAAGACCGACCAGCTCTCACGCCAGGCGATGGCGCAGGAGCAGATGGCGCTGTACAAGAAGCACGGAACCAACCCGTTCTCGGCCTGTTTGCCGATGCTGATCCAGATGCCGTTCTTCTTCGCACTGTTCCAGGTGTTGTCGGGCATTTCCAACAACGCCAAGGCGGGCCAGGGCATTGGTGCCATGAGCCATGAGCAGGTAGTGCAGTTCGATCAGTCGAGCATCTTCGGCGCACCTCTGTCCGCTTCGCTGTTGCACGGGGACCCGAGCGGCGGCAACAGCGCCGTTGCGGTCTGGGTTCTCAGCATCATCATGATTCTCGCCATGACGGCTTCGCAGTTCATCACCCAGAAGCAGATCATGGCCAAGAACATGTCGGAAGAGGCCATGGCCAGCCCGTTCATGCGCCAGCAGAAGATGATGCTCTACATCCTGCCGCTCGTCTTCGGTATTGGTGGCATCAACTTCCCGATCGGTGTCCTCATTTACTGGACCACCACCAACCTCTGGACCATGGGCCAGCAGTTCTTTGTGATCCGCCGCATGCCGACTCCGGGATCCCCCGCCGCGAAGGCTCTTGAAGAGCGTCGCGCAGCCAAGGGTCTGCCCCCGCTGTTGGGTGGCAAGAAGGCCGCGGAGGCCGCCGCTGAAGCCGAAGCTGCTGCCGCTGCAGCCGCAGAGATCCGGGCGCAGCGCGTCCAGCCGCAACGTAAGAACAGGAAGAAGAAGTAATGTCTGCCGAGAGCACTGAAGAAGTTATTGCCGCCGTGACTGAAGAGCAGGAAGACTCCCAGGAAGAGACGCAATCCAAGACGGCCAGCCGCTTGGAAGAGGAAGGCGACATCGCAGCCGACTACCTCGAAGAGCTTCTTGATATTGCCGACATCGACGGTGACATTGACATCGAGGTCCGCAACGGCCGTACCTACATCTCCATTGGTACCGATGAAGAGTCGGCGGCCCTGGACAGCTTGGTTGGCCGCGACGGTGAAGTCCTCGAAGCCCTCCAGGAACTGGCCCGCCTGTCGGTTCTCTCGGCAACCGAAAACCGCTCGCGCCTGGTTCTTGACATCAACGGCTACCGCAAGGAGCGTGCCGGCGTCCTGCAGCAGATCGCCGAAGACGCTGTGGCAAAGGTCAAGGCCGACGGCGGGACTGTCGCTCTGGAGCCGATGAGCGCTTACGAGCGCAAGATCGTTCACGACGCGGTTGCCGACCTTGGCTTTGTTTCCGAATCTGAAGGCGAAGGCGCCGGCCGCCACATCGTCGTTTCTGCTGACTAGAGCCCATGGTCGAAATCACCGCAGCTGAACTGACAGCGGCAGAGAAGATCTTTGGTGAGCGCCTGGATCTGGCCACGCGCTACGTTGAACACTTGGCGACCTCAGGCACCGAACGTGGTTTGATTGGCCCGCGGGAGATCCCGCGGCTCTGGAGCAGGCACGTCCTGAACTGTGCGGTCATCGAATCCGCGATCGCCAGGAACAGCCATGTTGCCGACGTCGGTTCCGGTGCCGGACTTCCCGGCCTTTGCCTTGCCATTGCCCGTCCGGATCTTGAACTGACGTTAATCGAACCCCTGGAACGGCGGGTCATCTGGCTACAGGAAGTAGTGGACGACCTCGGTCTGGACAACGTGACAGTTATGCGGACCCGTGCAGAACTGGCTGTGGGAATGGTTGATGCGGATGTGGTTACGGCCCGGGCTGTGTCAGCCCTGACCAACCTCGCCGGGTTGACGATTCCCCTCCTCAACGGCAGCGGCGAAGTAGTGGCCATCAAGGGCCGTAGCGCCGGTGAAGAGATCGAGAAGGCCGCCAAGGTCATCCGGAAGCTCGGCGGTGTGGAAACTTCTGTTGTTGTGTGTGGACAAGAGCTGTTGGAGGAACCCACCACTGTGGTGAGGATAATCGTCAACAAGGCCGGAAAGACGGCGTAGATCCCGTTTGGTTTCCAGCGTGTCGGCGACTGAGCGGTTAGGCTAGAGAACGGCAGCAAGCGCCGAATGAGAGTGAGAGTGTGACCAGTGGGTAGTGAAACCTCCACGCAACGAATCCCCCCGTTTATGTCTTTGGGGTCCGCGCGGGCCATGGCTACCCCCTCTTCGTCTCTGCAGTCCCCTATTGTGCGCACTGATCCGGTTGTAAATGCTGCAGTTTCACGTGAAACCGCCTCGGATGGAGTGCAGAACGTGATGGATTCCATCGATGATTCCAGTCCGATCGCACGGCAGCTCGCCAACGAGACCCGCCGTCGTGAACGCCTCATAGGCCGCGAGCTCCCGAAGCCTGAAGCAACCCGTATCTTCACTGTTTCAAACCAAAAGGGTGGCGTTGGCAAGACGACCACGACAGTGAATATCGCTGCTGCCTTGGCGTCCGCCGGCCTGAATGTCCTCGTGATCGATATCGATCCCCAAGGCAACGCGTCCACCGCGCTGGGCATCGAGCACCACGCTGATGTAGACAGCATCTACGACGTCCTCATCAACGACCTCCCTCTGAAGGAGGTCGTGGCACCTTGCCCCGACATCCCCAACCTGATCTGCGCGCCTGCAACCATTCACCTGGCCGGTGCGGAGATCGAGCTTGTTTCCCTTGTGGCCCGTGAGCAGAGGCTCCGGCGTGCCATCGACGTCTATGCCAAGGAACGGGAAAAGAACGGTGAAGGTCGTCTGGACTTCATCTTCATCGATTGCCCGCCCAGCCTCGGCCTGCTCACGGTCAACGCCTTCTGTGCAGCCAGCGAAGTTCTCATCCCCATCCAGTGCGAGTACTACGCTCTTGAAGGTTTGAGCCAGCTCCTCAAGAACATTGAGATGATCCAGAAGCACCTCAATGCCGACCTCGTGGTCTCGACGATTCTCCTGACCATGTATGACGGCAGGACAAACCTTGCCGCGCAGGTCGCATCGGAAGTCCGCCAGCACTTCCCCCAGCAGGTGCTGAGTGCCGTGGTTCCTCGTTCGGTGCGTATCTCTGAGGCGCCAAGCTACCAGCAGACGGTCATGACCTACGATCCTTCATCGAGCGGCGCGCTGTCCTACATGGAAGCCGCAGCCGAAATCGCTGAACGTTAGAATTCTTGAAACACAGCAACAGCCAGGGCCAGACCGTGCTCGGCTCTTCCATGGAGGGATGAATCAATGAGCGAAAAGCGAAGGGGCCTCGGCAGGGGTCTTGGGGCTCTCATTCCTAGCTCGGCCGCAGCCCAGGGAAACGGCGCCGCGCCGTCACGTCCCGTGGATCTGTTTTTCCCGGAAGCACGGAAGACTGCTGAACCTACGGTTGATACTGTTCCCGAGGCCACAACGGCGCCCGATACTGCCTCCGAGTCCGGGAACTCCACTGCAGCCCCCAAAAAGGCCCCTGCGGGGAGGGCATCTGCCAAGGCTCCAGCCGCAAAGGCTCCGGCCACCAAATCGAGCACTGCCCGTTCTGCTGCTACCAAGTCGCCAGCGGCTGATCAGCCGAAGCCCGCAGAGGTTGCTGATGCTCAGGAGTCGCCGGCCGTAGCCAGGACTCCTGCCGCTGCCCAGTCCAGTGACGTTGAGTTGGTAGAGGTACCGGGCGCCCGCTTTGCGGAAATTCCGGTTGGCGATATCCATCCGAACCGCAAGCAGCCGCGCTCGGTATTCGATGAGGACGATATGGCGGAGCTGGTTCACAGCGTTCGCGAAATAGGCGTTCTCCAGCCAATCGTCGTGCGAACTTCAACCGAAAAAGGTGGAGAACCGTACGAGCTCGTAATGGGCGAGCGTCGCTGGCGGGCGGTACAGGCTGCCGGGTTGGAAACCATCCCTGCAATCGTCCGCGATACCACTGACGACGACCTTCTTCGTGACGCGTTGCTGGAAAACCTGCACCGCAGCCAGCTGAATCCATTGGAAGAGGCTGCTGCGTACCAACAGCTCTTGGAAGACTTCGGAACAACGCACGAGCAGTTGGCGGACCGCATTGGCCGTTCACGTCCCCAGGTCTCCAACACGCTGCGCTTGCTCAAGCTTCCCCCGTTGGTTCAGCGTAGGGTTGCCGCTGGCGTTCTCTCAGCGGGCCATGCCCGGGCGCTCCTGGCGCTCCCGGATGCTGCGGCAATGGAACGCTTGGCTCAGCGTATCGTTGCCGAGGGTATGTCAGTACGCGCTACGGAAGAAGCCGTGACGCTGTACCAGGACCCCACCACTCCTGCGAAGAACAGTATTCCTAAGCCGAACGCCCGTCACGAACGACTCGACTATCTTGCTTCGTCGCTCTCCGACCGTTTGGACACCAACGTGAAAATCACCTTGGGGGCCCGTAAGGGGCGGGTAAGCATTGAGTTCGCCAGCGTCGAAGACTTGAACCGCATCATGAACGTTCTTGGCCCTGGCGCTGAGGACTGAGTCTGTTTTTGATCTATCAAGGGATCCGCCCGCAGGGGCGGATCCCTTTTTCATTTCGTTTAGGGCTCGCGGTGACTGAGTTCTTCGTTCGCATTGATTTCTGATGTCGTGGTTTCACGTGAAACTGTGCACAGAAAGCGGCCAGTCTGGGACCACCATCGATTAGAGGCTATGCACTGGAACGGGTTGGACGCGGTAATCCGACGCCGCGAGCTGGGGTCGCACAATGCATAGCTCCAATCTTCGACTTCGTTATGAGGTGGGCTGACGGTGTGCTTTCACAGCGCGACTCAACCCGGCGTTTGCTTCGGTTTGTCGTCTATTGGCATCGTGGCAGGCAAACTGTGACGGCAACTCGCGTTCCCGACGCCTATTGGAGTTGCTCCGGGGCGGTAAGACGCGGAGTTGTGCAGCCGATGCGACCGCATCTCCGCTTTGCAATCGGCTTGAAAGTTGGCGCGGAGGTTTCACGTGAAACGGTGCTGGATTCTTGCGCCGAACCAAAGTCTCGCACGGAATCGGACGTTGGTGTCAGTGGCCTCCGTCCTGGCATTCTGCGTTCAGGGCTCGCTGACTCTGACGCGGTACTGATGTCATCTGCAAATCCGAGCCAGGATAGTAGGCTTGTCGGACGATGAGACAGGCAGAGTAGCGATATGACCATCTGGACTGCAGATTGCACTTCGAACGGAAAGTGGACGTATCTCCGGTGACGCTTGGGTCTGTGCCGCGGGGAAGGTCGCGAACAGTAGGGCATGCATAACGCCGTGAACGTTTCACGTGAAACGCTGCCCAAGCTGAGTCGGCCTGATCCCTGCGATACGACGGGCATACCTTCTTGGCAGCGAGTTCGTTTCAGCCCGCAGGGCTAGTGCCAGCCCTGCAACTGGCTTAGCCCAGCGACTGCCTTTGACGACGTAAAGGCAGAAGTCTGCACGGCTGCCCCTCTTGCACTCTAGTTTCACGTGAAACTTTGCTGCGCCAAATGAGGCAATTCAATGCTTATCCGACTTATAGCGATGTACGGGAGAGAATCGTTGAGGTTCCATCCGGAGCCCTGTCCCTGTATCAAGAGGAGGAGACCTTGAAGCTCAATGTCCTGCCACTCCCCTTGCAAGCTCATAGCCACAGAAGTCCCAGAGTAGCTCTGTGAGACTCTCGGCGACCTTCCAACCCCTAGGCGCGGCAGCCCAAGCGTGCATAACCACCAGCTACGCCTCCTAGCTCGTCCCTCAGGAGGGATAGTTCGGCGGCGGCGTGTGCGAGTCGTATTGTTGCTGGGTGGCCCCGCCATAAGGAGGCGCAGACGAAGGCCCAGGAGTTATTGCATGGTCGACGGCGGATCGGAGAACGAGGGTCTTCCGAGAGGGACAAGTCGCCTGACAGAGCTGGTCCACTCATCCAGCTGACCATGGGCCTAGGTATAGCTGCATCTGCTGGCTCTTAGACAGGCCACTCCTTCTCGTGTCCGCACCAGGGTCGACAACGTAGGACTTGGTGTGCCTTGGCTATCGATGGCGCTCCGCGAATCACAGTTGCCGCCGGGTGAAGCATCCGTAGTCTACCCACCTGGCAGGATCATTTAATTATGTGATGTCCGTTCAGAACAGTGATCGCGTAGCTCGCTGACAATTCCTGCCGCGCGGGCATCAGATGACTTTGATCTGGGCAAGTCGAGCAGGGAGGGCTCTGTCCTGGTGCAGGTAAGGAGCGCTTTCTGGACATGAGAAGGCTGGCGCCGTGGTGCGGAGGTGCCCGCGAAAGGCCATTCGTTCTGACAAGCGCCGCCCCTAGCTTGGCTGCGCGTACGAGACGTTGCGCCCGTATCCTCTTCCGCCGAGATCATCACTCTGCACCGCGGCATCTCCAGGTTCTGTGCGGGATCTGACGGCTGCTATGGGTCCGCTCGGCCTCGTAGCGTTTCCTCGTCCGCAATGTCGAGTGAGGCGGGCTGTAAAAGAGTTGCCTGATCCCCCACAGCTTCCCGCTGAGAGCCATACGTCCGATGTAACTCTGTATTTGCAAGGCACTCACACGCCGTGCCGCGACGTGAGCCACATGGCATGGCGTGGTGGATGGTGTGCGCATTGTCGGCGCTATGAGTGGGAGTGCCTACTCCCCGCGACGTAGACCACCCCAATGAGGCACCGCCTCTACAGGCTACGCCTCCGTTTCACGTGAAACGGTGCCAGCCGAGCCGCGAGTGCGAGCTCTCGGGAGCCATACGCGGCTGTGGATTCAACGGTGGATAAGTCTGTGGATAACTTTGGGGATAACCATCGGCTTTGGTGAGGCTCACCCGCTCAGCTCAACGCCCCTAGGGAGCGTAGGCTTGAACGGAAAGGGGCAGCAGACGAACCGCAGAACCTGCTCCCCCTATGGCTGACGGAAGTTTCGTCGTTGAACTGGCAATTCGGCGGTTTTACAGCGGTTTTGCGCTGATTGACTATGATGAACGGCCCGCAATTGTAGGGAACACACATCTCCACCACGGTACACCAGCAGCGTGGTCCGCAAGCAAACTCCAGGGCGAGCAGAGTGTTCGTAAGTAGTGGTGTGTGGGCAACATCATTGTCGGTGCATAACCCTGTGGATAACTTTGTGGATAAGGAGAGAGGAGCCTGTGACTAAGTTCCTCCTGGGATCGCCCGTTGAACGAGTCTGGTCGCTCGGCCGGCGCCCGAATCGAGCTATGGGGACGACTGCTCACTTTGGGTCAATGCGCAGCCTGACTATGAACGTCATGGAGTGGTGATGCTCAGCAAGGTAGGCAAGGTCTGTTGTACTTGCCTGCCTGGATGCAGTCCGTCGCTGTCCAAACTCTCGCCGCTTCCATTCATCTGATGTATCGGGGGCCCCGAGTTCGATCCTCTCCATTACGACGAGATGGGTGGTGTTGAGTCTGGTACATCATCGCTCCCCTAATGGCAGGCACCCGAAACTTCTGATTTGGTCCCTCCGCAGTGGCTTGAAGCGATGAATGCATTCACCGTCGACGATCCATCGTCGGGGCTCGCAGCTAACATGCTGTTTCACGTGAAACCTCATGGGCCGACGGGGGTGGCCAAGCTTGGGTTCGCAGCAGGCGCGAGAGCGAACCAAGGCGAAGCCTCGATACTCTATTGAGCAGACTGAGGATCAGTGTCTACGCGATGGACTATTCCGCGTAGGTCTGCAGGGAACGATCGCGAGGGACTGGGGGCAACAGTCCGGGATGGATCTCGGAAGCGGGATCATCTATGTCGAATCAAACCGGATGCAGCTCCGGCCGATCCATCAAAAGTTGATGCCTGCGTGCCATGTTGATGCAATAGCCGAAGGGCAGGCGGCTATACACAGTCCGTCAGCAACGACACGAGAAGCGGCCTGGACGAGGTAGGGAAACGTGCGTGGGGCAAGCGGGCGATTGACGGCCATTAGTCAGCAGCTTGCCTGCGGTGGGAAACGAGTGAAGGTCTGGCTGGCGCACGGAGTGCCTGTGTACATCCCAGTATTTGTTGCGGACTTGTCCTTGGAAGTGGATCGTCATGCGCACGGAGGGAACGGCTGGCCATGAGGAGAGGCGGTTGGTCGAGTATGCGATCCGGCGGAGGTCCAACGCTGCCTGCCGGCTGGCCGTGTTCGTGAGAAACCCTCTTGTACCGACCATTAGCGCGGGGTCTCCGTCCGTTTCTAGGCGGAGGTGGTTGCTTCCTTCAAAACCACGTGCGTGGAGCGTGGCTTGAGTGAACGTCCGGTATCCGGGCTGTGATCGAACGGAAGTACCTGACTCGAGCTTACGTAGGCGGTTTGTTGCTCTCGTACTCTCATGTAGGTGCCGACTAAGCAGATTCTGGCTGTTCCGGCAGTAGATGTGCCCCGTCATGAGCCACCATGTTTCACGTGAAACGGCTACGGCGAGGTTCTCATCCCAAAGCAGGCCTTAGACGGGAGCCCTGAACCATCGGCGAGCCCCTCCCGCCGTCATTTACGAATAGACCTGCAAGAGAGTCAGCCGAAAGAGCATCCGCAGCTGACAATAAGGGCAAGAGGTTTGTCAGCGGCGGCCGGGCACTGTTGGGTGGCTGGATTTTTCGATTCCGGGGCGGGATGGGTGGTAGCAACTGCGATCTCTGCCTGCAGCGGCGCTGGAATGGAAGTTGGATTGGCTCCTTCTGTGGTCCCACTTCCGGTTTCTTGGGTCATCCGTCGATGTATATCGTCCTATTCGGCCCAATGCGCCAGTAAGCGTCGCTTCCTCCGCTGTTCCGGACGCGTGGCTTTTACGCGCGAGAAGAGGCTTCTGGGGGGCATATAAGCGCTGATAGGCAACAAAAGGGCCTATCGCTCCTGAGGGCCCAATGAGGCGTCAGAGGCCCTCTGGAGAGCCTGTCGGCATCGCTGCTGCCGCTCCTGCGAGAGTGGAATGCAGACGGTGTGCCCGGGGGTGCTCGCGGCGGGAGCTGGGCAGGCTCCGATGCAGAACGATTGTCGGCTGGTGGGGCTCCTATGAGAGCTGCAATACAGCCGGCAGGCCTGGCGGTGCCTCTGTTGCTGGCCCTAGAAGTTTCAGCACGGGAGGAGTGTGACGCTGGCGTCGCTGAGCCCGGGCACCCAGCATCAGCACTCCGGATACCTTGGCGGATAGCTACTCCCCTTACTGCCAATTCAAGCTGGGTGCTATCCGTAGCTGCCCTAGGGTGCATGACCTGCGCCGTCTGCTCCGCCATAGGCTGTTTCACGTGAAACCAACGGAGGATCCCCTGAACAAACAGCCATTCCCGAGCCATTCTGGCGTGTTTCACGTGAAACGGACGCGCACTTAGCGGCGCCACTCGTTCCCGCTTCCTTCTGAAAAGTAGACAACGCAGAGAACCGATCGAGGAACTGTAAAGACCACGAGGAGTCTAGGACAAGCTCCTACGGCGGACCCATCTTGGTGACGCCACTGGCAGGGAGTCCAGGAGCTGCTTCGGTACCGCTGACCTATTGATAACGGGAGGAGCCTTCACTTCCGTAACTTTATGGGTATCCCAGAATGGTAGCTGGAAGTCTTGCGTCCCCTACGAACGAGGATGTCGTTCCGCAACGGAATCGGGAACCTCTGGAAAGTCTCAAGCGGTCTGCTGGCCTCAGAGATGCTGGGAAAGCTAAGAGAGGGCGAAGCAAACTTCCGGCACTGCGTCACGTCGGAGGCCCCACTCAGCCGACTCCCACAAAAGGCCGTCCCCAGCCCATCGAAGCCACTCTGGATTCCTTCGAAACCCAGACTCAGCCCTACCCCAGCTAAGGGGAACTGCGGAGCAACAGTTCCGGCAAGCTCAGCGCCTCCTGTGCATCCAAACATCAAAAAGCTACCCACTGATGTTTATTTCCCGCCAAGAACAGAAAAAGCCGGCCGCCCCGCTCCCTCGGGAGCAGAACGACCGGCTTTTTGAAAGATCCGAGAAGACCCTTAGGACAGGACGTCCGCGAATTCCTTCTCGAAGAACTGCTTCGGCTTGGCGCCGATCACGGTGCTCTTCACTTCTCCGCCGCTGAACAGGTAAACAGCAGGAATGGAGGTGATGCCGTACTCGGCAGCGATTGCCGGGTTGTCGTCGACGTTCAGCTTTACGACGTCGACCTTCTCGCTGTATTCAACGGAGATCTCGTCGAGGATGGGTCCGAGCTTGCGGCAGGGGCCGCACCACTCTGCCCAGAAGTCCACGATGACCGGCTTGTCGGAAGCCAGGACATCCGTGCTGAAGCTTGCGTCAGTTACGTCTTTTGCGTTGCTCATAACTTTTCCCTTCGTATGGTTGCTGGATGCAGCTTAGGAGTGCAGGTCTGCGAGGTAGTGCTCGACGTCGAGGGCCGCGACACAACCGGAACCGGAAGCCGTAATGGCCTGGCGGTACGTGGGGTCGATGACGTCGCCCGCGGCAAAAACACCCTTGATGTTGGTACGGGAGCTGCGGCCCTCGACGGCGATGGTGCCTTCAGGAGTCAGCTCGACTTTGCCCTTCACCAGGTCCGTGCGCGGATCGTTTCCGATGGCGACGAAGACGCCGGAGACAGCGAGCTCGGACTCGGTTCCATCCACGAGGTTCTTCAGCTTCAGCCCGGTGACCTTGTCCCCGCCGAGAACATCTTCAACAGCCGTGTTCCAGACGAAGTTGATCTTCTCGTGGGCCTGGGCGCGGTCCCCCATGATCTTGGAGGCCTTGAGGGTGTCGCGGCGGTGTACCACGGTGACGGACTTGGCGAACTTGGTGAGGAAGAGTGCTTCCTCCATCGCGGAGTCGCCACCACCAATCACTGCGATGTCCTGGTCCTTGAAGAAGAAACCGTCACAGGTTGCACACCAGCTAACGCCGTGGCCTGAGAGCCTCTTCTCATTCGTCAGACCCAGCTCACGATATGCCGAGCCGGTGGACAGGATGATGGCCTTCGCCTGGAAGGTCTCCCCCGTACCGATCGTCACGGTCTTGATGTCGCCGTCGAGGTCGAGTTCTGTGACGTCCTCGAAGAGGATCTCGGTACCGAAACGTGCGGCCTGCTTTTCGAAGTTCTCCATGAGATCCGGGCCCATGATGCCATCCGGGAATCCAGGGTAGTTCTCAACGTCCGTGGTGTTCATCAGTTCGCCGCCGGCAGTGACGGAACCAGCAATGAGCAGAGGTTTCATGTTGGCGCGGGCGGTGTATACAGCGGCTGTGTAGCCGGCAGGGCCTGAACCTACGATGATGACGTCACGCACCTGCGATGCGCTGTTTTCTGCAATGCTCACGTGGCGTGAACCTCTTCCTTAGTCGATGCTGCGGCTTTCGGGGCAGCCACCTGACTCAACCCCTGATGCGTTCCAAATATTCCGTTGGAGTTGGGGACCCTAAAAGCCACCAGCATTCAGGTTACCGTCTGGGCCCCGGTCATATCTAAGCGGTGACGTTGGCGCGGGCAGCAGTAAGGGCCGCCCTGACGAATCAGAACGGCCCTTGCGGTCACATCTTTGATACGCCTACTGGACGGCGACCTCAGCGAGGCGAAGGCCGAAACCATACTGCGTCTTGGGTGCGGCCAGCTTGGGCAGCGCCTTGATGACGACAATCACGTACTGGGCCTTGGTGGGCGCAGCCAACGGAATGGTCAGTTCGGGTGACGTGAAGCTGTTGGTACCCACGAGCTTGGCGCCGTCCATGGCGGGACGGTCATTGGTGAAGACGCTGATATTTCCACCGGAGCCACCGAGCTGGTTAAGGACAACGGACTTCACGTCCGCCGGTTCCTTCAGCTTGATCATGAGCGGAACTTCTTCGGACAGTCCGCCCCAGTTGGCCGTTGCGAATTCCATGTCGGACCAGTAGCTGGCAGCGTTGCCATCGAAGGCTTTGCCGAGGTCCTTGTCGAACGTGGCCGCGAAGGGGAAGTTGCCCAAGCGGGTGATTTCCTGAATGGCCGGCGGAGCCGCGGGCGGAGCAGTCTCCGTGGGCTGCGGCTGCTCGCTGGCAGTTTCAGAAGGCTGGGGCGCCGGCGTGGTCTGGGTAGCGGCAGGCTTGCTGCTGGGCAGTAGACTTCCCAGGTTGGTGACGGCCAGGACCAATCCCACGATCAGGACCGCTGCCAGAAGGCCTCCCACGAGCCAACGCAGCGAGCGGGGTTCCTTTTCGGGGGCTTCTTCCTCGTAGACGTCGTCTTCGTCGGAGTAGTCCTCAGTGACAGCGGACGACGCCGGGAAGCTGCTTGCCGCGCGCTCGTCACCGGATGTTCTTCCACGGTTGGAGGCCGCAGCACCCGCTGCGGAGGCACCACCAGCCGCGGCACCACTCTCCGAGTACCCGTAGTCCTCCTCGGACCAAAGGGAAACCTTGGGCTCCGAAGCCTGCTCACGCGCGGGCGCATCCTGCGAAGGAGCTGCCTGTGAAGACACGGCTTGCGTGCGCGGCTCGGAGGGCTGAACGGACTGCGAAGACACGGCCTGTGTCGGCGGCTCAGAGGCCGAAGCGGATGTAGCGGCAGCACCGGCGTCGTTGTTCTTGGACCCGGCGTTCCTCAGTGCGGAAGCGGCGGCTGCACCAGCGGCGCCTGCCCCGGCCGCCGCAGCGGCCAGCTTGCCTGCGATGCCGCTCTTGGCAGACGAAGGATTTGCCGCCGGCATGGGCGGTACATGCGGTGCGCTGCGGGTGGGAGCAGCGGACTCCGGCTCGTCCTGTGGCTCGGGAGCGATGGCGTAGCCGTTTTCGTCGTACTGGATGTACTCGGCCTCGTGCTCGTCATCCTCGTAGAGTCCGTCGTAGGTTTCGGGCTCATAGGTGCGTGCCTGGCCGAAGATCTCGCTGCCGAGGGTCTCCGTGAAGAACGGTTCGATGTACGGCGGGTTGGTGGCCACCACGAGGTCCAGCAGGTCCGGAGCGGTGCTGTGGTTGGTGATCAGGTAGGTGGTGTTGTCGCTGATGCCAAGGTCCAGGATCTGGACGTGCCCGGGGCGCTCCCCCGTGGCCACCTCGCGGGCGCTTTGTGCGACCTGCTCGGCGTTTCCGGGACCGGCAACAAGGATGCTCACGGGACGGTTGAGGACCTGGTCCACGCCGTCGAGCACCTGATCTTGGTCATGCGAAGTCAACACATTGGCCGTGACCTTGTAGCGGCCGCCAAGTACTGATCCGACGTCGATCGGGTGGGACACGTGTTCCTCCTAGGCTGTCCGGGAGCTGCGGGTCCTGCACACGGATGGCCGGACGGGCCGGTTCAACCGCTTCTGCAACTACCTATATTCGTTTCTAGCCTAGCGGATTGAGGCCCGGCGCCCACGTTGGCGGCACCGGCTCACTTCCGGCGGTTCCGCGGAGCAGGGAAGTATGGATTGCGTCCAGCGTCGCCCTGATAGGTCCGCCTGCCCGGCAGCGGGACCGCTGGACGGAACCTGCCGCCCTGTGCTGTGCTGGGTTCGTCTTCCTCCGGCAGATAGGTCTTGGGCGCGTCCGGTTCGTTTGTTGAAGGCTGCGTGGAACGCTGTGGGGCCACCGCGGGTCCCGCACGGTACGACGCTGCATCGAACTCGCCTGAGATGCGCGGGATCAAACCGGTATCGTCCGAGACCGTGGCGCGTGCCGCCGTCGTGGGTTCCACCTCGCCGGACACCGGCGCGGGGCCACCGCGACCCAGACGGCTCATCAGCGGGCGCAGGAGGTCGCGAAGTTCCGTGACGTGGAAAACGCGGAGCAGGACAAGGTAGGCGAGCAACATCACGGGCCCGACGACGATTACGGTCACCAGGGCGGCTGGGCGGCTGCTCCACGCGAAACCGTCGGCACGGTAGCTGCCGAGCAGCCACAACGCGATGGCACCGGCTACGGCGGATCCGAGGCCTGCGTAACCCATGCGGATGTACGAATTGGCGATGCGTGGACCGTCGAGGTGACCCAGCAGGCGCCGCAGGAATACAACGCTGATCACCACGGACAGGATGTTGCCCAACGTGTAGAGGATGGCAATGGCGTAGATGATCTGGCCCACGGGCAGGAACTGGATGAAGAAGGCGCCCACGACATAAATCACAGCGAGCCACAACTGCACATACAGAGGCGTGCGGGCGTCCTCGTTGGCGTAGAACACGCGGGACATCATGAAGTTGGCGCTCAGGAACGGCGTGCTGAGAGCCAGGATGGTGAGCGTTTGGGCCAACATGACACCGTCCTGCGGCTCGCCACCGGAGAAGAACATGCCCAGCGGTCCGGCCAGGGCGAACAGGGCCAAGGCCCCGAAAACGGTAGCGACGGCCATGGTCCGGAGGCCGTGCGAGAGGGCGTCGCGAAGCTCGGCTTTGTTGCCGTCCTGCGATGCGCGCGTCATGCGGTTAAAGAGGACGGTGGCCAAGGACAGGGCGATGATGGAGTGCGGCAGCAGGTACAGCTGGCTGGCAACTTCCAGCACAGCGTTGCCGGGTAGCACAGCCGCAGCTGCCCTGTCTCCGGCATTGTCCAGACGGAGGCGCTCGGCGCCCGGGATCGTCGCGATCCTCATGATGTACAGGAACGCCAACTGCCCGACGGCGGCAGTCGCCAGCGTCCAAACGCTCAGCTTGGCGGCCTGGCCCAAACCGACTCCGCGCCATCCGAAGCGCGGACGCAGGCCCAGGCGCAGCCGGAACACGGGAATGAGCAGGATGGCCGTTTGTGCCACCACACCGAACGTGGAGAAGCCGGCAATAAGGAATGTCTGGGTCGGTCCCCAGTTGTCCAGGGTGTGCGGGTTGTGGATGTTGTCGCCAAGGATCCAGATGAACATACCCAGACCGGCGATGGCCACAAGGTTGTTGAGGATGGGTGCCCACATGGCAGGGCCGAACGCGCCGTGGGCATTCAGGACCTGGGTGAGCAGCGCATAGAGCCCGTAGAAGAAGATTTGCGGGAGGCACCACAGCGCAAAGGTGACTGCCAGCGCCTTCTGTTGCTCGGAGTAGCCCTGGGTGGTCAGATCGATGACGAGCGGAGCCGCCAGGGTCACCAGGGCCGTCAGTGCGAGGAGCACCAGCACAGCCAACGTCAGCAGCCTGCTGAGGTAGTCGGCGCCGCGGTCGGGAGCCTTGCTGGCCTTGATGATCTGCGGAACCAGGACGGCGTTGAACACGCCGCCGGCCACCAGCAGGAAGATCAGGTTCGGCAGGTTGTTCGCGTTGATGAATGTGTCATTCACCGTGGAGCCCAGGCCGAGCGCGGCACCGAGCATCCAGGTTTTGGCGAAGCCAAGGAACCGGGAAACCAGCGTTCCGGCAGCCATGATGGCGCTGGAACGGGCTTCACCGGATTGAACGGACTGGGTTGTTTTGGCTTCAGACATCGCCTTTATCGTCCCATGTACCCGGGTCAGAGATGTTCCGGCAGCACTTCCCGTGCCAGATCGGCGATGCGGCGTTCATTCGGGAAGGACAACTTTCGGGCCAATTCCTGGATGGGAACCCACGCGGCGTCCACGGCTTCCTGGTCCGGATCATTCTCGATGGTCAGCTCGCCACCCGTTGCCCTGAGCAGGAAGTGATGCACTGTTTTGTGCACCCGGTGGCCGCTCACGGTAAACCAGTAGTCGATGCTGCCCAGGGGCGCCAGGATGCTGCCCTCGATGCCGGTCTCCTCGGCGATCTCACGTACAGCAGCTTCCTCATTGTTCTCCCGGCCCTCCGGATGGCCCTTGGGCAGGCACCACTCAAGCCGGCCACCCCTGTTAAGGCGGGCGATGATCGCAACCCGGAGTTCGCCGTCGGACGTGTCAACCACAACGCCGCCCGCTGACACTTCCTCCACAGTGGGAAGCGACGCCTGCGCCGGGTGCTGCGGGGCAGGCGCGACGTGAGCACCGATTGCCGACGGCAATGGTGCGTTTGTCCTCCTGCCTGGAGCGCTCGGTACTGGGTTGGCCATGTGGTCCACTCTAACGACTCTTGCCCCGGAGTGATGACCGGGACATGGCCACAAGGTGGACTGCAGGAGATGCCCGGCCGACGCATGCCTGATTTCGCATGGAACAGTGGCCCAATGCAGCGCAAAAATCTGCCAAGCTTAAGGAACTATGGCGCACGTATTGGACAGCTCTTCTGTTAACTTCACCATCGATCCGGTGGTGCTCGACCTCGGGCAGCGCTTTGTCGACGCCGGATTCGAGCTGTCCTTGGTGGGTGGACCGGTGCGCGACCTCTTTCTGGGGCGGACCTCCCCGGACCTTGATTTCACCACCGATGCCACGCCGGACCAGACCATCTCCGTCATCAAGAAATGGGCGGACAACTTCTGGGAAATCGGCCGGGCGTTCGGCACCATCGGGATGCGCAAAGACGGCTTCCAAATCGAAATCACCACGTACCGGGCCGAGGCCTACGATCCCGACTCGCGCAAACCCGTGGTGGCTTTCGGCAGCTCCCTGACCGATGACCTGCTGCGGCGGGACTTCACCATCAACGCCATGGCATTGCGCCTGCCAAGCCTGGAACTGGTGGATCCCTTCGGTGGCGTGCGGGATCTCCATGCGTCCGAACTCGCGACTCCCGGGGCCCCGGAGGCTTCCTTCTCCGACGATCCACTGCGGATGATGCGGGCAGCACGTTTCGCGTCCCAGCTGGGCGTGTCGGTCCACGACGACGTTCGGCTCGCCATGTCCCAGATGGCTGACCGCATCAAGATCATCTCCGCCGAACGTGTCCGCGACGAACTGGTCAAGCTTATTAACGGAGCCCATCCTCGCGTTGGTATCGACCTGCTGGTCGACACGGGCCTCGCGGAGTTTGTGCTTCCGGAGGTGTCGGCCCTTCGGCTGGAATCGGATGAACACCACCGGCACAAGGACGTGTACCAGCACTCCCTTCAGGTCCTCGAGCAAGCGGCAGCGCTGGAAACCGGTCCCGACGGCCCGGTTCCCGGCCCCGACTTCGTGCTGAGGTTCGCTGCCTTGATGCACGACGTCGGCAAGCCGGCTACGCGTCGTTTTGAACCGGGCGGCGCGGTCAGCTTCCGCCACCACGACGTCGTAGGTGCGAAGCTCACGGCCAAGCGCATGAAGGCGTTGCGATTCGACAACGACTCCATCAAGGCCGTATCCCGGCTGGTCGAACTGCACATGAGGTTTTACGGCTACGGCGACGCCGGCTGGACTGATTCGGCCGTGCGCCGTTACGTGACCGACGCCGGTCCCCTGCTGGAACGCCTGCACCGGCTTACCCGTTCGGACGTCACAACGCGCAACCAGCGCAAGGCCGACCGCCTCTCCTTCGCCTACGATGACCTTGAGCACCGCATTGCGGCGCTGCTGGAACAGGAATCGCTGGCAGCTGTCCGGCCCGACCTCGACGGAGCGCAGATCATGGCCCTGCTGGGATTGAAGCCCGGACCCGTCGTCGGCCGCGCCTACAAGTTCCTCCTCGAAGAGCGGATGGAACATGGCCCGCTGTCACCGGAGGAAGCTGAGCAGAAGCTGATGGCCTGGTGGGAAACGCAACCCGAGTCCGCCGTCGTCGAGTCTTCGACCGAAACTGAGGAGCCCGCATGAACGCTGTGACTTCCCCGCGTCCGCAACTTTGGATCCTGCGCCATGGGGAGACGGAGTGGTCCAAGAGCGGCCAATACACGGGCCTCACGGACCTTCCCCTCACCGTCGAAGGCGAGCAACAGGCCGTGGAGGCCCGCAAGATCCTGGAAGGCATTGACTTCGACCTGGTGCTGACCTCCCCGCTGAGGCGTGCCCGCAGGACCGCGGAACTGGCTGGCTACCCGGACGCTGTCCATGAGCCGCTGGCCGTGGAATGGAACTACGGCGACTACGAAGGCATCAGCTCCGACCTGATCCGCAAGGACAACCCGGACTACCTCATCTGGACTGATGGGGTACCCAACGGGGAAACACTGGATGAGGTGGCTGCCCGTGCGGACAAGATCATTGGCCGGGTGCTGGAATCCGGCATGGACAATGTGCTGGTAGTGGCGCACGGACATTTCTCCCGGATTCTCACGGCACGCTGGTTGGAAATGGACGCACGCGAGGGCCGGCACTTCATCCTGGGGACCGCGAAGGTGTGCACTCTGGGTTGGGACAAACGGACGCCTGCAATTGTCCGTTGGGGCCTGTAAATCGCTAATTTATAAAAACTTTTCGCTAATTAGCCGAATGTGCTGGTCAAATCCCCGCTTGATGGGGTAGCTTATATCTTGTTCCCAGAGCGACCCGCCGGGAACGAGGCGTGCATTCACCGGTTAGTCAGCCGGGAGAATGCCACAGCAGGCTGTAAAGGCCGGAAGGAGGTTGGGAAAAATGATTACTTTGACTAGCGGACGGAAGTTGACCGTCACTGCTACCCCGGCCTCTGCTGATGATCGACGCCATTTTAACTCTCTGACCCACTCCTGATTCACCGGACCGGCCTATTGCCGGCGGTGTTCTTGACGGCCTTCCTTCTCTTGGATGGCTGAGTAGTCAGTTGCAGGCGCGGACCCACGCAGCATGCCGCGGGTGCGCAGTTTCCCCATAGTTCGGAACCAGCTTCTTGTTGGGTGAACTGCTGGAAGCACGCGCAATAGTGCACGCGATTCATGGTATTTCCTGATTCGGTCCGCTTAATCCCTTTATTTACCCTCGGTTATTTGTGCCTTTTTTGGCTACGGGTTTTTTGCTGAACTCAAAGGCCTCTAATTGTTGTGCCCAAATATCGGTGGAAACCTGTGAAAGGAGGTGAACCATGCGAAAACGCCCCGAAGAGATGCGCTTCTACAAGAGCGGCAACGCTCCCAAGGACCGCACACTGTTCAACGGACAGCTGCTCGACCAGCGTCGTGAAGATGTTTACGTTGTCCTGCACCAGATGGGACTCATCCGTTGATTCCCTGAGCCGGCCACGAAGGAGTTCAGATGCCACACATTCATGCTGAACCTCATGGAGCCCACGCGGCTACGCGTGGGCTCCCCCTTTTAACTGGGTGGTATATGCGCCTGACTGTAAGCTCGGTTCATGCAGGAGACAATGCCGCACCGGCAACTGAAACGTGGCCGCTTTGTTGTTCCCAGCCGCAATGACTCTTTGCTTCGCAACTTCACGGAGCTGGTGGGTGGCCCGTTAGGCAAGCATTCGTCTCCCGGGGAAGTTTCCCCCCACCCGTTCACGGTTGAGCGGGTGCTCATCATCCTTACCGTCATAGCTGCGCTCTTGGCTGTGCTGGCAAAGGACTACTGCCGCGTCAACGGTTGGGAAACCCCCGGCCAGTTCTATGCCACCTGCTATTCCGACTTCCCTGAGCTGTTCAAGAACCGCGGTCTGGGCGACGGCGTGTTTCCGTTCTTCACTCCGGGCAGCCTGTTTGAGTACCCGGTCCTCATGGGGATCATCGCCGGGGTGACTGCGCTGATGGTTCCCGGCACTGGTGTGGGAAACGAACGGATTCTCGGCTACTTCGACGTCAACGCCACCCTGATCGTGGCTGTCTGGATCGTCACTGTCCTGCTGACAGCCCGGATCAACAAACGGCGGCCGTGGGATGCCGCCATGGTGGCTGTTGCCCCGGGGATCATTCTGGCCGGCTTCATCAACTGGGACATGTGGGCTGTAGGTTTGCTGGCCCTGGGCATGTACTTCTTCTCCCGCGACAAGTTGATCCTTGCCGGTGTGTGCATTGGCCTTGGAACCGCCACCAAGCTGTACCCTATTTTGATCCTCGGCGCAGTCCTGGTCCTTGCCCTGCGGAGTGGAAAGCTGCGGGTCTTCTTCGTCACGGCCGGAGCGGCTTTGGCTTCGTGGTTGGCTGTGAACCTGCCCCTCGCGGCGTTGAATCCTTCGGGGTGGCGCTACTTCTTCGAATTTACGCAATCACGTCCCGCCGGATACAGCTCGCCCTGGTTTGCCTACAACCTGGTGGCGGACAGGCTCCACTGGACACAGATGAACGCGGCAACCATCAACACGCTGGCGCTCTACCTCTTCATTGCTGCCTGCGCGCTCATTGGAGTCCTCGCTGTCAGCGCGCCGCGCCGGCCGCGAATAGCCCAGCTGGCCTTCCTGATTGTGGCCGCCTTCATCCTCACCAACAAGGTCTACTCCCCCCAGTTCGTCATCTGGCTGATCCCGCTCCTGGCTCTTGCGCGGCCCCGCTGGCGGGACTTCCTCATCTGGCAGGCCGCCGAGGGCCTCCATTGGGCCGCTATCTGGATGTACCTGGGCCAGGCCACCAGCGGCGGATCCGTCCAGCACAACATCGATATGTCCTACTACGTTCTGGCCGTGGGACTGCACATGGTGGTCACGGCATATTTGATGGCCCGCATCGTTATGGACATCTGGGATCCTGCCCAGGACCCCCTCCGGCTGGCAGGTCAGGACGACCCCCATGGCGGCCCCTTTGACGGTGCCCGGGATTGGCTGCGTATAGATCTTTTCCGTCCTTCGCGTTCCGTATTCCCATGGGCATCCAAGCCTGCCGCCGCAGCCGCCGGATCTGCAGAAGGCCAGCGATCGGAGGTGAAGAGCGATGGTTGATGTCGCCGTCGTCGGAGCCGGTCCGAACGGGCTCGCAGCGGCAGTGGTCATGGCCCGTGCCGGACTGGAGGTGAAGGTCTACGAGGCCGCCTCGGATATTGGCGGCGGATCGAGGACCAGCGAATTGCTGGAGCCCGGGTACCTGTACGACGTATGCTCGGCGGTGCATCCGATGGCCTTGGCCTCACCGTTCTTCCGGGCGTTCGAACTGTCCCGCCGCGTGGAGCTTCGCGTCCCCGAGGTCCAGCACGGCACTCCCCTGGACAGCGGCGGAGCTGCTTTGGCCTACCAGTCCTTGGAGCGGACCGTTGAGGAATTGGGAGTGGACGGTCCCGCCTATGGACGGTTGCTGGGTCCCCTTCTGGCTCGGGTGGACGGTGTTGTGGAGTTCACCTCGAACCAACTGTTGCGCCTGCCCAGGGACCCGCTGGCGGCCGTCCTGTTCGGGTTGGCCACCCTTGACCAGGGCACGCCTCTTTGGGGCCGCCGGTTCCGCGAGGATGCCGCTCCGGCTCTTCTGACCGGTGTGATGTCGCATGCGCTGGGCTCGCAACCTTCGCTCAGTTCCACGGGCGCCGGATTGTTGCTCAGCGTCCTTGCCCACGCGGGCGGTTGGCCCGTGCCCGTTGGCGGTTCGATCTCCATTGCGAGGGCCATGGCGGATGATCTGAGCGCGCACGGTGGAAGCATCCAAGTGGGTGAGCGGGTTGATTCGCTGGACCAGGTCCGTCCAGCGAAGGCCATCCTGCTCGACGTGGCTCCGCCTACCTTGGCCCGCCTCGGCGGGGCCGAAATCCCGGACAAGTACAGGCATTCCCTGGAAACATTCCGTTTCGGGAATGCAGCTTGCAAGGTCGATTTCATTCTTTCCGGTCCGGTGCCCTGGCAGGACGCCGGCTTGGCCAAGGCCGGGACAGTGCATGTGGGCGGTTCGCGGAGGGCCATGGCCGAGGCAGAGAACCTTGTGGACATGGGCAGATATCCGTCTGAGCCTTACGTCCTGGTTTCCCAGCCGTCAATGCTGGACGAGTCCCGTGCCCCTCAAGCGCGGCATGTCCTTTGGACGTACTGCCACGTTCCGAAGAATTCCACTGTTGACATGGCCGAGGCTGTCACTGCCCGGATTGAACGGTATGCACCCGGCTTCCGCGACGTCGTGGTGGCGTCAAAAACCACGACGGCGGCGGAACTGTCCGCCTATAACGAAAACTACGTGGGTGGGGACTTCAGTGCGGGAATGTTGGACCTCCGAGGCTTGGTACAGCGGCCCGTGGTTTCCAATGTCCCGTGGAGGACTCCCATGCCCGGCGTCTACCTGTGTTCGTCGTCAACGCCGCCCGGACCCGGCGTTACAGGAATGCCCGGGTACCATGCCGCGAAACATGCCCTCAAGGACATATTCAAGACGACGGTACCCGGGCTTGGCCTGGGGCTTTAGCGTTGGCCAGTCTTACTTTGCGTCCGGCCGGTGCTAGTTTGCCGCAGTGAAACGGGCGCGGCGGTGGGCCGGGCTTTCGATCTCGTCCAGCATGGCTACCGCGTAGTCCTGCGTGGAGATGGTGCTGCCTGCCGGTGAGTCCTTGGCAACGTTGTATGCACCGGTACGTTCGCCGGGCTGGATGACGGGTGCAGGCGCCAGAACGGTCCAGTCGAGGGATTCGGGGGTCTGCTTCACGGCTTCGAGCGCCTTGGCTGCAGTGGTGGCCTCGGCTTTGTAGGCCTCGGGGAAGTCCGGGGAGTCGAGGAGTCGGACGCCGTCGATTTCCAGGGTTCCGGCGCCGCCCACGATCATCAGGCGCGTGCCTTCGGCGTTGCTGAAAGCGGTAGCCATGGCGTCGAGCCATTCTGAGTGGTCCCCGCCGGTGCGGCTGGGACCCGTAGCCAGCACGACGACGTCGTGGCCTTTTGCGACGGAAGCGAAGGTCTGGGCGTCAGCCTGGTCCGCTGCCTGGGCGGCGGCGCCGGGAACCTCGGCACCCTTGCGGGAGATGGCGGTGACCTCGTGGCCCCGGTTGATGGACTCGTTGACGATCTGGCTACCGACCATGCCAGTAGCGCCGTAGACTGCGATTTTCATTGCTCTCCTTGGGGTTGCTATCCTTGCAATGCAACAAAGGTATCTATTGGATACCGATAGCTTCAAAGGAACTCAGTTACCTCATGGATACTAAAGACCTCCCCGCCAACATCCTGGACCCCAACTGCCCGTCGCGCGTGATCTTCCAGCGCATCGGTGACAAGTGGGCCTCCCTGGTGATTCAGGTGCTTGGCGACGGGCCGGTCCGTTTCTCCGAGCTGCGCAAAATGGTCAATGTGGTGACTCCCAAGGTCCTGACCCAAACGCTGCGTACTTTGGAGCGGGACGGTCTCATCACAAGGACAGTCTTCGCACAGGTGCCGCCCCGAGTGGACTACCAGCTCACGCCCATGGGTGAGTCGCTGCTGCAACCTCTTTCCCTGCTGCGTGAATGGGCCGAGAGCCACGTCCCCACCATCATGGAGGCCCGGGATGCCTACGACGATGCACAGGACCAAGCCCTCCTCGCCACCCCCAACTAGGAACAGCTCCTGCTCCAATGAGGCTCCGTAGCGACGTTTGCTGTCCCCTAGTTGGGCAGGGGGGACGGGACTGACGCGCGGCTGATCCGTCCGTCCCGCATGGTCGTGACTGCGTCGGTGAGGGGCAGGAACTCCGTGTCGTGCGTGACCATGACCGTCGCTGTCTGGAACTCGTCTGTCACCTGGCGAAGGAGCCGGACGATCGACTCGCTCCGTTCGTGATCCAGCGCGGCCGTGGGTTCATCCACCAGCAGTACCGTCGGCTTGCCCATGAGGGCCCGGGCGATGTTCACGCGTTGGCGCTGCCCACCGGACAATTGGTGCGGCCTCTTGTGGAGGGCCGCGGAAAGGCCCACGACGTCGAGCAGCTGCTCCGCCTCGCGCCGGGCCTCCTTCGCCCGGTTGCCGCGCAGATGTTCGCGGACCATCAACTGTTCGACGGCGGTCAGTGACGGCAGGAGGTTCGGTTGCTGGAAGATGATGCCCACCTTGTCACGGCGCAGGGCCGTGCGTTCAGCCTCCTTGAGGGCAGCGACATCCTGTCTATCAATGATGACGAGCCCGGCCGTGGGCTTGATGAGGGTGGCGGCCACGGCAAGCAGCGAAGATTTGCCGGAGCCGGAGGGGCCAACCAGCGAGAGGAATTCTCCGCGGGCAACGCTCAGATCCACGGAGTCCAGCGCCTTGAGCGTGGAGCCGCCATCGGCGTATTCGAGGGAAACGTTGATAAGACCAAGTGCAGTGTTCATGGGATATGCCTTTCGAGGAATGTTTTAGTTGCCGCCGAGAGCCAGCAGTGGATCAACCGTGGCAACCTTGCGGACCGCCAGTACTGCTCCGGCCAGGCCAAGGATGACGATCCCCGCCACGGGCAGCAGGGTGGTCAGCGGCGTGACCAGGAACGGTGCCGCTTTGGCCGCAAGGACTCCCCCGGCCAGCCCCACGAGTCCCCCCAGCGCCGCGCCCGCGAGCAACACGAGTGCTGCCTGGGCCAAGGCATCGCGCAGGACGTAACCGGAGGACGCGCCCAAGGCTTTGAGAACGGCGATGTCGCGGGTTCGCTGAACCGTCCACACCGTCAGGAAGGCCACGATCACCAAGGCCGAGATTCCATAGAGGAAGGCCTGCATCAGGAGTAGGGAGCCGTTCTCGCTCTTGTATGAGGCCAACGCTTGGAACGATCCGGTCCGGTCCGTGCTGACCGTGCCGGCCGCAGCGTTGGCGGCGTCGACGTCCACGGAGGTTCCGCCGTCGTAAGTTATGGCGAGGACGGTGGCCGTACCCGGTGCGGCGTGGGCGACTGAACGCCACGTGTCCAGGGTGGTCCATACAACGCCCGTGTGCGAGTACCACTGGTCCTCCACAACATCTGAGACCGTCAGGTCAGTACCGCCCAGGCGGAGCCGGCTGCCCTTCGTCAGGCCGAGGTCCTTGGCCAGGGTTCCGCCTACGACGACGGTCCCGTCCTCCACAGCCACTGGACCGTTGGCTCCACCGAAGACCGCGACGTTGGCGGTGCCGTTCGGGGTGCCGTTGTCGGCCAGGGACTGGACACGGGATTGGCTGATGCCGAGAGCCTCCACCGAGCTCACGCCTGCCTGCTCGCGCCAGGTCTGAAGCTGGGCCGCGGAGACTTCCGATTCCGTGTACGACGCTTTCGCTTCACCACCTGCGGGCGCTCCAAAGGCGATCTGGTGTACGGGAAGGGCAGCAATGGCCGAGGTGGACTGGTTCCCCAATCCCGCCGTCAGCCCGGAAAGCATGACGAGCAGCAACGTGATGAGTGCGACCACGCTTCCCATGAGGGCGAATCGGCCCTTGGCGAAGCGGATGTCGCGAATGGCGAGAAACATCGGATTCCTTCTGTTGGATACGGGCTTGGTCCCGTGCTTTCAACTCTTCCGGCCAAGCGCCCTCCGGACATCGGGAGGCGGATGGATTCACAGGCATCGAGCGGTTGAAAGGGGAATCAACCGAATGGTTGATTCGGGCCTTGGAGCAGGGACTTCGGGCCTTTGGGCGGAGGGCCGGGGATACGCTGGAAGGCATGCAGTCCCCCACCGGTTCCGCCACGATCCTCCGCGTCCTCCGCGTGAGCCTGCACGTCGGATTCGCGGTGCTGTTGCTGGTGGCGATCGTCCGGTTGCTGGCCGGCGCCGGCCCCACAGGAGCGCCTTCCCCGGTTGCCGTGAGCGCCGGTTTGGGCCTTTCCGCATTGCTGGCCTTGGTGTACCTCGCAGGAACCGTGCTGGAGAAGCGGCACGCAAGCGATCCCTCCAGGTTCAACCCAGGGCCCTACGCGCTCTGGTGGCTGGTTGCGGTCATGGCGCTCTGGCTGCTACTGCTCCTGGTCAGTGGTGACTTCGCCTGGGTGGCCTTCCCTCTGTTCTTCCTGCAGCTGCATCTGCTTCCGCGGCGCCTGGCATTGCCGGCCATCGCGGTGAGCACCGCCTTGTTGGTGGGTGCCCTGTGGTTCCACAGCAGGGGAACTGCCGACGGCGGCCTGCAGCTCGCGATGGTGCTGGGACCCGTGTTCGGGGCGGCATTCGCGGTGGTCACCGGACTCGCTTACCGGGCCCTGTTCCTGGAAGCCGAGAACCAGCGTCTGGTCGCCGAGGAACTGCGCCGTACGCGCGACGAACTCGCCAAAACACAGCACGACGCCGGCATGCTCGCCGAGCGCGAACGGCTCGCCCGCGAAATCCACGACACCTTGGCGCAAGGCTTTTCCAGCATCGTCCTCATGGGCCGCTCCGCCGAGAAAGCCCTTGACAGCGGCGATGTGGAGACCGCGAAGGAGCGGCTCAGGATTGTGCAGGACACGGCATCGGCCAACCTGTCCGAGGCCCGCAGTTTCGTACGAGGGCTGCGGTCGCCCGATCTTGAACAGTCCGGCCTGGTGGATACGCTGCGGCGGCTCTGTGAGAAGACCGAAACCGAGGCGGCCGCCCGTGGAACGGCGTTGCGATGCCGGTTTGAGGTGGTGGGCACCCCTGTGGAACTCCCGAACACTTACCAAACCACCCTGCTCCGGGCTGCCCAAGCTTCCCTCGCGAACGTGTGGGCGCACGCCAAGGCGCGTGCCGCCGTCGTGACCCTGTCGTTCCTTGGCAGTGAGGTGACACTGGATGTTTTCGACGACGGCGTCGGCTTTGAACCGACGACGGCGGACGGTACAGCACGCGGCGACGGCACCGGCGTCGGGCTTCTGAGCCTGCGCGAACGGCTGGCCGCACTGGATGGCACACTGGACCTCGAGTCGGCGCCAGGTGAGGGGACAGTGGTGGCCATCCGCCTGCCGCTGCCGAGCGGGGAGGAGGCGGAATGAGCGACATCCGGGTTCTGCTGGTTGACGATCATCCGGTGGTCAGGGCTGGGCTGCGTGCCATGTTGAGCGATTTTCCAGGCGTACTCGTGGTGGCTGAGGCTGCAGACGGTGACGCTGCGCTGGCCGAGTTGAGCAGGCTCCATACGCTTGGGGAGCCCGTGGATCTGGTGCTGATGGATCTGCAGATGGGCAGTGGAATGGACGGAGTGACAGCCACGGAAAAGATCAAGGCCGGGGAGGCCGGAACTCCCCCGCCGCCGGTCCTGATTCTGACCACGTACGATACCGACGCCGACATCCTCGCCGCTGTGGAGGCCGGGGCCAGTGGGTACATGCTCAAGGATGCGCCCCCGGAACAGATCCGGCAGGCCGTCCTGTCCGCCGCTGCGGGCCAGACAGCCTTGGCGCCCGAAGTCGCGGCCAGATTGATGGGGCGGATCAGGAACCCTTCGCCGGTTCTCAGCGCCAGAGAAGTCCAGCTCTTGGAGTTGCTTGCCACAGGGATGAGCAATCGGGCCATGGCCAAGCAGCTCTTCATTTCCGAAGCCACCGTAAAGACACATTTGGTCCACATTTATTCGAAGCTCGGGGTGGACAACCGTACTGCGGCTATCGCTGCAGCAACCCAGCGCCGGATCATCCGCGGGCACTGATTAGCCGCACCCCTGCTCACCCAAGTAGGGGACAGTAAACGTCCCAATGAGCCCCTATTAGAGCGTTTGCTGTCCCCTAGTTGGGTGCCAATTTTGGTGAAACGGTTGACCTTTGGCCTCCAAGCAGTGACGATTAGTGCACGTTTCGCTATGAGTTAGATCACAAATTGTCACTCTTCGAAAGTTGGCTCACATGTCCGCACCCTCCACGGGTCTGCCCGGAGCTGCGCCCAACAGCTCCGGACGCGCCAGAAAAGGCTCGCTCAGCACGAAGGCCGCCTCACTAGGCCTAGCCTCGCTGCTCCTCGCAGGAACCATCCCCGCCCTCACGTTTGCCGCCGGTGCGAACGCCGCCCCCGGCGACCCGGCCGCGATCAAACCCGTCACCCCGGAAGTCCCCGTCGACGCAGCTGGAGTACCCCTCGGGGCGGTGACGGGTTTCACCCAGTCCGGCAACGCCGTCGACCTCGCTACCGAAAAAGGCGCCATCCGCGTGACGTTCCTGGACGACTCCAACTTCCGGGTGGAAGCCGATCCCAGCGGAAAATTCACGGACCCGGCCAACACGGATCAAGGCGACCCGGCCAGGACGGCCAACATCGTTGTGGGCAAGGACAAGTTCCCCGGCACGGCGCCCACAGTCACAGACGGCGAAACCCTCACGCTGAAAACCGCGAAGATCAGCCTGCAGATCAACAAGGCCACCACCCAGTTCCGCGTCGCCCGGGCTGACGGCTCCGTGGTTCTGGAGGAGTCAGCTCCCATCACCTTTGGCGCGAACTCTGCCACGCAACACCTCAAGCAGCACGACGGCGAGCAATTCATCGGTGGCGGCATGCAGAACGGCCGTTCCGTCCACACCGGCGCCCTGATCAACATCGCCAGGAACTTCGACTGGGACGACGACGGGTACCCCAACGCCGTGCCGTACTACATGTCCTCCCTGGGCTATGGCGTGCTGCGCAACACGTTCGCCCGCGGTTCCTACGACTTCAAGGACCAGCCAACTACTACGCATGAAGAAAAGCGCTTTGACGCCTACTACTTCGTGGGTGACTACAAGCAGTCCTTGGGGGCGTACACCACGCTGACCGGCAAACCGATGATGCCCCCGGTGTACGCCCTGGAATACGGTGATGCGGACTGCTACAACCGCTCAAACCCGGGCTACTCATCCTCCGGCTTCGGAGATCCGGATGGGGCCAAGCAGCGCACCCCGGACGCGATCAAAACCGCCCGGAAGTTCGTGGAGAACGACATGCCAGCCGGTTGGATGCTGGTCAACGACGGCTATGGCTGTGAGTACCAACAACTCCCGGAAACCGTGAGCAACATTGAGGATGAAACCGACCTCAAAGTTGGCCTCTGGACGCAGCGTTCCCTGACCAACCAGGAATACGAAGTGGGTGAGGCCGGCGTCAGGCTCCGCAAGCTGGACGTCGCGTGGGTCGGCCAAGGCTACCGTCAGGCACTCACAGGTTGCGAAGCGGCGCACGGCGGCATCGAGCAGTACTCGAATGCCCGCGGCACCTCGCTGATGGTGGAAGGCTGGGCTGGCTCCCAGCGGTGCGGCATGCAGTGGACGGGCGACCATTCAGGAAATCTCGACGCCGTTCGCTGGCAGGTTTCGGCCCTCACCGGCGCCGGCAACTCGGGTCTGGTGTTCACCACGGGCGATGTCGACGGGATCTTTGGAGGGTCCCCTGAGTCCTACGTCCGCGATCTCCAGTGGAAGGCCTTCGCTCCGGCCCTCTACTCCATGTCCGGCTGGGCTGCTACGGACAAGCGTCCATGGCTCTACGGTGACGAAGCTACGGCCATCAACCGCCACTACCTGCAACTGCGCCAGCAGCTTATGCCCTTCATCTATACGCTGGCGCAGGAATCCTCCACGACGGGCGTTTCGATGATGCGCTCCATGGCCCTCGAGTTCCCCGACCAGAAATGGTCTTACGGCGCCGAAGCCAACAACCAGTTCATGCTCGGCTCGGACTTCCTGGTGGCTCCCGTCTTTACCCAGACCGACGTCCGCAACGGCATCTTCCTCCCAGCCGGTCAGCAGTGGGTGGATTACTGGACCGGCAAGCTCTACCAGGGCGGCCAGATCCTCAACGGCTACAACGCACCCCTGGACAAGCTGCCGGTGTTCGTTCGCGCCGGAGCGGTGATCCCGCAAGGCATCGTGGCCCGGAATGCGTCCCTGGTCCCGGCAGATTCCATGATCACCTTGGACGTCTACGCCAAGGGCCAGGACACCTTCACCCTTTACGAGGATGACAAGGTCACCCGCGAGTTTAAGGACGGCAAATCCTCAAGCCAGCTCTTCTCCGTGGACGCTCCCGGTACGGGCAACAGCAGCGTCAAGGTGTCCATCGGTGAAAGGAAGGGCGAGTACACGGGCAAGGCCGCAGCCCGCCCCTACGAGCTGAAGGTGCACGCCGGCGCCGCACCCAAGGACGTGAAGATTGGCGGTACCAAACTCGCCCAGCACGCCACCCAGGCTGAATACGCCGCTGCAACCACCGGCTGGTTCTTCGATGAGGCCAACAACGGCACCATTTGGGTGAAGACCGGCTCAATCGCGTCCAACCAGTCCGCAACAGTCCAACTCCAGCAGGCGGGTCCGCTGGGCGGCAAGAGCCAGGAAGACACCGCGGCGGAAGTACGCGTCACCACCGGTCAGCAGGTCTTCCAGGATCAGGAAACAACGGTCACCACGGCATTCGTGAACACAGGAATCAAAGCCAAGAGCAATGTAGTCCTCACACCGGTTCTTCCCGAGGGCTGGACGGTCGTCTCGTCCTCCGGTGCAACGGCGGCCAAGGTGGAAGGCGGAGCCACAACCAGTGCCACTTTCGTCATCAAACCCGGCTCCAGCGCGAAGGCGGGCCAGCAGACTGTGCGGGTGTCGGCGTCGTACAGTGCGTCCGGCTCGAACCAAACGGTGACCGGTGGCAACCAGATCTATGTCGCCTACGGCTCCTTGGCCGCGGCGTACAACACCGTTTCGGTCACCACGGTCGCGGGCAAGGCGCTCGGAAACTTCGATGGTGGAGGTGCTACCTTCGCTGCCGAGCAGTTGGCTGCCGCTACGGTACCGGCGGGTGGCGTCAGGCCGGGCAGCACAGTGACCGTCGACGCCGGCAAGCCAACGCAGGTCGATTACACGTGGCCGGCGGTGGGACCGGATGTCCCCAATTCCGTGGCACTGTCCGCGCAGACCATCGCAGTAAAGGGTAAGGGCACGCACCTGGCTGTCTTGGGCTCGGCTGCCGTTGGCAACGGCACAAGCGCAGTGCTGACGCTGACATATTCCGATGGAAGCATAGACAAGCAGTCCATTTTCTTTCCCAACTGGTTGCAGCCCTCGGTGCTGAACGGCGCCACGCTCGCGGTGTCCGAACAGGGTCGCAACAACGCCAACGGACCGTCCCCGGAATACACGCAATACAAGTATCAGGCGTTTTCGAACACGGTCCGGCTGAACCCCACCAAGGAGCTTGTATCGGTCACGCTGCCCACTGACACCCGGGTGAAGTTCTTCGATTGGAAAGTCACCTCGCAGCCGTTGCCGGACGTTCCGCACGGGAACGTTTATGCCTCGGAAACACCGTGGGTCCAGGCTTTGAACGGTTACGGGGTGATTGGCAAGAACGTGGCCAACAAGGACTCGGCTTCCTCCCCGGACAAGCCGCTGGCCATCAACTACACCGATCCTGCGACCGGCCAGCAGCCAGTTTTCACCAAGGGTCTCGGTGTCCACGCTGCCTCCAAAATCACGTACTACCTGGGCGGCAAGTGCACCTCGTTCACCTCACAAGTGGGCCTGGAGAGCGGCTTTGGCGGCAACATCATCTTCAAGGTCAACGCCGACGGCGTGAACAAGTACCAGTCGCGGACGTACACGCCGGGATTCGCTCCGGAGTCCATGTCCATTGACTTGACCGGTGCGGCATATGTGGAGTTGGTGGTGGATCCGTCCGGCTCCATCAATGGCGCACACGGTGTCTGGGGTGATGCGAAGTTCACCTGCGCGCCCTAGAGCGATAGTGACGACGGCCGCCGCTTGCCGCATCCTTCAGGGGTGGCAGGCGGTGGCCGTCCGCTTCCCGGGCACAACAAGAAACTGTCAGGGGAAGGGGGCATAATGTGGCAAATGGGGAAAACACGTACTTTTATTATTGGCCTGGCCGCTATCGTCATGGCAGGCTCACTGGCCGCCTGCGACGACGGCCGTTCCGGCGCGGAAGGTGCGGCCAAGCAGCTCGCATCCTCCCTGGCAGCGCTCGACGTCGGTCAGCTCGCCGTTGACGGCAAGGACGCTGCCGCGGCCAACGATGAACTGAAAGCCGTGTTCGAAGGCCTCGACGCCAAGCCCTCGGTTGAATCCGGTGAGGTGAAGCTCGACGGCGGCACCGCCACTTTTCCCCTTAAGTACAGCTGGAACATCGGGTCGGCCAAGTGGGAGTACAGCTCGCAGGCCACCTTGAAGAAGTCCGGCGATAAGTGGGCGGTGCAGTGGAGCCCGGCTTTGCTCGCCCCTGAACTTTCCGACGGTGAGACGCTCTCCGTCAAAACCGTTCCCGCCCAGCGCGGCCAGATCCTCGGCGCCGGCGATGCCCCGATAGTCGAGGACCGCCCGGTGTTCCGGGTGGGCATCGACAAGACCAAGGTTCCTGCAGAACAGGCTGACGCCTCCGCGCGCGCCATGGCCGCCCTGCTGGGACTGGACGTCGAAGAATATGCCAAGCAGGTAGCCGCTTCCGGCCCGCAGGCATTCGTGGAAGGCCTGGTTCTCCGCGCCTATACACCGGAGATTACCGAAGCAAAGATTGAGGCCATCCCAGGCGGTTCGAGCATCCTGGACTCCATGGCCCTCGCACCAACACGGACCTTTGCGCGGGCACTCCTCGGAAGCGTCGGGCAGGCCAGTGCCGAGCAGATCGAGAAATCCAACGGTGCACTCCGCGCCGGTGACACCACTGGAACGGGCGGTTTGCAGCAGAAGTACGACAACCTCCTGCGTGGCAAAGACGGTGTAGAGGTCATTGCCAGCGCCAAGGCCAAGACGGAAGGTGAGACCCCGGGGACCAAGGTGTTCTTCTCATCCCTTCCCGCACCTGGCACCACGCTCAAGACAACTCTCGACCTGAAACTGCAGCAGCTGGCCGAGGAGACACTTGCCGGTGTGGGCCCGGCATCGGCCATCGTCGCAGTGAGGCCCTCCACGGGTGCTGTGCTTGCCGCCGCGTCCGGACCCGGCAGCAACGGCTACAACACGGCGATGCTGGGACAGTACGCTCCGGGTTCCACCTTCAAAATGGTCGATTCCCTGGCAATGTTCCGGAACGGGGCCACTCCCGACATGAAGGTCGAGTGCCCACCCACGGTAACGGTTGACGGACGTACCTTCAAGAACGCCGAGGGCTACCCCGAGAGCTCGCTGGGATCCGTGGCCCTGCGGGATGCCTTTGCGCACTCCTGCAACACCGCATTCATCAATGCCCGCGACACCGTAAGCCAGGACCAGTTGGAGTCGGCAGCCCAAGCCCTCGGTGTAGCCGTCGAGGCTCCCAAACTGGGTGCAGATGCCTTCCTTGGCTCCGTCCCCGGTGCTGCCGAGGGCACGGAACACGCCGCCTCCATGATTGGCCAGGGCAAAGTGCTCTTCTCCCCGCTTTCGGCCGCCGTCATGGCAGCGTCTGTTGCCAACGGTGCCCCTGTTTCGCCCCAGCTTGTCCTCAACGCGGACGCAGTGCCGGCTACGGCATCCGGCGGCGCAACCACCAGTGCAACGCCCACCGACAGTGGCTCCGCCACGCCGTCGTCGGACTCTTCCACGGCCAGTGCGCTCCCCGCTTCGCCGGCCTCAACCAAGCCGATCACCAAGGCGGAGGCTGCTTCGCTGGCCGACATGATGCGGGCTGTAGTGACGTCCGGACATGCCGGATTCCTGGCCTCGGTGCCGGGCGCCCCGGTCGGTGCGAAGACTGGAACGGCTGAATTCGGCAACGACAACCCGCCCAAGACCCACGCCTGGATTGTTGCCACCCACGGTGATCTTGCGGTCGCTGTGTTCGTTGAGGACGGCGGATTGGGCGCCACCACCAGCGGGCCGCTGTTGAAATCGTTCCTCACCGCAGCAGGCTGACACCGGCTCTGCCCGGCGGGCCCGCCCGTGGGAGGATTGAAACGTGGCCCATATTGACGTTTCCGGCATCGACTACTTCCTCTCCGACGGCACCCAGCTGCTCAACGGTGTGACCTTCAAGGTCCCCGACGGCACCAAGACGGCGCTGATCGGGCCCAACGGTACCGGCAAGACCACCCTGTTCAAGATCATCGCCGGGGACCTCACCCCCGATGAAGGGGCCGTGGGCCGCTCCGGGAACATGGGCATCATGCGGCAGTTCGTCGGGCAGGTCCGAGACGAATCGACCGTCCGCGACCTCCTCGTCTCCACGGCGCAGGCCGGACTTGCGGCGGCCGCCAAGGCGGTGGAAGAAGCCGAACTGGCCATGATGGAGCACGACGACGAGCCCACGCAGATGAAGTACGCCCAGGCGATCGTGGACTGGGGTGACGCCGGTGGATACGACGTCGAGACCGTATGGGACGAGGTCTGCATGGCCGCGCTCGGGATTTCCTTCGACAAGGCGCAGTTCCGCCGTGCTTCGACGCTGTCTGGTGGCGAGCAGAAGCGCCTGGTGCTGGAAGCGCTCTTCGCCGGTCCGGATGAGCTGCTGCTCCTGGACGAACCGGATAACTACCTCGATGTCCCCGGCAAGCGCTGGCTCGAATCCAAGCTCAACGAGTCCAAGAAAACAGTGCTGTTCATCAGCCACGACCGGGAGCTGCTCAACAACGCGGCCGGTCGCATCGTGACACTTGAGCCCGGAATCAACGGTGCAGGTGCCTGGATCCACGGTGGCGGTTTCGGCTCCTACGTGGAAGCCCGGGCCGACCGGAACGCGCGGTTTGAAGAACTGCGCAAACGCTGGGACGAGGAGCACATCAAGCTCAAAGAACTCGTCAACATGTACAAGAACAAGGCCGCCTTCCGTTCCGACATGGCCAACCGCTACCAGGCAGCCCAGACCCGACTGGCCAAGTTCCTGGAGGCTGGCCCTCCCGAGGCGCTGCCGATCGAGCAGAACGTGAAGATGCGCCTCAAGGGTGGCAGGACTGCCAAGCGTGCCGTGGTGGCTGAAAAGCTGGAACTTACGGGTCTCATGAAGCCTTTCTCCACCGAGATCTGGTTCGGCGACCGTGTGGGCGTGCTGGGCTCCAACGGTTCCGGCAAGAGCCACTTCCTGCGTCTGCTCGCCACCGGCGGCACCGACCCGGAGCGCGAGCACCTGCCGGTGTCCGACGTCGTTATTGCTGAGGTTCCGCACGAGGGGACGGTAAAGCTTGGCGCCCGTATCCGCCCCGGATTCTTTGCGCAGACCCACGTCCGTCCCGACCTCCTGGGCCGCACCCTGTTGGAGATCCTGCACCGCGGCGACGAACACCGCTCGGGTCTTCCGCGGGAAGCGGCTGCCGGAGCTCTCGATTCCTATGGTTTGGCTGGTCAGTCGGAGCAGAAATACGAGTCCTTGTCCGGTGGCCAGCAGGCCCGGTTCCAGATCCTGCTGCTTCAGCTTTCAGGCGCCACGCTCCTGCTGCTCGACGAGCCGACGGACAACCTGGACCTCCATTCGGGCGAGGCCTTGGAGCGGGCCATTGATGCGTTCGAGGGCACGGTCTTGGCAGTCACGCACGACCGCTGGTTTGCCAAGTCCTTCGACCGCTTCCTGATCTTTGGTTCCGACGGCAAGGTCTACGAATCCGAAGAGCCGGTGTGGGACGAGAAGCGGGTGGAGCGCGCCCGGTAACCCGACGCTCGCTCACATCCCCCACGCTTGCGCCGGACCCTCGCTCACATCCCCGGGTGCGCTGCAGGAGCGTTCGCGGGAAGGCAGGGGGATGTGAGAGAGGGTGAGTGCGCATTTGATCACACACAATGATTAACTGATCACCGCCCTGCTACGGTAGAACCATGGGAACTACTGACCGCCACCGGCTGATCGGCGAGCTGCTGCGCGGGCAAGAAGAAGTAACTGTTGACCAACTGGTCTCCGCGACCGGGGCTTCAGGCGCCACTATCCGCCGGGACCTTGAGATCCTCGCGGCCAATGGAGTGCTCAAGCGCGTGCACGGAGGCGCCCGCAGTCTCCTGGCCCGCGGCGAGAACCCGGGGTATGGGCAACGCGAGCTAGAAGACCACGAGGCCAAGAAGCGCATCGCCGCAGCTATCGAC
This sequence comes from Paenarthrobacter sp. AB444, assembly GCF_028736865.1. NCBI lineage: Bacteria > Bacillati > Actinomycetota > Actinomycetes > Micrococcales > Micrococcaceae > Paenarthrobacter > Paenarthrobacter sp. AB444. The sequence goes on along the minus strand of NZ_JAQZBY010000002.1, from coordinate 187,509 downwards.
AGGCTGATCCAGGACCGCGAACACGTCTGGCTGGACAGCGGGTCAACAGCAACGGAGATCGCACGCCGGCTCAGCAACCGGGAGCTGACCCTGATGCCCATGTCCCTCCACAGCGTCGAGGCGCTGACACAAAACAAGGACGGCCGTGCCCCGGAACTCATCCTCCCCGGCGGCACGCTCACCGCAGGTGAGCAGTCATTCAGGGGACCCATGGCGGAAGCCAACGTTCGCTCACTGAGGTTCGACACCGCCGTCGTGACCCCCTGTGCGCTCAACCTGAAGGACGGAATCCTCGCCCACGACCTCGATGACGCCGCAATTAAGCGCGCCGGTCTCGAGTCCGCCGCGCGGGTGGTCGTGGCGGCCTCCGGCAGCAAATGGGGTGGCAATGCGAGGGCCTTGGTTGCCGCCATGGAGTTCGTGGACGTCATCGTGACAGACCGCGAACCATCCCCCGAAGACTTTGCCCGACTCAACAAACTCTCTGTGGAAGTTGTGATTGCATGACCACCAACACCAGAAGCACCAACGTCAACGCCGCAGCCGTGGCGACGTTCCTTATCTTCGGCATGAACGGCTTGGTCTTCGCCAGTTGGGCCGCCCGCATCCCCGCAGTCACCGAGGCACTCAGCCTGACATCCGGACAGATGGGCACACTTCTGCTGTGCACGGCGATCGGATCGCTGTTGGCGCTGCCGTCGGCGGGCTGGGTGGTTGGAAGGATCGGCACTGCGAACACTGTCCGTGTTGCCGGGATCGTGGCCGGCGCCGCCGGTGTGGCGATAGCTTTCTCGCTCATTGCCGCGTCGGTACCTGCGACGGCGATCGCACTGTTCTTCTTCGGCATAGGCATTGGCCTGTGGGACGTCGCCCAGAACATCGAAGGCGCGGACGTTGAACACCGGCTTGAGCGGACCATCATGCCGCAATTCCACGCCGCTTTCAGTGGTGGTGCCTTCGTGGGCGCGCTCATTGGCGCTGGGCTCTCCCAACTGGGAGTGGGCCTTCCCGAGCACTTGCTGGTTATCGCCGCCATCGCCGTCACCCTCGCGCTGACTGTCCCCAGGTTCTTCCTCCCGCACGAGGCAGCGGAAATTCACGACGGCGGCGCCCCGGCTCCCAAGGGCACGGCGGCGTGGCGGGACGGCAGGACGCTGCTCATCGGCGTCGTCGTTTTGGGCGCGACCCTCACCGAGGGTGCGGGCAATGACTGGATTGCCAAGGCGGCGGTGGATGGATTGGGTTCCTCGGAATCCACTGGTGCGTTGCTTTTCGCCCTCTTTGTCCTCGCGATGACCGTCATGCGCTTCCTCGGCGGCAAGGCGATCGACAAGTTTGGCCGGGTGGCGGTTCTTCGCGCCAGCATGGCCGCAGCGGCAGTGGGCCTGGCACTGTTCGTCTTCGCCGGCAACGTAATCCTCGCCGGCGTTGGCGCAGCGCTGTGGGGTGTTGGCGCGGCGCTGGCCTTCCCGATGGGCATGTCAGCAGCCGCCGATGATCCCCAGCATGCTGCAGCACGGGTTTCCGTGGTCTCCACCATCGGATACGTCGCGTTCCTGGCGGGTCCTCCGTTGTTGGGCTACCTCGGTGACCACACCGGGATCCATCTGGCGCTGCTGGCCATTGGCGTGCCTATCATGATCGCCCTCCTGCTTGCCGGCGTCGCTAAGCCCTTGCCCGCCAAGTAGGCCTGCTGCCAGTCGACGCATTCTCTTGAATGCATATGTTCCTAAAGCGCCACCACATCAAGAGCGCGATACCTGCGGCGAGACATGCCCCGCCCAGCACATCGCTCAACCAGTGGGCAGACAGGTACGTCCGGCTGATCATCATCGCCAGGATTCCGAAAGCCGCCAACGCAGTCATCCACCACCGCCCCATCAGGAGGGCCAATACAACCAACAATGCGGTAGTGGCGGATACATGCCCAGACGGGTATGAACCGGTGTCCGTGAGGACTTTCGCGCCTTCTGGACGTGCCCTGCCCACCACGGCTTTGGCCAGCTGCGTCAGGGCCAGGGCGGTGACACCAGTTACCACTACGAATGCTGCCGTTACGGGCCGCTTCGAGATCAGCAGTGCGATGGCCAGCAGCCCGTGGCACACGAGCATTCCCACGTAGCCCACCAGGTTAAGAACTGCGTTCACACCATCCCAAAAAGGCGTGTGCAAGGTGAACGCGAAAGCCTGCCACCACGTGTCAGCGCTGTTGAAGGCGGGCTCTCCTTGTCCGAGCAGGAGCATGGCAGCCGGGACCAGGAAGCCGCACAAGAGCAGTACTCCGGGGACAACGAGCTGCCAGTCCGGCCGCGGCCGTGGGGTCAGGACGCGAATCATCAATTCATCGTAGCCATGGCGGCCTTCCCACAGTGGCAGGCGATACTGTGAGGGGATGCGAGGCTTCGTGGCCAAGGGCCCCAAACGTGTTGAGCGACTCGACCACTTCCTGGTGCGGGCAGTATCCCGGCAGCCCCAGGGCGATCATGACGTCTTCTTCCGCCGACTCTCCGCCGCCGCAACCAAGGGAAAACTCTGGTTCGGTATCGCGGGGATTCTGGCGACGATGCCCGGCCGACCCCGCCGTGCCGCCCTCCATGGACTGCTTGCCTTGGGCGTGGCGTCAGGCGTCACCAATGTCATTTTCAAGCGTGCCCTGCCCCGGCGCCGTCCGCTGCCGGAGCATTTGCCGCTGTTCCGTTTCGTGAACCCGCAGCCCACCAGTTCCTCCATGCCATCCGGCCACTCAGCGTCGGCAGTGGCATTCGCGACGGGGGCAGGAATAGTCTCACCTGCGATTGGTGTAGCCCTGGCGCCCATTGCGGCCGGGGTTGCCTACTCCCGCGTGCATACCGGCGCCCACTGGCCTTCGGACGTTGTCTTCGGTTCCGCCCTGGGTGCCGGTGCAGCCCTCCTCACCCGGAAGTGGTGGCCCGCGCGGCCAGCCGAGCCGACTCCCCGCCGTACCCCGGCCGAGGTGCCGGCAATTCACGACGGCGAGGGGTTGAGTATTGCGGTCAACGTCCTGGGTGGGTCCTACTCCCCCGAAACCGGCGAACTCCTCCGAAAGATATTCCCTAAGGCCTATATACGGGAGATCTCAGAGGGTGAAGACGTCGCTGAGGAAATCAATGCCGCAGCAACCCGGCCGGGAACCGTCGCGCTGGGTGTGTGGGGCGGTGACGGAACGGTAGGAACGGCCGCGGCTGCCGCCGTCGAACATTCACTGCCTCTGGCGGTCCTGCCTGGCGGGACCCTTAACCACTTCGCCCGCGATCTTGGTGCCGGCTCCATCGAGGATGTCCTGGATGCCTTGGGCAATGGCCAAGGCGCATCCGTTGACCTGGGGCATGTGGTGGTGGAGCGTGGTCTGCCTGACATGCCGGAAGTCTCCGAACTGGCCATGCTGAATACCGCCAGCGTGGGCGTGTACCCCAACCTTGTCCGTCGTCGCGAGCGGCTCCAGCCCGCCATGGGCAAGCCGCTGGCAGGGGTGGTCGCATCCCTGCGGACCTTTGGCGTGAATTCGCCCACCACCCTCTTGGTGAACGGACAGCGGCACAAGCTGTGGATCCTCTACATGGGTCGCGGAAGGTTCTATCCCAGCGACCACGCCCCGCTGCGCCGCCCCGTGCTCGACGATGGCGTGTTCGACCTCCGCATGATCACAGCGGATGAACCGTTCGCGCGGGCACGCTTGCTGTGGGCAGTCATCACGGGCACGGTATCGGCATCGAAGGTGACCCACCTGACCGAGGCCACGGACATTACCGTGGAGGCAATTGGCCAACCGTTGGTGCTGGCCGTGGACGGTGAACCCAAGCCCGGAGTGCGCAAGGCGACCTTTACAGTGCAGCCCCGGGTTCTCAATGTCTATTCGCCACTGCCCGTAGCTGAGTAGTGCTGTCCTCCGGGGTCATCCGGGAGGACTACCCTGACTGAACCCTGAATCATCCCTGAGACAGGCGATTTACCTGCCCTCCCTGAGTAGCGTTGTGAGTACATTCAAAACTCATCTGCACGCTCATGTGCTCCGAGGAGGGGAACGCTTCCATGATCGAAGCAAAAGGCCTGACCAAGGTCTACGGCGAGAAGACGGCCGTCGGCGGTGTCAGTTTCACTGTCCAGGCTGGACGTGTGACGGGCTTCCTGGGCCCGAACGGCGCCGGTAAGTCCACCACAATGCGCATGATCATGGGACTGGACTCTCCCACGGCGGGCGACGTGAAGGTCAACGGCCTGCACTATGCGCAGCACAAGGCTCCCCTGCACCAGGTTGGGGCGCTCTTGGATGCCAAGGCCGTGCATACGAGCCGCAGCGCGTACAACCACCTGCTGGCCATGGCCGCCACCCACAGCATCCCCACCGCCCGCGTCCACGAGGTCATTGAAATGACCGGTCTCGGTGCTGTGGCGAAGAAGAAAGCCGGGGGGTTCTCCCTCGGCATGGGCCAGCGGCTGGGCATCGCCGCTGCGCTTTTGGGGGACCCGCAGACCCTGATCCTGGACGAGCCCGTCAACGGCCTCGACCCTGAAGGCGTTCTGTGGGTGCGCAACCTGGTGAAGTACCTCGCCAGCCAGGGGAAGACGGTTTTCCTGTCCTCGCACTTGATGAGTGAAATGGCACAGACTGCCGACCACCTGATCGTGATCGGCCGTGGCCGGATCATTGCGGATGCTCCTGTGAAGGACATCATCGCCGGTGCCCAGCAAGCCAAGACCCTGGTCCGCACGTCTGCCGCCAGCCAGTTGTCGGCCCTCCTCGTCGGCGATGGCGTGCGGGTGGACCAGAGCCAGACGGAAACCCTGGAAGTGGTGGGCCTGCAGCCTCGCGAGATCGCCCAAGTGGCCCTGGACAACAACGTCCTGGTCTACGAACTGACGCCGCAGGTTTCCTCGCTGGAGGATGCCTACTTCAATCTCACCAAGGACGAAGTGGAGTACCAATCCCATATGTCCGGTCAGCCTGTCACTGCTGCACAGGAAGGAAAGTAAGGACAATGAGCACCATGACTGAAAACCGCACCAATGCACCAGCCCACGCATCGGCTGGCGTTCGCGGCGTTACTTTTGGGGGAGTCGTCAGGTCCGAATGGATCAAGCTCCGCTCGTTGACGTCCACCGTGATCCTCCTTGCTGTCACACTGATTGCCACGGTGGGGGTGGGCGCTCTTGCCGTTTTGATCCGTTATACGTTCCTTGACCAGATGATCAAGCAGGCCAAGGACGCCGGCCAGCCTGTCACCGGGGAAATGTTGACCAAGTCCTTCCCTCCGGGTTCCGGCTTCGACCTTTACAACCTGCCCAACGCCGGCATCCAGATCGGCACCCTGGTCCTAGGCTCTCTCGCAGTGTTGTTCATTTCTTCCGAGTACGCCACGGGCATGATCCGCTCCACCATGAACGCGGTGCCCAAGCGCATTCCCGCCTTTGCGGCCAAGGCACTGCTCCTTGTGGTCATCTCCTACGTCATCACCACGATCGCGGCGGTGCTCACCTTCCTGATCGCCATGCCTGTTTTCCAGGGCTTGGACATTGATCTCACCTGGTCCACTGACGGCGTCATCTACAGCATCTTCACCGGCGGCCTGTATGTCGCCGGCGTCGCGCTCATTGGACTGTCGTTGGGAACCCTTCTGCGTAACTCCGCCGGTGGCGTCACCGTGCTGGTGGCACTGTTCTTCGTCCTGTCGATTGCTTCCGGATTCCTGTCACTGGTGCCGGGCGACTTCTGGAAGTACGTACCCCAGTACATCCCCAGTGAGGCAGGGGGCAGGTTCCTCGCCATCGGACACACAGACGGCGTCATTGACCCGTGGCAGGGTGGCTTGATCTTCCTGGGCTACGTGCTGCTGTTCCTGATTCCGGCGGTGTTCGCCATCAAGAAGCGGGACGTCTAAGACGCCCAGCCGTCTAGGCTCAATCCATGACTGAAGCTCCACAGGTGAAGGACGCGCCGGCCACCGTGGCCGACGCGTCCTTTGCCGAAATCGCCCAGCGCCGCAGGGGCAGGATCCGGCGCTTCTTCTTCAGGCGTCCCCGTGCCATGGACGCGGTAGTGGTGCTCTGCTACGTACTCCTGGCGTTGCCCACCATCATTTCCTCGATCGGGGAGGGCAAGTGGCTCGTCGTGGCCATACTCCTTCTGATTGCCCTGGCGTTGGTCTTCCGGCGACAGTTCCCGCTCCAGGTGGTGCTCGCCGTCGCGCTTTTGGAAGTTTCTGCCACCATCCTGAACCCGTGGGGGTCCAATGTTTCCGCGGGCCTTTGGTTCGCGCTCTACGCCGTGGCGTCCCTCCGTAAGCGTGGCATCACTTTCGTTGTTTTTGTGGCGGCCAGCCTGCCCTTGAGCCTTCTCTACCTGTTTATGTGGACAAGTCCTGCCCAGACTGACACGCTGCAGGACCTCCCGGAGAATTTCCACCTCATCAACAACATCGCCACAGCGGTGACCATCATGTTGTCGAACCTCCTGGCAACCGGCATCGGCATCTCCGTCCGACAGCGTCGCGAACACGAAGCGGAAATAGCGGAGTGGGCTGCCCGGACCACACGGCTCGGCAAAGTCACCGAGCGCAACCGCATCGCCCGCGAAATGCACGACGTCGTGGCCCACTCTTTGACGGTGATGATCAGTCTCTCGGACGGTGCGGCAGTTGTGGTCAAGAAGGATCCGGAACGCGCCGGCGAAGTCCTCAGCGAGCTTTCGCGCACCGGACGCACCGCCTTGGCGGACATGCGCCGCGTTCTCGGTGTACTGCGCGATGATTCCGGGCGTCCTGCGCCACTTACGCCGCTTGAGTCCGGCTACAACCTCGCGAAGCTTCTTGAGGGGTTCCGCACGGCCGGCCTCCCGCTGCACTATGCCCACACCGGCCCGGCCTTGCCGGCCGATCCCGCCTTCGAGCTCACGGTCTACAGAATCGTGCAGGAGTCGCTGACGAACGTTTTGCGATACGGCCGATCGCTCAGCCGGGTGGACGTGCTGGTGGCCCGCGACGGCGATGTGGTCACCATTGACGTGCTCGACGACGGCCGCGGAACCCGGGATGGGGGCAGCGAATCGATAGGCAGCCTGGGCGCGGGCCTGGGCATCGCGGGGATGAACGAACGCGCGGGAATCTATGCTGGAATTGTTACCGCCGGTCCAGGAAAAAGAGGGGGTTGGGCGGTGCACGCCGATCTCCACTGGAACGGCGAAAAGGGGGAATCATGACCGATGACATTAAAGTGCTGCTCGTCGATGACCAGCCGCTGCTCAGGATGGGCTTCCGGCTCATCCTGGAAGGCGAAGAAGACTTCCACGTCGTGGGCGAGGCATCCGACGGTGCTGACGCCGTCCGCCAAGTCGAAGCCCTGCAGCCCGATGTGGTGCTCATGGACGTGCGCATGCTCTCCATGGACGGGATCGAGGCAACGCGCCGCATCTCCGAGTCCGGTTCCGACGCGCGGGTCATTATCCTTACGACGTTCGATCTGGATGAGTACGCCTTCACAGGTCTGCAGGCCGGTGCCTCTGCCTTCCTGCTCAAGGATGTTGCCCCGGCGGAGCTCGTGCACGCCGTACGGCTGGTGGCCAGCGGTGACGCCGTCGTTGCTCCGCGGGTGACCCAACGACTCCTGGAAACGTATGTCCGCGGCGGTGCCGTTCCTGGTAACGCACCCTCCCCGCATCGGGACCCGTTGCTGGACGAACTCACCCCCCGGGAAACCGAAATCCTGACGACCATCGCTGAGGGCCTGTCCAACGCGGAGATCGCACACAAGTTTTTCCTTTCCGAGGCCACCGTGAAGACGCATGTCCGCCGGATCCTGAGCAAGCTGCAGTTGCGGGACCGCGTGCAAGTGGTGGTGTATGCCTACGAGACCGGACTGGTTGTTCCGAGCAACCCGGACTACTGACCTTTCACAGCCCGGCCACAGTCTGACCATGTACAAGGCACAGGGGCTGCGGGTTTGATGGAAGCATGACCAAGCCCCATCCCTACCACGACAAAGGATTGGAGTTCGACCTCTCCACGTTGCTGAGTCGTCGCCGCACTCTGGGCGTCCTTCTCGGCAGCGGAGCCGCTGCCGCACTTGCGGCCTGCACGCCGGGCACGGAAGGTGGCAGCGCATCGCCGTCGGGCACCTCCAGCGCTACCGTCACCCCATCGGAAAGTACGACGGCGGCCGCCTCACCGTCGTCGCAGGCGAGCAGCACCGTAACGCGTGCGTTCGCCGAATGCGGGGTGGAGATCCCCGAGGAAACGCTGGGTCCCTACCCGGGGGACGGATCGAACGGGCCCAACGTGCTGGAGGCTTCCGGGGTTGTCCGGCGCGACATCAGATCCAGCTTCGGAACGTCCAGTACCAAGGCGGCAGGTGTGCCCCTGACTGTCACTTTGACGCTGCTGGACAATGCGAACGGGTGCTCTCCGCTGGCGGGCGCCGCAGTGTACGTCTGGCATTGCGACCAGAACGGCAAATATTCGCTCTATGATTCCGGACTGGAAAACGAAAACTACCTCCGGGGCGTGCAGGAGGCCGATGCCAACGGACAGCTCACTTTCAGCACAATCTTCCCGGGAGCGTACATGGGGCGCTGGCCCCATATTCACTTCGAGGTATTTGAGTCCATGAGCAACACCAGCGCCGCAGGCCAGGTACTTGCCGTCTCGCAGATCGCACTGACGGAGAGCGCCTGCAAAGCCGTGTATGCGACTGACGGCTACGAGAACAGCGCCCGCAGTTTCCCGAAAACCACACTGACCTCCGACAACGTCTTTGGTGACGACGGAGGCATATACCAGCTGGCGACTATTTCATGCTCCGTGCAGGGTGGATACACGGCGGCCCTGAACGTCACCGTTTAGCGGGCGGCAGCCGGAACTAGTAGACCACTTGGACGGCGAAAGCGTCTTCGTCTTCCTGCAGGCTTGATGCGGCGGCTGCGGCAGCTGCACGGGGAATCTGGTCAAAGGCAGGGACGTGAACCACGGAGCCTGGAACCTCGTCGATGGACACCACGATTTTCCCGTCGGCCGCTTCCTGGATCCGTGCCGTCAGCTGCACCTGGTTCTTTTGCCTTTGACGCAGGGTCGTGGGCCTGCAGAGTGAGTAGAAGGGCGTGGCCCTGTAGCGCGCACCTTTGGGAAGGTCGCACTGGATAATGCTGGACTCTTCGAGAATCCCGAGGTTGACGATGAGGGTATCCCTGCAGACGTCGACCTCAGCCAGGATGTCCTTCAACCTGCTGGCTCCGTTGCGGGCCAGGTAGCTGATGATCTGGGCGTGAAGGCGGGTACGTCGGTCGCGGACAGCTGCAGACGGGCCCGTCGATTGAGGTTCGGGTTCTGCTGGCGGGCCGCTTTGTGGCATGGTGCTGGCTTTCATATCTCAGGCCCTGGTCGGGGCGCTTTGTGGGGCGGTGACTGATTCCAGGGTGTGTTCCACGCCCTGGAGGTGCAGCATCATGGCCAGAGTTGCTTCATCTGCTGAGCCGCGCTCAATGGCCGCAAGGATCGCCGCGTGCTCGACGCCGGATTCCTCGCGGCGGTCTATCACCTGGTTCAGGGTTTGGGACTGCTTGGCCATCGCGTCCTCGATGTCCGCCTGCATGGTCGCAAACACGCCGTTGCCGCTGGCTCTGGCGATCCTGGCGTGGAATTCGGAATTCAAGGCCACCCACTGCTGGAGTTCGTCCTCGACGGCCATGGCGTCCAGAATTTCCCGCAGGCCTTGCAGATCTTCTTCGGTGCGTCGCTGTGCGGCCAGGCCCGCAGCCGGGATTTCAATATGGGGCCGGGCTTCCAGCAGCTGGCGGGCCGAGTATTTGCCGAGGCGCAAGTCATTGATCACTTGGTCTGACACCACAAAGGTGCCCTTGCCGGTTTTTGTTGACGTGAGTCCAAGCGAAGCCAGCGACCGCAGGGCTTCACGGACCATGGTCCGGGACACTCCGAAGCGCTGGGCCAGCATCGATTCCGACTCCAGTTTGGTTCCGACTGGAATTTGTCCGTTTTGGATTGCCTCCCGCAGCGCGGCCAGAACGCCTTCAGCCGCACCAACCCGCACCACGGGACCCTGACCAGCTGTCCAGCTGTCCAACAGGTTGTTCATGCCCTGACCTTGCCACGACGCCCGACCAACGGTCAAGGGTGATCCGGAAACATGTCACGGGCAGGTTTCCTTAAGACCACTGGCTTCCCGGGGTGGTCATGGGTTGGACGAAACCCGCTCCTGCCACGGCGGGTACCTCGGCCAGGGCCGGGCGGCGAACCCGTCGGGCTAGACTCGGGAGCATGCCTTCAAACGCTTCCGCAGCAGTTGACCATGTCCAGGATCTCGCCGCGTATGTGTCGGCCTCGCCGTCGAGTTTTCACGCAGTACACGAGGCCGCGCGTCGCCTCGACGCTGCCGGCTTTGTCGGCCTTGATGAAGCACAGGCCTGGGAAGGTGGTTCCGGCAGCTTCTACGTGATCCGCGACGGCGCCCTCATTGCCTGGGTGACGCCGGAAAATGCCGGTCCGACCACGGCTTTCAACATCCTTGGCGCGCACACAGACTCGCCGTCGTTCAAATTGAAGCCGAAGCCCACCACGGGCAAATTCGGCTGGCTCCAGGCAGGGGTGGAGGTTTACGGCGGGCCTCTCCTGAATTCATGGCTGGACCGTGAACTGCAGCTCGCCGGCCGATTGGTGATGCGCGATGGAACCCAGCACCTCACATCCACCGGGCCCCTCCTGCGCTTTCCCCAGTTGGCCATTCATTTGGACCGTGCGGTTAACGACGGCCTCACCCTTTCAAAGCAGCAGCACATGAACCCGATCTTTGGCTTGGGCGACCCCGCCGGGGAAGACCTGCTCGGCCTGCTTGCCTCGCGCGTCCAAGGCGCCTCCGTGGATGCTTCGGAAATTGGCGGGTACGACGTCGTGGTGGCAGACACGCAGGCACCGGCAGTTTTCGGGGCCAACAGTGAGTTCTTCGCCTCGGGTCGCCTGGACAACCTTTCGTCGACGCACGCTGGGTTGGCGGCACTGCTGGGCCATGCTGCTTCCGCCCCCGCCGACGGTCCCATCGCTGTTCTTGCCGCCTTTGATCATGAGGAGATCGGCTCGAACTCCCGTTCCGGCGCCTGCGGGCCGATTCTGGAGGACATCCTGACCAGGATTTCCGACGGTCTCGGCGCTTCGGTGAGCCAACGGCGGCAGGCCCTCTCGGCGTCGTTCTGTGTTTCCGCGGACGCCGGCCACGCAGTCCACCCGAACTATGCAGAGCGGCACGATCCCGCAAACCGTCCACTGCTCAACGGCGGACCCTTGTTGAAGATCAACGCCAACCAGCGCTACGCCACGGATGCCACGGGCGCTGCCTTCTGGGCGCGCCTCTGCGATGAGTCGGGTGTCGCCTACCAGGAGTTCGTGTCCAACAACGACATCCCGTGTGGTTCGACCATTGGGCCGCTGACCGCGACGCGGCTGGGCATCCGGACCGTCGACGTGGGTATCCCGCTGCTGTCCATGCACTCGGCCCGGGAGCTGTGTGGCGTGCAGGATCCGTACTCCTTGGCGCGGGTGGTGGAGGGCTTCTTCGCTACGGCTGTGTGATCCGAGCCACGGCCGCAAGCCTCAAGGGGTCGTTTCAGGCTCGTTTCGATTGTGCTCCCGGGTAAACGTCTGATGCCTAAAATCATACTTTTTGTGCATCGCGCCGTTTTGCGGTGGCGAAAAATGTAAGTTTGCACAGGATGCTGACGATGGGTGCTGGCTACTGTGGGTAAGCCAAGTGGTCCACCGCACATCCAACGGGGGCCTTTCCAAGAACACTAAGGACGGCGACGTTCGATGCACGCTGACCAACAGCTTTCAAAATCCCTGAAGCCCCGCCACCTCTCCATGATCGCGATTGCCGGCGTCATTGGAGCCGGACTGTTCGTGGGCTCCGGCGCGGCTATCCAACAGGCCGGCCCCGGCATCCTGCTCGCTTACTTGGCTGCAGGCTTGGTAGTCATCCTTGTCATGCGCATGTTGGGGGAGATGGCTGCTGCCAACCCCGAAACGGGATCTTTTTCCACATACGCCGATAAGGCCCTTGGCCGCTGGGCGGGGTTCAGTATTGGCTGGCTCTATGCCTGGTTTTGGATCATCGTCCTCGGTATTGAGGCAACGGCGGGAGCCGCCATCATGCACCGCTGGGTTCCCGGCGTTGATCAGTGGGTCTGGGCCTTGGTTCTCATGGTGCTCTTGACCCTGACCAACCTCGGATCCGTGAAGTCCTACGGTGAGTTCGAATTCTGGTTCGCCTCCATCAAAGTCGCCGCGATCGTCATCTTCCTCCTCGCGGGAATCGTTGCGATCCTGGGGCTGATGCCGGGCGTATCCGCACCGGGAGTTGCCAACCTCCTGGACCAGGGCGGCTTCATGCCCAACGGCCCGGGTGCCGTGCTCGCGGGCATTCTCGTGGTGGTCTTCTCCTTCTTCGGAGCTGAAATTGCCACCATTGCCGCGGGCGAATCCGAGAACCCGGTAGATGCCGTCAAGAAGGCCGTGAAGTCCACTGTCTGGCGCATCCTCATCTTCTACATCGGATCCATCGCCATCGTGGTGACCCTCCTGCCGTGGAACGATGCTTCGGTTGCCAAGAGCCCGTACGTCGCGGTCATCGAGCTGTATGGCATCCCGGGCGCCGGCACCATCATGGACATCGTGGTGCTTACCTCGGTGCTTTCCTGCCTCAACTCGGGGCTTTACACCGCAAGCCGCATGTTGTTCTCGCTCTCCCAGCGCGGAGACGCTCCCAGGTCCTGGATGAAGATCTCCAAGCGTGGTGTTCCGGCCGCAGCGGTGCTTGCTTCCACCGTGGTGGGGTTCATTACGGTCGGTTTGAACTACATTGCCCCGGACACTGTCTTCCTGTTCCTCGTGAACACCTCCGGTGCCATAGCCCTGTTCGTGTGGCTTGTCATCGCGACCTCCCAGCTCATCCTTCGCAAGCGCATGGGGGCAGCCGCAAAGGACATGGAGCTCAAAATGTGGTTCTTCCCGTACCTCACGTGGATCGCCATCGGGGCGATCGTGGCGCTCGTCATCGGCATGGTCATCATTGAATCCACGCGCGAGTCGCTTTTCCTGTCGCTGGCCCTGGCCGCTGTTGTGGTTGCCATCGGAGTGTTCCGGTATCGCCGAAATGGCGGCAGCCCTGCTGTGGCGACCAACGCGGAAGCCGAGCGCGAGGAGATCGGTTCCGGACCGGCGTCGTAAGCGCTCTTCTGCTGCGGGGCAGCTGCCGTCAACGTACGACGGCGGCTGCCCCGCTGTGCATTTCGGCCCGCTTGGCCTTCCTTGTTACTGGGCCAGCCCAATCACCAGGTTGATCGTGACTGCCAGAACGACAGTGCCGAACAGGTATGAAAGCAGGCTGTGCTTCAGTGCCTCGGCGCGGATCCGGTGGTTTTCCAGGTTGGTGTCGGATACCTGGTAGGTCATGCCAAGGCTCGTGGCCAGGTAGGCGAAATCCGTGTACTGGGGGCGTCGTTCCTGGTTGAAGCTGATGCCGCCCACTTGTCCTCCTGCGTCTTTTGCAGGGCTGTAGTAGAGCTCGGCGTAGCGGAGGGTGAAGAGGGTCTGCACCAGCATCCAGGACAGTGCAACGCACACAAGCGCCAGCGCTCCCGACGAAAGCCGGGACCCGTTGTCTTCAGTGTGGGAGTTGACGATCACTGCCGCCGCTGCGGCAATACTGGCCAGGTTCGCGATAAGGATCAGGAGGTCCGTTACCCCGCGCGATGGGTCCTCGGAGGTGGCATGTTGCTCTGTTTCGGCGGGATCCATCCGGGCAATCACCAACCAGACCCAGGCCACGTAAATCAGTGCCGCCGTCGCCCATCCGACTGCCGGGGCATCCACCCAGCTCCCCGTCATCCCGGTGTAGAGGAATGTTGCGGTGCCGGCCACCAGCATGGCGACAAAGCGCAGCCTGCTGCGCCGGACCCTGGTGTTCTCCACAGCCTTAGTCATTGGGGTTCCCGGGCGAGCCTGCCTTGTCGGTGAGTTTCGATGCCTGGAGGATGCCATCCCGCACCCCGGCACGAACCACGAAGTACAGGGCGTAGAGGGCAATCGCGGCGAAAACAATGGTCAGGACCAGGTTATTCAACGGGGTGGCGTCCATCCAGCCACTCTAACGGGGTGCCTTCCTTTGGACAGGAATCTGCGAATCGGCCCTGTTCGTGTTACTGTCTTTGTCGCTGTCAAGGAGAAAAACGAAAGCGCTTCTCCTGATCACCTTGCGCGGGTGGCGGAATGGCAGACGCGCTAGCTTGAGGTGCTAGTCCTCGAAAGGGGGTGGGGGTTCAAGTCCCCCTCCGCGCACCAAGGGAAGCCCTGGAAGGTCGTTGATCTTCCAGGGCTTCTGTCGTTTCCTGGGGCGACCGGCGTCACGCTCCCGTCCGCGGCGCGAACATGATGACGCCGACGCCCACGATGCAGATCGCTGCTCCGATGACATCCCAGCGGTCCGGCCGGAAGCCGTCCATCAGCATTCCCCAGGCCAGCGACCCGGCGATGAAGACCCCGCCGTACGCAGCAAGCACCCGGCCAAAGTGCGCCTCCGGCTGGAAGGCGGCGAAGAAACCGTAGATTCCCAAGGCCACAACGCCAAGTCCGGCCCACCACCAGGCCTTGCCTTCGCGGACGGCCTGCCAGATCAGCCAAGCTCCGCCGATCTCGGCCACTGCGGCCAGGGCGAAGAGGACGATGGACTTCAGGATGGTCATTGCTCCAGTATTCCCTGCCACCAAGCCCGCCCAAGCGGTTATCCACATACGGCAACAAGCCCGTTTCCGCCGGGGATCCCCTCGAATAGCTTTGAGTGCAGGAGATGCACTAAGATATTGAAGTCTGTGTTACGCCCTCCTTCCGAATCTTCGGCGGGGGAGCGCTGCACAGCATCGCAAATGAACCTCCTGTTACGGAAATACCGTAACCGCTTAGCCCAAAGGAGGTGGGTTCACATATGCGTCCTTACGAATTGATGGTAATCATCGACCCCGAGGTCGAAGAGCGTACCGTAGAGTCGTCGCTTCAGAAGTTCCTTAATGTCATCACCACCGATGGTGGAACCATCGAGAAGGTTGACATCTGGGGCCGTCGCCGCCTGGCATACGACATCAAGAAGAAGTCCGAAGGTATCTACGCCGTGGTGAACTTCACCGCTGCTCCGGCTACCGCCAAGGAACTTGATCGCCAGCTGTCTCTGAACGAGACGATCATGCGCACCAAGATCATCCGCCCCGAAGACCAGAAGGTTGTTGCTGAGTAATCAGCCCCTTCCAGATCTTTACCCCGCAGGAACGAACAAGGAGGCAGTAGATGGCAGGCGAAACCACTATTACGGTCATTGGTAACCTCACCAACGACCCGGAGCTGCGGTTCACCCCGTCTGGCTCGGCAGTAGCGAACTTCACCATCGCTTCTACTCCCCGGACCTTTGACCGCCAGTCCAATGAATGGAAGGACGGGGAAACCCTGTTCCTTCGCGCATCGGTATGGCGCGAAGCAGCTGAAAACGTGGCCGAATCCCTCACCAAGGGCATGCGCGTCATCGTTTCCGGCCGTTTGAAGAGCCGTTCCTACGAAACCAAAGAAGGCGAAAAGCGCACCGTTATCGAGCTTGAGGTCGACGAAATCGGCCCCAGCTTGCGTTACGCAAACGCCAAGGTCAACCGTACCCAGCGCTCCGGCGGTGGACAGGGTGGCTTCGGCGGAGGCAACTCCGGGGGCTTTGGAGGTGGCGCTCCCGGTGGAAACCAGGGCGGCGGCAACTCCGGTGGAGGTTGGGGCGGCAACCAGTCCGCACAGCAGCAGGATGACCCTTGGGCTACGCCCGGTGTCAGCAACGCTGGCGGCTGGGGCAACGGCCCTGATTCCGAACCTCCCTTCTAAACACCTAACAAAAGTCCGACGCCGGACGCTCACCGGGACTGCCGAAAGGCACCTTGGTGATCACCGCCGTCGAACACCACCATCCCGTGGATCAATATCCACGGGCTCCATAGAAAAGGAGCTCCACGATGGCTAAGGCTGAACTCCGTAAGCCCAAACCAAAGTCCAACCCCTTGAAGGCCGCTGACATCACTGTCATCGACTACAAGGACGTAGCATTGCTGCGCAAGTTCATCTCCGACCGCGGAAAGATCCGTGCTCGTCGCGTTACTGGCGTTACCGTTCAGGAACAGCGCAAGATCGCCCAGGCAATCAAGAACGCCCGCGAAGTTGCTCTGCTGCCTTACTCCGGCGCTGGCCGCGGCTAAGGAAGGGATTAACTAACATGGCAAAGCTCATTCTGACCCACGAAGTAACCGGTCTCGGTGCTGCTGGCGACGTTGTCGAGGTCAAGGACGGTTACGCACGTAACTTCCTGCTGCCCCGCGGCTTCGCCCTGACCTGGTCGAAGGGTGGCGAGAAGCAGGTTGAGTCCATCAAGGCTGCCCGCGCTGCTCGTGCCCACGCTTCTGTTGAAGCTGCACAGGCACAGGCCCAGGCTCTGTCCTCCAAGAAGGTCAAGCTCGAGGTGAAGGCCGGCGAGTCCGGTCGTCTCTTCGGTACCGTCAAGCCGGCCGATGTCGCTGCTGCTGTTGAGGCCGCTGGCCTTGGCGCCATCGACAAGCGCAACGTTGAACTGCCGAACCACATCAAGTCTGTCGGTTCGTACCAGGCCAACGTTCGCCTGCACGAGGATGTTTCTGCTGTTATCGACCTCGAGGTCGTTGCCAGCAAGTAGCGCAGGGTTCCCTGAGACCGAGCTTGCGAGGTTTTAGGGAGCGTTACGCAGCGCAAGTAGTCTCTGACTGCATCCAAAGAACCCCGTTGCCGGATTCCGGTGGCGGGGTTCTTTTTTATCGCCGCGGGCTCAAGAGGTGTGGAGCTCGGACATCACGTGGTTGTAGCCGGAGCGGATCATCTCCGCCAACACGCTCCGGTCCACGTCGTCCAACTTATTGATGTACAAGCAGGCCGCCCCGGTCTTGTGTTTGCCAAGCTCGGGGAGGAGCCGGTCTGCATCGGGGCCGTAAGTGAGCCCGTAAAGGGCCAGGTTGGCCTTTCGTGGCGAGAATCCGACGGCTGCAGCATCGCCCTCGCGCCCGCTGGCGTACTTGTAGTGGTAGCTGCCGAAGCCAACAATGGTCGGGCCCCACATGACAGGCTCCTGGCCGGTGGCGTCCCGCATCATGTCCAGCAATTCCAAGCCGTCGGCCCGCCGGACAGGGTGCTCCACGGCACTAAGGAAACCGAGGACAGATGCATCCGTCGGTTGGGTCTTGTTCTCTGCCATGCACGTAGTCTCGCAGACCGGCACCTCGCCTGCCAGCACCGGATGGTAGCCTTCACCGGTGACTCCAGAAGCCCTCCGCCTCCGCCCGTTCCACCAAGTCGACGTCTTTTCCGACCAGCCGTACCGAGGGAACCCCTTGGCCGTGGTGGTGGAGGCCGAAGGTCTCAGCACCGAGGCCATGCAGCACTTCGCCAATTGGACCAATCTTTCGGAGACCACGTTCCTCCTCCCTCCCACCGACCCTGCGGCCGACTACAAAGTGAGGATTTTCACCGCCAGCGAGGAGTTCCCCTTCGCGGGGCACCCGACGCTCGGATCGGCGCATACATGGCTGCAGTCCGGGGGAGTGCCCAAGACCGAGGGCGTCCTGGTTCAGGAGTGCGGTGCGGGCTTGGTTCGGGTGAAGCACGACGCCGGCCGGCTGGCTTTCGCTGCTCCGCCATTGACGCGTTTTGGTCCGGTGAGCGACGCCGAACGATCCCAACTCGCGGCGGGCCTGGGTATCTCGGAGGCTGAGATAGTCGACGCATCGTGGCTGGTCAACGGCCCGCAGTGGATTGGCGTCCTTCTTGGGTCAGCGGACCAGGTACTGGCCTTGGAAGCGGATTTCGTGGCCATGGGTGACCTCAAAGTCGGGGTGATTGGCCCGCACGAGTCAGGTTCCGCCGTCGACTTTGAAGTCCGCACCTTCATTCCTGGTGATGCCATGGTGGAGGACCCGGTGACGGGGAGTTTCAACGCCGGAGCAGCCCAGTGGCTGATTGGATCGGGCAGGGCGCCCGAGGAGTATGTTGCCGCTCAAGGCACCGTGCTGGGCAGGGCCGGGCGTATCCACGTCATGGCCAGGGATGGTGATATCTGGATCGGCGGAGCATCGGCCACCTGTATCCAAGGCAGTGTGATCCTGTAGCGCTCTTTCTTCAAATTGCTCTTTGCATTGCAGGACGCCCCTATGAAGTCCCCGCTACGAGGAGGACAGAATTGATGATTGCGGAGATGGCGAAGAGTACGGCGAGACGGCCGCTTGGAGCCCCGAATAGTCTCCGCGCAAGTACTGCGTAGAGTGCAGCGGCTATGGCCCCGAACAGAATTCTTAGCCAAGCTTGTCCAAGCACCAGCGTTGCTTCCGGTTCAAGAAACAGGCCCACAAAGAGCACTGTCAGCATGAAGGGTATCTGGCCCAGGAGCACCCAGAACCAACTGGTGCGAAGCGTTGGCACCTGTCGACCGACAATGAACTTGTAAATGAGCCGCAGTGCAAGGGCTTGGAGGAAAGAAGCCACGACGCTCCACAGAAGTACGCCGACCCGCATGAAGGTGAGCAGTACTTCCTGACTGGAGAACTGGTTGTACTCGGCATTCTCGTTGACCAGTTGTTCGAGCTTGGGACCAGCCGCGTACTGGGCGGCAGCGGTGTAGGCGAGAACCAGACAAGCTATCCAAACGGCGTTGATACGGCGGGCTCCAGGATCCTGGAGAGATTCGTGGGACGGGGAGGGGTAGCTCGGGGTCATCGATTACCTTTTCAGTAGTGCGTACTCAGCCCATTCAGACAGGGCAGCCAGAACGTAAAACACGGTGGAGACAGCGATGGTGCTCAGCAACTCAGGAAGGAACTTCCTCCGGGTCTGTTCTTTCCTGAAGACCGTTATGATCACGGGCCAAAATATGCGGGCACCCTGAATTGTCGTCACCCACGCAAGGATCTCGAGAGGGACATGGACCAGCGTGAGTGCAAGGGTCTGTCCCAGGCCCGCTGAGGCGACACTGCCCACCCAACCCATTCCCAGGTAGAAGCCGTTGGCAAGCACGATGATCCTGGCACCGTAATGAGTCAGGAGGAGCGCGACCAATGCCAAGAAAAAGTTGTGGGCGAAGATTTCGAAGGCCGTAAGGGCGGTTCCATCCGTGATTGGCTTCCACGTAAACAGCGATGCAAATAGCCCGCCCGCTACCGCCGCTATGACTGGCGGGATCAGATCCTTGGCAAACGACGGAAAAAGTCCGCATATCGAAGTGCAGAAAGAGCGGAAACGCAAGGTCCGCGCAGGCAGTTGGGAAGCGTTCAAGCTGCGACTCCAGCTTTGGATAAATTCACTTTGCGGTCCCGGCCGATGGTGAGATCGTAGTCCGCCCATCGGTCGTCTTCATGGGTGGCCAGGATGATGAGACGATCTTGGCTTGCGGCCATAAGGGCGTCCCTGGCAGCTTTGGAGGCCTCACGGTCCAGCCCATTGAGGGGTTCATCCAGCAAGACAACATCGATGTTGCGGAGGGCCAATGCCGCTGTTAGGACGAGGCGTTGACGCTGGCCAAGTGAAAGGTCACTGACCCTCGTAGCAAGAATCGCATCGGTGATGAGGCCGTTGTCGGGGATAGGTGTTGTGAGGGGCCCGATCATGCCAAGTAATTCCCTCGCCGTGAGGTAGTCGAGGGTCAGGTATTCCGTGTCGAGATAGACCGCGGTGAACTTGTTCCTCCAGTCGCGGAAAGTTCCGCAGGAGGAATGGATCACGCCGCCGAGTAGTTTCAGTAGAGTCGTCTTGCCGCTTCCGTTGCTCCCACGGAGGGCTACAACGCCTCTTTCCGGCAACTCGATACTCGTGCTGGTGAAGATGACATTGCTTCCGAAAGCGTGTTCTACGCACATCAGGGACTTCATGATTCCTCTGTTTCTGTTGCCGTCAGGTCGCGTAACCATGACGGTGCATCTGCCACAAGTACTCCGATCAGCAGTGCAGCGACTATCACCAAGGCTCCTGCGACGGCAGGCAGCCATGCTGGCTCTGCCGATCCGGGAATGATGCCTCCCATGACCCCGGAAAGAACTACCGCCATGCCGGCGCACAAAGCTGCCCCCACGCCTGTCCTTGAGCGTTGGGACAGCTCGGCGATACGAGAGGCCGGCAGAACCGCTGTCTTCCGTTGGATGGCCAGGGCATCAGCAGCGATTTCAAAGATCGCCAGCGCGGCCAGCAGCAAAGCCGACTGTGGATTTCTGTGGACGAGCAAAGTCGTGATGAGACACGCCAAAGCGGGTAGTACAAGGACAGCGTTGGTGACAAGACTTCTGATTATCAGCGCCCTTGGTTTCCTTGGGGAGATGCGGAAAACAAACAATGCATATCCCAGAGTTTCAGGTGAGGATGTCCGCACGAATCCAGACCTGAAAAAAATCATTCCCAGGAAAAACACAGCAATAGACACGAAAGGGGCAATGCCGGGCCACGGTGTACCCTCACTAATTGACAGTGATAGTGAAGCCAGCAGTACTACGCTGCCGACCTTGATGCCCATGTCCAGGAATAAGCCACGTGTCTTGAGCGCGTATTTATGGGCAATTCCTGCGAACAGAATGGGTGTGGCTGATGCTGTAAGGATCAATGAAGCTACGGCAATCGCCATATCGATCATGATTTGGTCTTTGATGTTGACGGATGCCACAAGCATGTTCGACTGCGATATGAGCATGACCAGAGTTGCGGTCGCCGCTGCTGTTGCCATAATCGCGGACGGCCACGCCCGCTTCCTGCCGCTGGAAAGGAGCGTAACAGCGGCGCCCACCAGGGAGACGCTTCCCAGTGCATTGATCGGGTAGCCCCAGCGAAGATTCTGAACCACCAGCATCAATGCCAAGCCGATGTCCGGGATCGCTAGTCCTGCCCGCATTCCGCTTTCCAGCGCTCCCGTCAGGGTGGTCCATTGCCGGTGCGCCCGCCGGAAGCGACGCCGCGCTTGGAGTAGTCCGGCTGCGAGCACCAACGCAGCCATAGCTGCCAATTCCGGGGCGCTGAGCCGGATACCTAACGGGATCAGCCCTGTGGGTGGTGGCGTCCATCCAAGCCCGACCATCAAGACAAGCAGAGTTACTGCCTGTCCTGCCGTTACGGCGGCTTTGCTGGTGCCCAGGCTGATGGAGAACCCGAGGTCACTAAGTACATCCCGCAAGCGGCTGGCTTTGCGACGGAATTCGTTGATATACGTGGCACGTGCGCCGGAGAGAGCCACAGCGAAAGCGCTGCGCCACCGTGGCTGGGTGCTCAGTGGATTCATTGCGGCCCCCTCCGAGTTCAACGGCAGCGGTTTACCAGGCTACGAACTGCTTCAGTGCCCAGCGCTTGACGAGACCGAAGATCACGCCTGCAAGGGCCGTGCCGATCCCGAACGAGGCGACGATGCCTGCAGCCAAGGCCGCCCATGAAAGTGCGTTGAGCGCGAAGTACAGATTGGTCGCCAGGCCCGAGGAGATGCCGAGGGTGGCGACGGCCTGGAATACCACGGACAAGGTGGCGAACAGGGCAGCCGTCACGCCGCCGACCTTAACCGCTTTTACAACGGCGGGATTGATATCACGCTGGACTTGTGTGATTGATGCGGACATGGAAATGCTCCTTTCAATATCATGCGAATGGATTCTTCAGGATCACTTGATAGTGGCTGTTTGTCTTCGGCCGAATGACTTGTTGCAGCCATCAAGGAGCATTGCCTATGAACTTGTAGCGGTCAAGCTACTCATTGATCCAAAGGAGCCTTATTCTTGCGATATTTGAGCCTACAAGTATCAGCAAAACTGCGTAACAAAGGCTCATTTAGTGCTCTAGAGGATGATCTTTGCAATTTTGCCGTCATGAACTTGATGCTGGCCTCACTCAGGCAAATCACCGGTGTTCTCCCGAATGAAGGATGCCAAAAAAAAGTTAAAAAAATCTCGAAACCTGCGACACGGACGGCCTGCCACTCATACATATGCGGGTATCGCGAGCGACATACCCCTCTGTTGGTAGGCCTGTTTTTCGCCCGACAAGGGCCGGTCCTCACGCCCGCTTGGGTTTGGACAGCACTGCAACAAGTACGATGCCGGCACTGAACAGGGCCTGAACCAGCGCCACAGCCCACGGAGTGTAGCCAAGGTAGAGCCCAACCAGCAGCGGAACCATCGCCAGGATCGTCACGTCCAGCCCGTGCATCAGGGAGCCGAGCTGCGCGCGGGGCACGGGACCGAAGGGCGTGTCCACCGGGGGAGCCGACCAATCCGGCGCGGCTTTGGTGGCAGAACGCAGCGTTCCCGCGCCCATTCCGACGCCGGCCAATGCCCCCACGCCAATCAGGGCAGGATCGGAAGCGCCCAGGAGAACCAGAAGGCCGCTAAGGACGGTCATCCATACAGCCATGGCAAGGCACGGGATGAGGGTCCGGCTGGTACGGACCAGTGCCGGATGGAGGGGGAGCAGCGCATCGAGCTCCGGAACGAGGGCCGTCTTGCGCGCCACGCTCCCCATGCCCGACGCTGTTGCACAGCCGGCTATGACAACGATGGCCAGCTGTGCGAACTCCGGGAGTCCTCCTTCCACCAGCAGCACGGCGATGCAAGCACCGAGCCACAGCAAGGAAGCCAACCAGGGCGGATTCAGCCGGAGAAACGCTACTGTATCGGCGCGGATCAGCGCCCGGAGCGGGCCGCCCGCCGGTCTGGCGAAGAAGCCTGCCGCCCTGCCGCCGTCGACCGTTTTATGTCCGGCGCCCAGCGCGCGAAGTACCTCGTTGGAATCCATCATGAACAGGGAAGCGCCGGTGTGGCCAGCCACCGCTCCGCCGCGGATAAGCTCTTCACCCCGCACCTCACCAGCGCGTCGGCCCGCGACACCCAGGAGCACGACGGCGGCCACCGCCACCAAAGCTTCCGGCCATGGTGCCCCTGGAATCGTGGGAAGGACGGCGCACGCCAGGAGCACAGCAACGCTTACCACCCGGCCAAGCCGGACTCCAAGCATGCCCAGCTGCTGGAAGGCCGCCAAGGCCACCGCGATGACCCCGGAAACGCCAAAGGCCGCTGATGCAAGAAGGTGCTCCGGGCCGGTACGGTCCACGGCCGTAACGATGCTGAATGGCAGGTATAGGACGGCAAGACCCACCCCCGTTAGTACAGCCTTGCGGAGGAAAGGCGGCAGAACCATCGGTCGGCGGTCGACGGGGAGGGACAGCCACCAGGTGCTCTCGGGTCCGCCGACCGTGATAGGTCCGAGCTTGCGGGCAAGGTTGGCCACCACCAGCAGGACCGCGTACGTCGCTAGTGTCCACAGCACTGGCGCCGGAAGGACGAGCCATTGCGCCTGGATAATGCTGCTCCCAGTAGAGGCGCGGTCCGCGATCTCGTTACGCAGGGCAAGGACGAATGAGGCTGCGATGGTCAGGGAAACGGCGATACCGAGTCCCCAACTGTACGCATCGACAAAGCGTTCGCTCCATAAGCCTCTGCTCCGCTTGTAGCGGCGGACCGATTGGCGAGTGAAACTGACGATGTCCCGCGCGAGGTGACGGTCCGGCGTCGTGCTTTCATGAATCAGCATGTCAGGACCCGGCAATGATCGAGGCTCCCTGCTGCGGACCGAATTCGCGGACGTCGTCGTCGATTACCAAACACGAAGAAGCGGTGGCGAGCAACAGGTCCGGATCGTGCGTTACCAGGACCACGGCGCCGCCGTGCTCAGCGATCCGTTCTCCGATGGCCACCCGCATCTTGGGATCTAGCCGCTGCTCCGGCTCGTCAAGAATCAGGAGCGACGACGGACGGATCAGCCCGGCTGCGAGCAGCAGCCTGCGGCGTTGCCCGGACGAGAGGGCGTCGGGGATAGCGTGGGCTCGTCCCTGCAAGCCGAAGAACTCCAGTTCTTCCTCGACCCGCGTTTCGGGATCCGCCACGGAGTGTCCGCGGGCGACGAGCAGCAAGTGTTCCCGGACAGTCAGCGAGGGGAAGAAGAGATCGTCGTCGAAGACAGCGGAGACCTCCCGCCGGAACGGTACGGCGTCGGCGTCGATGAGAAGGCCATGGACCTTCACCTCGCCGGCAAGGGCGGCCTGACGACCCGCTATGGTCCGGGCAACTGTTGACTTCCCGGCGCCGTTGGCACCCACGATTCCCAGGATCTCGCCGGCGCGCACGGTTGCCGACACCTCGCCACACACCGGAGATCCGGCATAACCCACCAGCAGGTTTTCGACGTCCAGTACAGTCCCCATGAGGCAACCCTACCGGCGCGCCGGCGGCCCTCAGAGAAGTGAGTGGGCCTCGAGGTCCTCCATCGCCCAGCCTAGGATCCTCAGATCGAAGGGGTCGCGTTCCAGGATCCCGAAGAGATAAGCGTCGAAGTCCCACAGCCCGGCATTGCCGCCGTTGGCCCAGTACCACGCCCATAAATCGTCAAGGGTGATCTCATGCTCGAGGACGAGTATTCGTGCTGTCTGGCGTGAGTCCATGGGATTTCCACACTGCTGCCGCAGCATCGTGCCGCATCCAGCTGGTTGAGGCAGATTCCCAACTGGGAACCCGATTTCATCGTTTCACGTTCGTCGTTTATCCGAAACCCCTCTGGGTTGCGAATACTATGGGAACTTCCGAGGGAAACAGCCGCCCGAATAAGGGACCTCGCAATGAATCAGGAGTACATCGTGGATTCTGCCCGGACCTTTGAGTCGATCGTCATCATTTTTAATCCCAACAGCACAGGGGATGCGCCGGAGCTGGCGCAGCAATTGCATCAGCGGCTGAAGGAAGTTCTCAGCTACGAACCCGAGATCATCCTCCAACCCACGGAGCATGCCGGACACGCGGTGGACCTTGCGCGGGAAGCCGCGGCGAAGGGCGGCGACGTCCTGGTGGTTTCCGTCAGTGGCGATGGCGGCTACAACGAGGTCGTCAACGGGGTGATGCAGGCCGGAAATCCCCGGGCGGTGTGCGCTGTTCGGGCCGCCGGAAACGCCAACGACCACAGCAGGATCATCGCCACCAAGCCCTTGGAAGAAGCCATAGCCGAGGGCCGGGTCCACAACATCGACCTCCTCCAAATCCATACGGGTCAGAAAGAGGACGAACCACTTGAGTACGCGCATTCCTACATAGGCTTCGGCTTGACCCCTGTGGTTGCCACCGAACTGGAAAAGGGCAGCAAAGGCGCCCTCAAGGAAATGGTCACTGTGATTCAGACCTTTTCCAAATTTGAGCCTTTCGGAGTTCGTTTGCCTGACGGGAAGCGTCACAAGTTCGACAGCCTGGTGTTCGCCAATATCCGTGAGATGGCCAAGTACGCCACCCTCAGCGACGCCGATGAGCACCCGTCCGATGGCAAGTTCGAGGTCATCATTTTCCCGCATATGCCCAAGTGGCGGGTCCTTTTGAAGGCGCTCAAGGCCACCACCCAGGGACTCGGCGACCAACCGAGCGTCAGCAGCTATGAATTCACCACCCTCAAGCCACTGCCGTATCAGATGGACGGCGAGGTGAAGAGCGTGGATGCGAACGTCAAGGTCAAGGTGGAGTGCGCCCAAGGAGCTTTGGCGACGCTCGGCTAGGTGGCCGCCGGGGTTCAACCGTGTGCGCAAGCGTCGGTGACAAAGTCGTAGATACGTCCGCGCAGGTCAGTTGAGGCGGCCACTTTTATCAATCCTTGGCGCTCTCCCACCCTCACCCGGAGTGGGAGGAGCGTACCCACCTTGTCTTCGGCGACGGCATGCGGATCACAACGTGCGGGCCGGATGGTGAGTGCCAGCTCCTGCTTTGTGGAGCCCACCGTGACGTTCCTTGGCCATGGATCCGTGGGGGATTGGGCAAGCAACGTGGTCTCGTCGATCGATTCAATCGTGAGGCTTTGCGCCTGCGCCCCCGGACCGGCCGGTGTGATGACAAGACGCACGACGGCGGTTTGACCGTCCGCGGCCACCTTCAGTTCCGGGTCCAGTTCCAACGTGGCGACGGCGGCGGCCTGGGCCGCGATGCACAGCTCGGCTGAGTTTCTGGACAGTACGCCGAAGGGGTCGGCTGCGTCCGTCACCTCTTCGCTGGCTTCCTTACCGGGTGCCGTGAACTCAAGCGTTGCCTGGCTGGAACCGTTCTGTGCGGCTCCACATGACGCGGCCGGCAGTGCCGCAGGAACGCTTTTAGGTTGCCGGGACGGCAGTTCAAGGCCATTCCCCGAGCGCTGCCAGAGTATGTCGCCGTCGAAAAGCGGTGAACGGACCCGTGCTCCGGTCACCGTCAGGACATCGTCAGTGGTGTTGGTGAACTGGATCTGGATGGCTTGCTTCCCGTACTGGTCACGGGATTGGTTGATTTCCACCGTAATGGGCGCAGTGCTGCTGCCGGATGATGGCGGGTTGGCCGGGGCGCTTGAGCTGCAGGCGGACAGGACAGGCAGCATCGTGGCCAGGACCATGCAAGACGCAAGGACACGCCTTCTGCGGCACACCATGCGATCAGTGTAGGCGCCCCCAGTGCGCGGGTACGATGTCGCTCACGCACACCTGCCAACTCCGCCCATGGAGTTTGGCCACGAAAGGGGACCTCCATGTCATTCCAGGCTTACCTCGACGCCATCGAAGACAAAACCGGCCTGACGCCGCGGCAGTTGGTGGACATCGCTGAATCCAGGGGCTTCAATGATCCTTCGGTCAAGGCCGGGACCATCCTTGAATGGCTCAAGGCCGATTATGACCTGGGGCGTGGCCACGGCATGGCGTTGGTGCACGTCATCAAGAAGGGGCCGCAGATCGACAGCAAGCATGTGGGATCGGAGGGAACTCACCGCGACGAGTCGGACACGCTGTGGTTGGACGGTAAGGCCAGCAAGCCAGCTTCATGATGGCGGGAGACACTGGCAACTAAACCATAAGCATGCTTAGCTTAAGGTGACACCCCAATCCTCCACCTGCGCAGAAAGGTTCCAGATGGCCACCGTGACCCAGTTGTTCAAGGCCCCTGCCGCAGATGTTTGGAAAGTCATCCAGGAGGGGTGGCTGTACTCAGGCTGGGTGGTGGGCGCCTCGAGGATCCGCTCCGTTGATGAGCAGTGGCCGGCCGAGGGCTCCCGGCTTCACCATTCCGTGGGATCCTGGCCATTCCTCATCGACGACAGCAGCCGCGTCACCGCCGTCGAACCGGAACGCAAGCTTGAACTCTTGGCGAGGGGTTGGCCGTTGGGCGAAGCCAAGGTGCTCATCACCCTGGAAGACCTCGGTGGCTCCCAATGCCGGGTTTCCATCGCTGAGGATGCCGTGCGGGGCCCCGGCAAATTGGTGCCCAAGAAATTACGTGATCCCGTTATCGCTGTCCGGAACCGCGAAACCCTCAGGCGCTTGGAACTGATGGCAGTGGGCGGCGCGGGCAGGTCCTAGCGCCCGCGCGGGCCTTAGGGCCGCAGTACCCAGTCAAAGGCCTCTGCTTTGGACCGTGCGCCTTGGGCCGACTTGGAGCGGTTGGGCTCGTCGAGCTCCTGCAGTAAATGTTCCGAAAGCACCACCAGTTCGCCAAAGATTTCAGGCGTCAGCCAGCCGGGGCGGGTGGCGAACAGGATGTCTTCGCTGGACGTATTTCCGCTGGCACCGGGGGCGAAGGGGCATCCGCCCAGGCCGCCAAGCGCTCCGTCCACCATTTCAGCCCCTGCTTGGATGGCCGCAAGGGTGTTCGCCACGCCCAAACCCCACGTGTCGTGGCCGTGATAGACGACGCGACGGGAAGGCGACTCGGTACGAACACGGGTGATCAGCTGGGCAACCTGTGCCGGGACCGCCTGTCCCAAGGTGTCGCAAATGACGATGTCGGTGGTGCCCTCGGCACGGGGGTCGTTGGCGATGGCCAGGATGCGATCTTCGGGGACCTGGCCCTCGAACGGGCAGGTGAAGGACGTTGCAATGCAGAGCTGGATATGGCCGTCTACTGCCCGCGCGTACTCGATGGCCTCGGGCAGGGTTGCGAGGCTTTGATCGGTTGTGCGGCCGATGTTCGCCTTGTTGTGGGAGTCGGAAGCAGACAGGCAGTACTGGAAATTGCGCGCCCCGGCAGCTGCGGCCTTCGCAACATGGCCCGGGGTTGCTACCCAGATCCAGCACTTTTCGAGTTCCGCCGGGGTCAGGGCGTGCACCACTTCCAAGGTGTTGGCCATCGTGGGGACCAGGTCCGGCCGGGCCATGGACCCGAGCTCGATCGCCGGCACACCGAGCCGCAGCAACTCGCGCACAGTCTGGACCTTCTGTTCCGCGGAAAGGAGCTTGCCCGTCAGTTGGAGGCCGTCGCGAAGGGTGACGTCCCGCAGAATGGCGTTGCCCAGGGTTGCGGCCACGGGCCCTTCAGGACGGATCATGACTTAACAGCTCCCTCGCGGCCGGATGCATCGTTGATCTCGCTCTCGCTCATGCCAAGCAGCCCGCCGAGAACCTCCTGGGTGTTCTCGCCCAAATCCGGTCCGAGGTTGCGAATGGGCAAGGACTCGCCACCGATAACGGGAACCACGCCAGGGAAGCCGACGCCAGTGAGGGTTTCTTCGCCCGTGGAGACATCGAATTTTTGGATCATGTTCCTGGCGGCGTATTGGTTGTCGCTGCTGATGTCGGCGGCGGTATAGATGGGACCCGCGGGAACACCCGCAGCTTCCAAGGCGGCCAGTGCCTCAGCTGCGGGGAGCGTGCCAGTCCATTGGCCGATCGCCTCGTCCAGTTCCTCCCGCTGGGTCCAGCGCCCGGCATTGCTCTGCAAATCAGGGCGCCTTGCCAAGTCCGGACGGCCGATGGTCTGCATGTACCGCTGGAAAATTGAATCACCGTTACCTGCGACCACAATGCTCGCGCCGTCCTTGCACACATATGCATTGGACGGGGCGATGCCCTCCATCCGGCCGCCGACCCGCTGGCGGTCCACGCCGTAGGCCTGATAGTCGGGAATGAGCGATTCCATCATGGAAAACATTGCCTCGTGCAGGGCGACGTCAATGACGCGTTCGGTGAGGGGTACAGCGCCAGCCGAGTCCCGGCGTCGTGCTTCACGCTGGTAGAGGCCCATTACGGAACCGAAGGCGGCGTATAGTCCCGCGATCGAGTCTCCGATGGAGACGCCGACCCGCACCGGTGCGCGGTCGGGGTCGCCCACCAGGTTGCGGAAACCTCCGTAGGCTTCGGCGACGGCGGCAAAACCGGGACGCTCGGACAGTGGCCCAGTCTGCCCGAAGGCGGAGATGCGGGTCACCACGAGGTCCGGATTGGCCTGGTTGAGAACCTCGGGACCGAGGCCCCACTTTTCGAGCGTGCCTGGGCGGAAATTCTCCAGCAGAATGTCTGATTTTGCCGCCAGGTCCAGGACGGCCCGCTTGCCGGCCTCCGTGCGGAGGTCCAGCACCACGGACTTCTTGTTGCGGTTCAACGTGCGGTACAGCATGGAGGTTGTGCCCTTGTGCAGACGCCAGTTTCGCAGTTCGTCGCCGGTTCCGGGCCGTTCGACCTTGATGACCTCGGCGCCGAAGTCGGCCAGCAGCCGGCCCGCGGTGGGCGCAGCGATGTAGTTGCCGAGTTCCAAGACCCGGACGCCGTCCAGCGGTGCGATTGGTTGCTGTGTCATGGCCCTCTTCCGTGCTGATGCCCCCTTTTGCAAACCTAGACTAGGCCCATGAGATTCGCCATCCGTCCCGCGGTTGAAACGGATGTTCCCGGAATTGTGACCGTGGAGACCCTGTCCGGCCGGTTGTCAGAGGCGGGAAGGGAGCCTTTCGCGGCAAAGATCGCTGCTGCAATATCCGACGAAGATCGCCTGGCTCTGGTGGCCGAGGCGAAATCGGACATGACCCCCGGGCCTGGTTTCGCCGTCGTTGGCTGGGCGAAAACGCACCGTTACGACGTCGGTGACGGTCCGGCGCCGGCGGGTCACTATCTGGGCGGCCTTACCGTTGCGCCCGATTTCCGGCGTCGGGGACTTGCGGTTGCCTTGACCTCGCGCCGGCTTGAGTGGATCTGGGAACACGCTGACACTGCCTTGTACATCGTGAACGCGCGCAATGAGGCTTCACTGGCATTGCATCGTCGGTGGGGGTTCCGAGAGGTCGCGCGAGGACCGGTTTTTCACGGCGTAACGTTCGACGGCGGTGATGGCGTCTTGCTCGCGGCGGCGCGGCCGCCGTCCTGACCCCATGCGACCCCGCGCCGCCGTAGCATGGGTCCAGAGATGCGCCGACTGGGGGAGTGTGTGATGGGGCCGCTGGATTCGATCGAAAAAACTGCAAGGAAAACCCCGCCAACCCGCGTGGAAGTGCCGGCCAAGGCCCGGCGAAAGCGCTCCTCGCGGCTGCGCAGGCTGGAACTGGCGATCTTGGTGGTTTTGATCCTGGCTGTGGCCCTTTCCGCCACTCCTTGGCCGTCGGCGCTGCTGATCCGCAGTGTTTTCGAGCGGGGAGCCCAGGCGACCATCGACGAAATGACGCCCTACGTTCCCGCTACTCCGTTGGATACGCGGATGGGGGTGGAGTACAAGCCGGGGTCCACCTTTGACGTCTTCAGTCCCCAGGGGACGACGGCGCCGCTACCTACTGTGGTGTGGATTCACGGAGGCGCTTGGATTTCCGGGGCACAGCGCGACGTCAATCCGTACCTCCAGATCATGGCCGACCAGGGCTACACCACCATCGGCATGAGCTATCCGATCGCACCCGAAGCCACGTACCCCACTGCTGTCCGCGACATCAACGAAGCCCTGGCCTACATCAAGGCGCACGCTGCCGAGCTCAATGTGGACACCAGCCGCATCGTCCTTGCCGGTGACTCTGCAGGGGCCCAGCTGGCCAGCCAGATGACAACGCTCACCGTCAACCCCGAGTACGCCAACCTTATGGGAATTCAGCCCGCGCTTCAGAAGTCCGAACTGGCTGCAACCATCCTGCACTGCGGCGTCTACGACCTGCGGGCCATGGCGGACCTGAACGGCATTGTGGCGTGGGGTTTCAAAACTGCCTTGTGGGCTTACACCGGCACCAAGGATTGGTCCGCAACCTTTGCCGGGGCCACGATGTCCACCATCGACTTTGTCACCCCCGACTTCCCGCCGACCTTTATCAGCGGCGGCAACGGTGACGGCCTCACCTGGCTGCAATCGGTGCCCTACAGCAACCGGCTCAAAGACGCCGGAGTGCCCGTGACGGAGCTGTTTTGGCCGGCAACCCACCAACCTGAGCTGCCGCACGAGTACCAGTTCCATCTGAACTTCGCCGAAGCCCGCGAGGCGAGGGACAAGACTTTCGATTTCCTGTCTGCTCACGCTGCGCGGCGTCCTTAATCTTCCTGCGGCCCGCAGGGAATACTTTCCCTGCCGCCCCTGTTCATTGATTTAGATGCAAACGCATGTAAACTGATTGAACGAACAACAGGAGAAACGCCATGGAAACCCGCCGCATCACCGTACTTTCCGCCGGACTCGGCGTGCCGTCGTCGAGCCGTCTGCTGGCCGACCAGCTGGCCGCCTCCGCCGAGCGGCAACTGCGTGCGGCAGGCTATGAGGCGAGGATCGACGTCGTCGAACTTCGCGACCTCGCTGTGGACATCGCGAACAACTTTGTCACCGGCTATGCGGCGCCCCGCCTCGCGGAGGTGATCGCCGGCGTCGAGGATTCCGACGCCGTCATCGCTGTCAGCCCGGTGTTCAGTGCTTCCTACAGTGGCCTTTTCAAGTCGTTCATCGACGTCCTCGATCCCAAGTCGCTGGATGGCAAGGCGGTCCTGCTGGGTGCAACCGGCGGCACCGACCGCCACCAGATGGTCCTGGACTACGCCATGCGCCCGCTGTTCACGTACCTCCGGACACGGATTGCCGCTACCGCCGTTTTCGCGGGGCCACAGGACTGGGGAAACGACGACGGCGGATCGCCACTGTCGTCGCGGGTGGACCGGGCAGCCGGTGAACTCGTGCAACTGCTGAGCGGCCCCCAGCCCGGCCGCAAGGCTCCGGTTCTTGAGTCGCTGCCGTTTGAGCAGCTGCTCGCCGGAATCTCGGCAGGCAGGTAGTCCGAACTTTTACCCAGGTTGGGTCGTTGGGGCAAGCATGAAGTGTCCTGTGGATTCCATTGACCTGGTGATGAGCGAACGAAGCGGCGTGGAGATCGATTACTGGCCTTTGCTCACGATCGCCCTGTACCGGTACGGAAAGCGCTCGGGCTCGTCGTCATCATCGGCGAGCAGGTCCTTGGCGGGGGTTTCGGGCGTGAATGGCTGGGGGTGCGCCGCCAAGGCACCCACGGCGTTGCGCGAGGCACGAAGTCCTTCTCCCGTGGCTTGCAGATAGAGCTTGATGGCGGCCATGCCCTGGCCCTGGGCTATCAGCGAATACAGCTGGCGGTGCTGCTCCTGGTTGAGCTTGGCTGCTGACTCCCTGGCCAGTTCCACCGGGTCCTTCGGCGCACTCGTTGCCTGGGCGTTTGCCTTCGTTTCCGCTGAGCGCTTGGTGAATGAATGAATAAGCAGGAGCACTCCCGCGACGACCGCAATGAGGATCAGGAGCGGGATGAGGATTGAATCCATGGCGTTGTCAGAGCCGATCTACGTAGTTCTTGGCGGTAAGCAAATCTGAATGGGTGGCTTGGCGAAGAACCTTGATGGCCTCGATCTTCTTTCCGCTGCGGACCAGGTTCTGCAGCTCAAAGGCGAGCTGGGGGTTGAGCTGGCCGTTGGGGAGGACCGCGGGCTGCTGACCTGGCTGATTGGCGGCCGGAGCGCGTCCGGTCTGTGCCTGGATTGCCGCGTTGTTCGGTTGCGCATGCTGGCTATGCTGGGCTGCGTTCTGGCTGGGCTTGGTCGTGGCCTCGATGCGGGCTCGAAGGGCCAACGCCTGCTGGACTTGGGAAGCCTGGTGCGCGGCGGAACGGGCCGCGAGTTCGCGTTGGTATTTTTCGGCGTCCGACATGCCCGTATCCCGCGGTCTGAAGGCCGCCGACAGCGCCCACAGCAGGCCCAGGAGGACGAGCAACGGAAGGGCAACCGTCAGCACGTCACCAAAGTTCATCCCCATGCTTAGAGCTTATGCCAGAAGTGCGTTATCCACAGCACATTCCACGGTCGGCATAGGATTCCGAGAGCATGGTGTCAAATTAAGGCATGGAATGTAAGTTCCATCACATTTGGGGCATGTTTGGGGTGATTTTGCCCGCTTCTGCAGACTCGGGAATCGACACGGCTGTGGATGATTTGTGGGCAAAACTTTCTTCAGTCCACAGCTTGTGAGCAACGTTTCCGCAGGTCAGAGCGTTGATGCCGCTCAAAGAATTTCTCTATCCACAGAGTAGCGCACAGTCTGTGCACAACGTAGGGGCGGTATTCCACAAGTTATCCACAAGGGCTATCTGTCGCCTGCTGTAACGTGTCTGAAGTGTCCATTTTGGGCACTCATTTACCCGCATTGGGTTTCCCGGGCCGATAAAAAGTCACTCACCGTGACGGGTCCCCGGAAGGCATTGTGGATAACTTGTGGATACGTAATTTTGTCGGACCTGCCTGACATCCTCGGAGCAACCCGGCGGACGTAGCCACACCGCGCTTTGCGACCGCCGGGGAGTACATCTCTGCAGCGGTACATATTTGGAGGACGGCTTTGTCAGTTACGCACTTGGACTCAATCGAGGGCACTCGCGCTTCGGACTCGAGCCGGAAGCCTCCCCAGGACATCCCTGCTGAGCAATCCGTACTCGGTGGCATGATGCTGTCCAAGGACGCAATCGCGGACGTCGTCGAGATCGTCCGAGGGCACGACTTCTACCGTCCGGCCCATGAGACCATCTACGAGTCCATCATCGACCTCTATGGCCGGGGCGAACCCGCTGACGCCGTCACGGTCTCCGACGAACTGACCAAGCGCGGTGAGATCAACCGGATCGGTGGGCCGGCGTACCTTCACGAGCTCATCCAGACCGTCCCCACCGCGGCGAACGCCGGATACTATGCGGAAATCGTGGCCGAGCGTGCCGTGCTTCGCCGTCTGGTGAATGCCGGCACCAAGATCGTCCAGATGGGCTACGGCCAGGACGGCGAGGTGGAAGATCTCGTCAACCAGGCACAGGCCGAGGTCTACGCGGTTGCTGAAAAGCGAACGGCCGAGGACTACGTGGCGTTGAAGGACGTCATGGAGTCCACCGTGGACGAAATCGAAGCGTCGGGGCACCGCGGCGAAGGCATGACAGGCGTCCCCACCGGTTTCTACGAACTCGACGAACTGACGCACGGCCTCCACCCGGGCCAGATGATCGTTATCGCAGCCCGTCCTGCCGTGGGTAAGTCCACGTTCGCGTTGGACTTTGCCCGTTCCGCTGCCATCAAGAACAACCTGGCCACGGTCATGTTCTCGCTGGAAATGGGCCGGAACGAGATTGCGATGCGTCTTCTCTCCGCAGAAGCCACCATCGGCCTCCAGGACCTCCGCAAGGGCACCATCAAGGACGAACAGTGGTCCAAGATTGCCACCACCATGGGCCGCATGAACGACGCTCCCCTCTTCATTGATGACAGCCCCAACATGTCGCTCATGGAGATCCGGGCCAAGTGCCGCCGCCTGAAGCAGCAGCACGACCTCAAGCTGGTCATCCTTGACTACCTCCAGCTCATGAGCTCCGGCAAGAAGGTGGAGTCCCGCCAGCAGGAAGTTTCCGAGTTCTCGCGTGCCCTCAAGCTGCTTGCCAAGGAGCTGCAGGTGCCCGTGATCGCCCTGTCGCAGCTGAACCGTGGTTCGGAGCAGCGCCAGGACAAGCGGCCCATGGTTTCGGACCTTCGTGAATCCGGCTCCATCGAGCAGGACGCCGACATGGTCATCCTGCTTCACCGTGAAGATGTCTACGACAAGGAATCCCCGCGTGCGGGCGAGGCCGACATCCTCATTGCAAAGCACCGTAACGGTCCCACCAAGGACATCGTTGTGGCTTTCCAGGGTCACTACTCACGCTTCGCCAACATGGCTGGCGAGACCGGCGGTGGGGGTTTCTAGGCCGGCTTCAAGCTGCCGGGCGCAGGTTCAGTACTCGCCCTTGATCACGAAGTAGGAGCCACGGATCGTTCCGGCCAGCTTGGACTTTTGGCGGGCGAACTTGAACTTCGAGTCCAGCTCCTCGGGGACGTCCATGCCGTCGGCGAGCTTGAAGCCCACCGCCCGCTTTCCCTCGCCCGTGCTGTACATGACATTGATCGACAAGCCGGACTCGTAGAACACGTATGCCATCTGCAGGTCCTCCACCTGGAAAGCCGTGGCTTCCAGCGGCTTGGACTTGATCACGATGTCCCGCTCTTCCTTAAGGATCCGGCTCACCCTGTCCACTACCTCGGGGAGCTCCTCGGCGGGGCTCACCGTGAAGTCGTGGTCGTACTTGTTCTTGTAATAGCGGGCTTCGTTGGCACGCAACCCGGCAGCCGCCTCGGCGACAGGTGAGGACTCAAGTCCAACGGTGGATACGGTCTTGAAGTCAACGGTGTAGGGCATCAGCTCTCCTGGTCCGGCGTGTTTGCACCAATGCTACTGATGGGGCGGCCCGGGCCACATTAGCTATGAGGTGGCGGATTCACCGCGTCATGTTCCGGCTACTGCGATCACGTAAAGGTGAGCGGAAGGGAACTGGAAGTGACTAAGGGTTTTCACCGTGCATGACTCCGCGCACCTTCGCAGGAAGGGCGTATGTGTATCTAGCGTTCACGGGCGGGTTTTGGTCCGCTCACTGGCTCTTGTACTGGGCAACGGGGGGCCTCATACCTAAGCCGACAGTGTTTGCCTTATTCATGCTGGCCCTGATTTTCCTGTTTTGGTTCTTCATGCCGTCTAAACCATGGTTTCCTTCCCGAAGGTCGAGGACGGGAAGGGCCGAGTAACCGATACGGCCCCTAGCAGCCCTCGAAGTCGCTCAGCACTTTGACCTTTGCAGCCGACCCCGAGGACGGATCGAAGGCGTAGCCGATCCACTCCTTCGCCAGCCGACGGGCAAGCTCCACGCCCACAACGCGCTGGCCCATGGTGAGGACTTGGCAGTCGTTGGACAGAATGGATCGTTCCACGGAGAACGAATCGTGCGCTGCCGTAGCCCGGATTCCCGGCACCTTGTTCGCGGCAATGGCCACACCGATTCCCGTACCGCAGAACAGGATGGCGCGGTCGGCTTTGCCGTCCCGGATCATCTCACCGGCGGCGATACCCACATAGGGATACGGGCGCGAGAAGTCCTCATCGTCACGGTGGACTCCGATATCGATCACTTCGGTGATCCGTGAGTCGGCCTGGAGGTCGGCCAGGATTCGGTCCTTGTAGTCAACGCCGGCTTCGTCGGCGCCCACGATGATGCGCATGGTGGTGGTTCTCCTAGTGGTTGGCGGCAGCTACGGGAACTGCAGTGAAATGGGGTCCGACGGCGGCAAACACCATGGCGAGCGACGTCGCCCCGGGATCCGGCGTGCCGATGCTTTTCTCGGCGAGTGGCCTGGCACGGCCCTTGAGGGGTCGAAGGTCCGCGGTGGACGCAGCGGCGGTTGTTGCATCAGCCGCGGCAGTTGCCCACGCGTGTTCCAAGGGCGTACCGGCAGCCACACCTTTCTCCAGCGAGGAAACAAACGGCAGCAGCGCATCCATCATGGTCTTGTCGCCGATCTCCGCCTTTCCAAGGCTCGCCATGCGGTCAGCGAAGGCACGGACAGACTCGGTGAGGACCTCCGGCGTCGGGATTTCCGCGTCTCCCAAGCGTTCGCCAAAAGCGCGCAGCCCGGCACCCCACAGGACGCCCGACGTGCCGCCGGCCTTATCGGCCCAGGCGTCTCCAGCGGCAATCAGGACCGAACCAGCGCCGGCGCCCACGGAAAAGGCGGCCGCAGCAGCCTCGAGGGATGCCGCCGAGCCGCGGACCATGCCGCGTCCATGGTCGCCGTCGCCGGCTATGGCATCCATGTCGCCCAGCATGGTTTCGGAAGAACGCAGCAGGGCGGCCGCGGTCTCCAAAGCACCAAGGCACTGACCCGCGTAGGCGCGGGAAGCCTCTGTGGAGGAGTAGTGGGCCGCTTCCGTGACGAAATCCTCGGAGGCGTCCTCGGAGACAACAACGTCGAATCCGACGGACCCCCGACGGTACGCTGGCGTCAGCGCCGGGGCTGTCCAGTACTGCTCCAGTTCGTCATCGAGCCACGTGAGCGTCAGCGATGCGCCGGCCATGTCCAAGGACGTCACCAGTTCGCCAACTTCCGGCATCACCAGCGTGTAGCCGGCGTCGCGAAGCAGCGGAGCCACGGTGCGCCAAAGGACAAAGAGTTCCTCGTGTTTGGTTGAACCCAGGCCGTTCAGGATCACCGCGAGCCGCGTCGAACCGCCCGCAGGGGCCTCCTCCAGCACGCGCCGCACCAGTTCCCGGCCAAGCTCGACGGCGGTGGGCAGCTCGGTATCGAACAGTCCCGGTTCGCCGTGGATGCCAAGGCCCAGGCCCATCTGTCCCTCGGGAAGGCGAAAGAGTGGGGCATCAGCACCAGGGAACGTGCAGCCACCGAACGCTGTTCCGATGGTGCGTGTGAGCTCGTTCGTCTTGCGGCCCAACCGGACCACGGAGTCCAGATCCAGTCCGGCCTCGGCGGCAGCACCCATGACCTTGAAGACCACGAAGTCGCCGGCAATTCCGCGGCGCTTTTCGATCTCGGAAAGGGGAGCGCTGGCGATGTCGTCCGTGACCAGCACGTTTTCCGCCCGGATGCCTTCAGCGTTCAAGCGCTCGCTGGCCATTCCGAAATTCATGACGTCCCCGGCATAGTTGCCGTAGGTGAACACCACCCCGGCTCCGGAGTTAGCAGCCTTCGCCACGGAGTAGGCCTGCTGGGTGGACGGTGAGGTGAAGATATTGCCCACCACGGCACCGTCAGCGAAACCCGGGCCGATGATGCCGGCGAATGCGGGATAGTGGCCCGAGCCACCGCCTGTGATCACGGCGACTTTTGGCGTAGCCGGCCGGTTGCGTCGTACAGCTCCGCCCTCAACCTGACGAACGAGGTCCGAGTGGGCATCACAGAAGCCGGCAAGCGCTTCATCTGCAAAATCAGCGGGATCGTTGAAGATTTTGGTCATGGTGGGTCCTGGTTTTCCTCGAAGTACGGGACTAGTGGATGTGGCTGCCGCCGTTGATGTCGATCGTGGTGCCAGTGAGGTACGCGGAATCCTCGGAGGAGAGGAACGTGATGACGGCGGCCACTTCCTCCGTAGTGGCATTGCGGCCCAAGGGGATGCCGGCGTTGATGGCGGCTTCCTGCTCTTCAGTGCTGCCCACGCGGATGTTGGTGTCCACTGCGCCGGGGGTGATGGCGTTGACGGTCACGCCGGTTTCACCGATTTCACGGGCCAGGGCCTTGGTGAATCCGAGGATGGCCGCCTTGGCTGCCGAGTAGGGAACCTTGCCGAACACACCACCGCCGCGCTGCGCGGAAACGGAGGACATGTTCACGATGCGGCCCCAGCCGTTGGCGATCATGTCCGGCAGGAACGCCTTGGTTACGAGGTAGGTGCCGGTGGCGTTGACGTCCATGACCTTGTGCCACAGTTCAAGCGTGGTTCCGAGGAACGGGACGGGCGAGGTGATTCCGGCGATGTTCGCCAAGGCGCCGACGGGAGGAAGGTGACCGCTGGAAACCTCAGCGGCAACGGCTGCCTGGGCAGCTGCGACGGAAGCTTCGTTGGCGACGTCGATCTCGTAACCGAAAGCCGGGACGTTGAACTCGTTGCCGATTTCGGCGGCAACCTTGGCGGACTTCTCGCCGTCGAGGTCCAGGATGGCGACGCCCCATCCCTGGGCGGCGTAGCGGCGGGCGGTGGTGAGGCCGATGCCGCGCTCTGAGGTGGCTCCGGTGAGGACGGCGGTGCGCTGGATGGTGGTCATGGTGCTCCTTGAAAGTTGTGGTTGTTAGATGAGGTCTGAGATGTAGCTGCCGGCTTTGGCGGCGGCGGCCGGTCGCTCGTCGTGGGTGACGTCGCGCGTTTCGAGTTCCAGTGAGAAGTGGCCGGTGTAGCCAAGGGCCCTCAGCGTCGAAAGCCCCGCGGCAAAGTCCGCCTGGCCGTTGCCGATGCTGAGGTTGATGTTCCCGGGCTGCGTGTCAGTGGCAGCCGTCGCGTCGCGGAGGTGCACATGGGTGATGCGCTCGCCGAACCGCGAAACGAAGTCCTTGGGGTCGCCGCCGGAGGCAACGATGTGGCTGAAGTCCATGACGATTCCGACGTCGGAACCGGCCAGGCGGTCTGCGAGCAGCTGCGCGCGTTCGATGTTCCAGCAAAGCCGGAAGTAGTGGAGGGACTCGGTCCACAGCTCGACGCCGAACTCCTTGGCCCGCTCCGACGCGTGGATCAGCTGCGAGGCAACAGCGTCGATGTCTTCTTCCAAACTGCGCACAGGATCGTGGTCGATCGCTCCGCACGGAAGGACAAGCGCCTTCGCGCCGGTCTTCTCCGCCAAGCTGAGCAGCATCCCAAGGTGGCGTTGGCGCGCCTCCGCGGCACCGGCGTCGAGCGTTGCGTTCAGGTCGCCGACGTCGCCGTTGACCGAGCGGACGCGGAGTCCGGAATCGCGCACGACGGCGGCAACCGCCTCGACTGCCTTGGCGTCAAGTATGTAGGGCACGTGGTCGCAGACGCCGGGGAGGGCGCCCAGGTCAATCTCCTCGAAGCCGAGCCCGCGCATGGTGTGCAGGGCGGCGGCGAGGTCCTGGTGTCGAAAGCTGATGGAAGAACAGCCCAGTCGGTGATGAAACATCGTCGTTGATCCTCAAGTTGAGCCCCTCGACGGAGAAGGGCCTTAGTGATGGACACCACGTTAGCTTCGTTAACTGTCAACAGTCAACCTCTCAAGTTGACTGTTGACATTGCTGGTGGTCTCGGTCACAGTTGACGTATTATGTTGACTGTCGACAGTGGGGTTGCCGAAGAAGCGCCGCACTTTTGAAAGGGAAAGACACTCATGAGCAATGAAGCTCTGACCATGCGTGGTCCGGTTCATGGAACCAAGGAAGCAAAGCGCGTCGCCGTCGGCTCGGGCGTGGGCGCAGTCATCGAAACCTATGACTTCATCGGTTTCGGCACCGCCGCTGCGCTGTACTTCGGTACGGCCTTCTTCCCGGGCGCCGACCCGGTAACTGGCACCCTGGCCTCCTTCGCGACCCTCGGCGTCGGCTTCGCTGCCCGTCCGTTGGGCGGCATCATCGGTGGCCACCTTGGAGACAAGCTCGGTCGCAAGCCGGTGCTGGTTGCCTCGCTGATTCTCATGGGCCTGGCAACTTTCGCTATCGGGTTGCTACCCACCTACCAGCAGGTTGGCCTTCTGGCTCCCGCGCTCCTGGTCCTTGTCCGCATCATCCAGGGCCTCGCCTTCGGTGCTGAATGGGGCGGCGCCATTTTGATGAGCTACGAGCACGCACCGTGGCGGAAGAAGGGCCAGTTCACGGGAATCGTGCAGGCCGGCTTCCCCGTTGGCTTGTTGCTCGCGAACCTCGTATTCCTCTTCAGTGTCGGCCTCGGCAGCGAATGGGCGTGGCGCGTGCCGTTCCTGGCGAGCATCCTGCTGGTGGCCGTTGGTTTGATCATCCGTTCCAAGGTTCCCGAGTCCCCGGTCTTTGAGGATGTCAAGACCAAGGGCGACATCGTGAAGTCCCCCATCGTTGAGGTCATCAAGACCGACTGGCGCAACATCGTCCGCGGCATCGGCCTCCGCATCGCCGAAACCGCAGGCTACGCCGTCTCCGTGACCTACATGATTTCCTACCTGCACAGCACCAAGCTCGCAGACAAGACCCAGACCCTCGTTGCCCTGTGCATCGCGGCCGC
This sequence comes from Paenarthrobacter sp. AB444, assembly GCF_028736865.1. NCBI lineage: Bacteria > Bacillati > Actinomycetota > Actinomycetes > Micrococcales > Micrococcaceae > Paenarthrobacter > Paenarthrobacter sp. AB444. The sequence continues at coordinate 146,600 of NZ_JAQZBY010000002.1, read as the reverse complement.
CATCGGCATCTTCGCCACCTACGCCTGGGGCAAGTTGACCGACAAGGTAGGCCGCCGGCCCGTCTACATCTGGTCCACCGCGTTCGCCGTTGTCTTCGGCATCCCGATGTTCCTCCTGGTCAACACCGGTCTCTTCATCTTCATCATCGCCACCATCGTGATCGCCTACGCCGTGTGCCAGAACTCCCTCGCCGGCGCCCAGGGCGCATGGTTCCCGGAACTCTTCCAGGCCAAGACCCGTTCCTCCGGCGCCTCCCTGGCCTACCAGATCTCCGCCATGGTCTCCGGCTTTACGCCCTTCATCACCACGCTGCTGTTCGTGAGCTTTGGTTGGGTTGGCCCTGCAGCCCTCTTCAGCATCTATGGCGCCATCGGTCTGTGGGCCGCGCTGGTCACCAAGGAAACCTGGGGTAAGCGTGAGCGCCAGCTCGCCGAAGAAGCCGCCAGCAAAACTCCCCAGACGGTAAACGCCTAAGCAACCACTCGACGTCGGGCGCGTTCTCCCCATCCGTACGCGCCCGACTCCGGAAGGAATCCAGTGTCTCTCTCATCAGTAGAAGCAGCGCCCGCTTTGCCGGCCGCCGAGCGCGTCGAGCGTATCCGCGCTGCCGCCTACCGCATCCGCCACCACGCCCTGAACATGGGCGAGGTCCAAGGCCAAGGCTACGTAGGTCAGGCGCTGGGTGCCGCGGACATGTTCGCCGCCGTATACGCCGACCAGCTCAGCTACCAGGCCGAAAACCCTCACTGGGAAGGCCGGGACCGGTTCCTGCTCTCCACGGGCCATTACGCGATCGGACACTACGCGGCGCTGGCTGAAGCCGGAATCGTCCCGGTTGCCGAGCTGGAAACCTACGGTTCGGATGATTCCCGCCTGCCGATGTCCGGAATGTCCACCTACACCCCGGGCATGGAAATCTCCGGCGGTTCGCTGGGCCACGGACTGACGATCGCGGTTGGCATGGCGCTGGGCCTGCGGGCGCAAGGTTCGGCTTCGCGGGTAATCAACTTCCTTTCCGACGGTGAGTTGGATGAAGGTTCGACGTGGGAGGCGGCCATGGGAGCGCACCATCACCAGCTGGGCAACCTCATCGCCATGGTGGACATCAACGCGCTCCAGGCCGACGGCGCCACCAACACGGTGCTGCGCACCGAGCCTGTGACGGAGAAGTGGGAATCGTTCGGGTGGTACACGCAGCGGGTGGATGGGAACGACGTCGGTGCGCTGCTGGCTGCGTTCGACAACATCGCCTCGGTTTCCGGTCCGGTCGGGAGGCCGTCCGTGATCCTGTGCGACACCAAGGTGGGCCGTGGCGTGCCACTGCTGGAGACCCGCGAGAAGGCGCACTTCATGCGCATCGAAGAAAACGAATGGCAGATCTGCCGCGAACAGCTGACTGCAGGATACGAAGGGACGGTCTCAGCATGAGCACCACCACGGCAAAGCCGAAGCTGAAGACCTCGGCCATGATCGCCTCGTTCGCCGACCCGGGCCAGAAGACCACGTCCGCCCCGTTCGGGCACGCTCTGGTGGCAGCCGCGGAAGCCAACCCTGCCATTGTCGGGCTGACCGCGGACCTGGGCAAGTACACGGACATGCACATCTTCGCGAAGGCCTTCCCGGAGAGATTCTTCCAAATGGGCATGGCCGAGCAGCTCCTCTTTGGTGCAGCCGCCGGCATGGCTGAGACCGGGCTGGTTCCTTTCGCGTCCACCTACTCCGTGTTCGCAGCCCGGCGTGCCTACGACTTCCTGTGCCTGGACATCGCCGAGCCCAACTTGAACGTCAACATCGTCGGCGGTCTGCCTGGCCTGACCACGGGCTACGGTCCCAGCCACCAGGCCACCGAAGACATGGCAATCTTCCGCGGCATGCCCAACCTGACCATCGTGGACCCGTGCGACTCCGTGGACATCGAGCAGGCCGTCCCGCAGCTCGCCGCCTCGGACGGCCCTACGTACCTGCGCCTTCTCCGCGGCAATGTGCCGACGGTTTTGGATGAGTACGACTACACATTCGAGCTCGGCAAAGCCAAGGTCCTGCGCGGCGGCAACGACGTCGTATTCGTTTCCTCGGGCCTGATGACCATGCGGGCCCTGCAGGCCGCGGACGCCCTGGCTGCCCACAACGTTGACGTGGCAGTGGTTCACACTCCGACGATCAAGCCCTTCGACTCGGCAACCGTGCTGGCTGAACTGAACACGGACCGCCTCGCCGTGACGCTGGAGAACCACACCGTTGTTGGCGGTTTGTTCGAAACTGTTGCCTCCGCCGTCGTAAGTGCCGGCCTGGGCAAGCGCGTGGTTCCCATCGCGCTTCCGGACCAATTCCTCGACGCCGGCGCGCTGCCGACACTGCACGAACGATACGGACTGTCCGTCGACCGGATCGTGGCAAAGGTGCTGGCTGAACTCGCCTAACTCTCCGGAGTTTTTGTACAGCTGATGCCCTCAAGGCCGCTTCCAAAGGTCATTAGCTGTACAAAAACCCGGGCGCCCGTAGTATCGACAGTTAACAACGGACTGTCAGCAGTTGCCAATAGAACCGAGGACACACCATGGCCGCCACAGCCTCCCTGCTGGGACTGGAGAAGAAGAGCCTTCGCGAACAGGCGCTCGCAGCTTTGCGCACCGCGATCACCAGTGGCGAGCTTGAGCCGGGACGGCACCTGGTGGAGACCGAGCTCTCCGAAATGCTCCAGATCAGCCGGGGCACCCTGCGTGAAGCCCTCCGTCAGCTGGAACAGGAAGGTCTGATCTCCGCCGGACCGCGTGGCCGCATGTCCGTACGGCACTTGGACGTCAAGGAAATCCGGGACATCTTCGCTGTCCGTGGGGTGCTGGAGTCACTGGCCGCCCGGACCCTTAGCGACATGCCGGACAAGGAGCCCGCCCTCGCCGAGTTGCGTGCCGCCGTCGAAAATATGGACAAGGCCGCGAAATCCTCACTTGAGGAGCGCATCGAATCGGACCTCGAATTTCACCGCACGTTGTGCCGGCTGTCCGGAAACGAGACGTTGCTGCATTCGTGGGAATCCCTGGAAGGCTCCATCCGGATGTCCATCATGTTCGCCGGGTTGGAACGCGCCACGCGCAACATGAGTGTCGGGAGGCATCATGACATTGTTGCGGCGATCGAGACCGGGAATGCTGCGAAGGCACGGGAAACGATCATCGAGCACATGAATGGCGCGGCCGAGAATTTGGTGGGGTAGTTCCGTTCGAACCGCTTTTTGTCGGGGCTCCCTCGTAGGGTGCGGGGCATGGGTGAATCACGCGAGTTGGGCCTTCCCGCCGGCTATACGGAGCTCTTGGACGATCTTAAGGATCGTGTTAAGGCTGCACGTACCAAGGTGCTTCGGACCGTCAACACACAGCTGATAGAGCTGTACTGGGCTATCGGGCGGGATGTAAGGCTTCAGCAGGAGAAGCACGGATGGGGCGCCGGGGTAATCAAACGCCTATCGTCTGATCTGCGCGCTGAATTCCCGCAAATGACGGGCCTTTCGCCAAGAAACATCCAGTACATGACTACATTTGCAGGCGTATGGCAGGGTGGGCCAATTGCGCAACAGCCTGTTGCGCAATTGCCATGGGGGCACATCACCGTGCTGCTGGACAAGCTGAGCGAACAGCAGGACCGTGCGTGGTACGCCGCGGCCGCCGTCGAATATGGCTGGTCCCGCAATGTGCTCTTGAACATGATCCTGAATAAGACGCTGGAACGCGCAGGGGCTGCGCCCTCCAACTTTGCGCAACGGCTTGTTGCGCAAGATTCGGAGCTCGCCCAGCAGGTCGCGAAGGATCCGTACAACTTTGAGTTCCTGGGGTTGTCGGGCCAGGTCGCGGAACGGGACCTGGAGAGCGCGCTGACCGGCAGGATCACTGAAACGCTGCGCGAGTTGGGACCCGGCTTCTCGTTTGTGGGCCGACAAGTCCATTTTGACGTTGACGGCGACGACTACTTCGTAGACATGCTTTTCTTCCACATGGACCAGAACCGTTACGTGGTGATCGAACTCAAGACGGGTAAGTTCCAGCCTGAGCACGCGGGAAAGCTCAACTTTTACGTGGCCCTTGTTGATGACGTACTGCGTCGGGAGCATCACAACGAAACCATAGGCATCTTGATCTGTGGTACCAAGAACGACAGGAGCGTTCGCTACAGTCTTGGCCGTTCGACCTCACCGATGGCGGTGGCTGGCTACAGCTATGAGAGTCTCCCTATGGCCGAGAAGCAGGTGCTTCCCAATGAAGGGCATCTCGTGGCCGCGCTCGAATGGGCCGAGCGTGCGAACAGTGGTGATTCCCCGGCCTAGGGGGCCCGGCCGCAGCATAGAGTTGTGAACCATGGCACTGCGTTTGGTTCAAGTGAATTTCAAGGCCCGCGATGATTCAGCTCTCGGGCAATTCTGGGCTGACGCCCTCGGCTGGGGTGTTTCCAGCGAGGGACCCGGTGTCACCAACGTGGAACCACTTGGCTTCACATGGCCAGATCCCACGGCCGTCTGCGTGGACGTGGTCACCGTTCCGGACCCTGAGACGGTGAAGTACCGTGTTCACCTGGACCTTGCCACCACCTCTGCAGCCCACCAGCGCGAGCTTGTCGAGCGCTTGAAGGGACTGGGTGCGACGCTCGCCGACATCGGCCAGGGAGACGTGCCGTGGGTGGTGATGGCTGATCCTGAAGGCAACTTGTTCTGTGTCCTCGAGCCACGGCCGATCTACCAGGACACCGGTCCCATCGCCACGGTGGTAGTCAACTGTGACAATCCCAGTGCCATGGCCGATTTCTGGAGTGAGGCCATGGACTGGACCTTGCACGAGGTAAACGATGAGCATGCGAGGTTGAGGTCGTCCAAAGGTGTGGGCCCCTACCTTGAGCTCCTAAAAACCCCGGACCCGGGCGCCCTGCAAAGCCGTATCCATCTCGACCTGATGCCCTACCCTGGGGACGACCAAACCACAGAGGTGGAGAGGCTGCACTCCCTGGGGGCCCATGACGCCGACGTTGGTCAAGGGAATGTCCCGTGGAAATGTCTTAGGGACCCTGAGGGAAACGACTTCTGCGTGCTGGCGCCCCGCTAGCGGCCCAGCCCAGCGAGGCCCAAGGCGACTACCGCCCAGCCGCCTTCAGCAAGTGATCCGGCAGTCGGTTGCCCGGCGCCCGCCCCCGGATTTCAAGTAGTTCGCGGGCATGTGCGTGCAGCTTCTTGTCTTCATCAGATACGGGAATCCACTCCGGAATCGGCACGGCCGTACCGGTTTCGTCGCGCGCCACCATCACGGTGAGGCAGTACGTGGTCAGGTTCATCTCGCGGGTCTTGGGGTCGCCTGAACGAACGTGGACCGCGATGTGCATGCCCTTCGCACCGGTGTACACCAGCCGGGCCTCAACCTCCACCACGTGACCGATCAGCAGCGGCCGGTAGAAACGAACGCCGCCGGAAAACACCGCTACGGTGTCCTTCCCGCAGTAACGGGACGCGCAAACGTACGCGGCCTCGTCGATCCACTTCATCACGATGCCACCGTGGACTTTGCCGCCCCAGTTCACATCAGTGGGGGACGCCATGAACCGCAGCGTGACGCGCTCGGCGGTCCCGGCGTCGGTATATTCCTGGGCGTTCATCGCATTGACGATCTGCTCGCGGACTTCGATGCGCGCCAACGCGTGATCGCGGGCTTCGATCTCGGCAGGAGTGGAAGGCTCGAACTGGGGGACAGGGATCGGCTTCCCGTCGGGCCCGACGGCAACAAAGATCACCATGCACTGGCTGTGCATCGTCTCGGGGCCGCCCTTGGGGTCGTGGGAGCTGACCACTGTGTGGATGTGCATGGAGGAGCGGCCGGTATAGACGATGGTGGACGTCACCTCCACCATGTCGCCGCTGTTCACGGGATCAGTGAAGTGGATGTTGCCCACGTAGGCAGTGACGCAATAGGACTTGGCCCATCCCACGGCCGCTGCATAGGCGGCTTTGTCGACCCACTCAAGGACGGTGCCGGCGTCAACGGATCCGCTATGGCCAACGTCAGTGGGGGCCGCGAGGAAGCGGAGGGTCACGGAATTCGCGGGGGACTCGCTCATGCTCGAAGTTTACTGGCGCCGTGTTTCTGTTACGTGACTAAGACTGAGCCTCCCCGGAGGCCCGGACAGAAGCAATTTGCTCTCTAAATGAGAATCAATATCATTTAACGCATGCATCATCACCCAAACCCTGTCACCTTGCCCGCCCGGAAGCGTCGCCTTCACGCAACGCCGCTTGCCGCCGTCGGGCTTTCCGCTCTTCTCCTTACGGCCTGCGCCGCGCCCGGAGGTTCCGCCGGCAGCGCGACCGACGCGTCGCCGTCGTCCACTTCGAAGCCCAGCCCTAAAGAGGCAGGCGCGCCGACGCCCCGCCTGGTTTACACGCACGACGGCGGCATAGGAGTCCTCGATGCCGCCTCCCTCGCCGACGTGGGGGGCGCCGAACTGGCGGGCTTCAACCGCCTCAACCCCGCTGGCGATGGGCGGCATGTGTTCGTCTCAACGGGCGACGCCTTCCGCCTCTTCGACGCCGGAGCCTGGTCGGAACCGCACGGGGACCACAGCCACCATTACGTCTCCGAGCCCGCGCTGACCGATTTTGCTTTCGAAGCCGACAAGGCTGGCCACGTGGTGCTGCACGCCGGCAAGACTGTGCTCTTCAGCGATGGATCCGGCAAGGTGGAGAGCTTCGAAAGTTCCGCGCTGGGTGCCGCCGTGGAAGACGGAAAGTTGCCCGCCACCGACGTCTACACCACACCCGAAGCGCATCACGGCGTGGCGGTGGAGCTGGAGGACGGCAAGCTGCTGGTGACGCTCGGCAACGAGGAAAGCCGGTCGGGAATCGCTGTGCTTTCCGCAGGCAAGGGCCAGGATCGTCAGGAAGTTGTCCGCAACGAAGACTGCCCCGGCGTCCACGGCGAGGCGGTCGCTGCCGGTGAAGCCGTGGTGGTCGGCTGCGAGAACGGCATGCTCATTTACAAGGATGGCGCCATCACCAAGGTGGCCAGTCCCGATGCCTACGGCCGTTTGGGCAACCAGGCGGGATCGGAAAAATCTCCCGTGATTCTGGGCGATTACAAAGTAGACAAGGCCGCCAAGCCCGAGCGGCCCACCCGGATCTCGCTCGTTAACACCGAGACCGCCGCCCTGCAGCTCGTGGACATCGGCACCAGCTATTCCTTCCGCTCGCTGGGCCGCGGCCCCGCAGGCGAAGCACTGGTACTCGGCACCGATGGCGGCCTCCGGGTGATCGATCCACTCACCGGCGCGGTCACGGCCACCATTCCAGTGGTGGCGCCCTGGGAGGAATCAGCCACCTGGCAGGACCCGCGGCCCACCCTTTTCGTGCAGGGCTCGACGGCGTACGTCACCGAACCGGCGACGCAGTCACTTCACGCTGTGGACCTGAAAGCTGGCAAAGTGGCCAAGTCGGCGAAGCTTGAGCACACTCCGAACGAACTCACCGGTGTGACTGGTTAGTTCCTGCCTTACTTCTTGACGGCCGCCAGTGCAGCCTTGGCGGTGTCCACATCAGTGACCAGGGTATCCACCAGTCCTGATTTCAGGGCCGCGATCACAGCTCGTTTCTTGCCGGGCCCGCCTCCGAGGGCCACTTTGAGCGGTACGGAAGCCAGTTGCTGTGTGGTGATGCCGATCATGCGGTCGTCAAGAAGGTGAAGCTCCTTGCCATGGGCGTCCAGGAGGGTGGTTCCGATTTCTGCCGCGACGCCCTGTTCGATCAGTGGGCCGAGCTCGCCCGTCTCGTCCAAAAGGCTGGCCAGGAGCGAACTGTGGGGCCACCCACCCACAGTGAAAACGGCTTTATCCAGTAAGTCCATCCGTTTCAAAGCCTGCCGAACCCCGGGCTGGCTCCGGATGACCTGCGCCGCGACGGGATCAGTCGCTATGACGGGCGAATGAAGCGGAAACATCCGTCCTTGGGCCACCCGGCGCAACTCCATGATGACCTCCAGATTGTCATCGTCCGTCGATGCAACGCCTGTTAGCTGCACCAAGTCGCAATTTGGCGCGGTTTGTATCCGCGCGCAGGTCTCCAGAATGGTCCGGCCGGGGCCCAGCCCCAAGATGTCATCTTCTTCGATGAGCTCCGACAGGAGCTTCGAGGCGACGGCGGCGATAGCGGCGCGGGCGGCCTTGTCACCCTCAGCTGCGGGGATGCAGACAATGGTCGATTCCAAGCCATAGCAAGAGGCCAGCGCCTTGGAAAGGGTGGCGTCAATGGGATCGGGGAGTCGTGGGGTGACTTCCACCAGCCCCTGCTCCCGGGCGTACTTCACCATCCGACCAACGGCAAAGCGGGAAATCCCCAATTCCTCGGCTATGTCCACCGTTGGCCGGCCGAATTTCAGGTGCTGCATGGCCGCGTAAACGTGGCGCAGCTGCTCTTCCATGCTCAATTCCTTGCTCACCTGAGCATCATAGACCAGGTTGTGAGCGCTCTCATTAGTCTTTCATCTACACCTTGTGGCACCGACGCCGCAGGGTTGCCGCGAGTCCAAGGAGTAGATGATGGAAGTTCAGCGTTTCCGCCCAAGCCGTCGCACCGTGATGCAAATGGCCGTGACCGCAGTAGCCGCTACGGCTACTCTCGCCGCCTGCTCGCCCGGAGGCGGAGCGGATTCCACAGCCGATGTCGATTCGTTCGGCTGGCGGAACTTCGAAGGAAAAAGCCTCAATCTCTTGATGAGCGAGCACCCGCTCTCCGCAGCGATCAAGCCGCAGCTGAGTGACTTTGAGACGAAGACCGGAATCAAGGTGAACCTTGAAACCCTCAGTGAATCCGACTACATGGTGAAGATCCTGACCGAGCTTCAGTCCGGCTCCGGTGCCTATGACGTCTTCATGACGTCCCAGCCCATGAACTACCAGTACGCGGCCGCCGGTTGGATCGAGGACCTGCAGCCCTGGGTGGACAACTCCAAGCACACTGCTCCTGACTACGACATCAACGATTTCTTTCCAGCTTTGTTGAGCGCTGAGCGTTGGGATAAGACCAACTTCGGAGGTGCAGGCAAAGGCGGTCTGTGGGCGATCCCGGCGAACGAGGAAGGCTACGCGCTCTTCTATCGCAAGGACATTCTTGAAGCCAACAACGTCGAAGTACCGCAAACCATCGACCAGCTCATCGCCGCAGCGCAGAAGCTCAACGGGATCGACTTCGGTGGGAAGAAGATCTCCGGCTTCGTCAGCCGCGGCGACAAGACCTACCCCACGCTGAACCCCTTCTCCACCTTCGCCGGAGCCTACGGCGTCAAGGACATCACCGACGGAAAAGCCACCGTCAACTCTCCCGAGGGCATTGAAGCGACCAGCAAGTGGGTGGAGCTGATGAAGACGGCGCCCAAGGCGGCCAGCACCTACACCTGGTACGAGGCACAGCAGGACTTCCTGGCGGGTACTTCGGCGTTCTACATCGACGCCGACCACATGGCTCCGGATTTTGAGAAAAAGGGCAGCGCGATCGCCGGCAAGGTGGGCTACGCCCTCCCGCCCGAGGGTCCCAAAGGCCGCTCCTCCAGCATGTGGCTCTGGTCGCTGGGAATGAACTCGTCGTCGAAAAACAAAGGGGCGGCCTGGCAGTTCATGCAATGGGCCACTTCCAAGGAACTCCTGACCTCCGCCATCGCAGCAGGAAACATGAATCCAACGCGTATGTCGGTGGCCAACAGCCCGGAGATGATCCAAGCCACTGCCAGCTGGGGCGACTACAACAAGACGTGGACTGAAATCCTCTCGAAGTACGCGTCCTGGCCGTATTCGCCGTCGGCCAGTTGGACGAACGCAGGCGACATCTGGGCCACCGCAATCCAGTCCGCCATCTTGGGCCAGGCGTCCGTCGAGGACGCCCTCAATGACGCCGCAAAGAAGATCGACGCCGTTATCAAGTAACCCTGCCGACACTTCCCGCGGTCCTTGGAGGCGCACTGTCGCGCCGGCCGCAGGGCAGAGTTGCATCAACCAAGGGAACCCATGAAACACAAACCTTCTCTTCCCTACCTTTTACTCTTACCCGCCCTGGCGCTGCTGGTGGCGATTCTCTACCCGTTCCTCACCGGGGCGTGGTGGTCGTTCACCTCGTACCGGCTCAACCGGGGCGCGCCCGTGCCCAATTGGGGAGAGAACTTCCTCAATCTCTTCTCAAGCGGGGAGGGCCTGCACGCAATCGGCATCACGCTCGGCTACGCGGTCGTCGTCGTGGTGCTTGAATGCCTCTTCGGCATAGGCCTGGCGATGCTCCTTAACTACGTGGGCCGGATAGGAAACTCTTTTCGGCTGCTGATAGTCCTTCCGTTGCTGCTGCCTCCGGTGGTCGCGGCTCTCATGTGGAAGGTCATGCTGACCGAAAACGGTGTTGTGAACTGGTTGCTGGAGGCGGTGGGGTCCCAGAAGCTGCTCTGGCTGAACGGGCCGGACAGCGCCCTCTGGTCCGTTGTCCTTATCGACGTCTGGATCTTCACGCCGTTCGTTGTGCTTCTGGCACAAGCAGGCCTCAAGAGCGTCCCGAAGGAACTCAGTGAAGCTGCCGCCATGGATGGTGCGGGGCCGGTTCGAAACTTCGTGTCGGTGACATTGCCGATGCTCATGCCCGTCCTGGTAGTCATCATCACTTTCAGGGGCATCGACTCGCTGAAAATGTTCGACATTATCTACACCACCACCAAGGGCGGACCTGTGGATGCGACCACCAATCTGCATGTCATGGCCTACCTGGATGGCATTCGCAACCTGAACTTCGGTGCAGCGATGGCAGCTTTGATTGTCCTCTGGCTTCTTTGCTACCTCATCTCCTTTTTCCTGCTCAAGGCCCGTCGTAAGGAGGCATTTTCATGAGCAGCACAGTTGTCGAGCCTGCGGTACGCACCCAAAGGACTCCGCCGGCGCCTGCCACCTCCCGGCGGGAAAGGTCAAGGAAGCTGCGACGCGCAGCGGCCATGGCCGTCCTGACACTCTGGACCGTGTTCGCATTGGCGCCGATTGTCTGGATTTTGATGATGTCCTTCAAAATGCCGGGCGACATCGTGGTCTATCCGCCGAAGTTCTTGTTCTCTCCAACTTTGGACAACTACGTGAAGGTGCTCAGTGGCAGCGCGTTCATGACACCGTTCGTGAACTCCCTGATCGTGACGCTGGGCTCGCTGGTGCTGACCCTGCTCATTGGTCTGCCGACGGCCTACGCCTTGGCGCGCTTCAAGTTCCGGGGCCGCGAGAACATTGCGTTCAGCATCCTGTCCCTCCGTTTTGCTCCGGAGCTGCTGATCATCCTTCCGCTGTACCTGATCTTCCAGAAGATCGGTTTGTACGACAACTACCTGGGCCTGATCCTGGCTTACCAGCTGGTGACGCTGCCGATGCTCGTGTGGATGCTGCGCTCCTTCATCGAAGATCTCCCTGTCGAACTCGAAGAAGCGGTTGCCATGGACGGCGGAAGTCGCTGGACGGCGTTCCGGCACGTGCTGTTCCGGTTGATCGCACCGGGTCTTGGCGCCAGCTTGATGCTTTCCTTCATCTGGGCGTGGAACAGCTACACCTTGCCCCTTGTTCTGAGCGGCAAGAACACCCAGGTAGTCACCACGGGCATCCAGCAGTACATCGCCTACCAATCCATTGACTGGGGTCCGATGGCGGCGGCCACGGTCGTCTCAATGGTCCCTGGCATCCTCTTTGCTCTCTTCTCCTTGCGCTGGATCGTCGGTGGTCTCACTGCCGGCACGGTCAAGGGCTGACCACACCCCACCTCGAAAGGACATAAACATGTCAATCCCTGCAACCATGCGCGCCAGCGTCCTGACCTCGCCCAAGACCATAGAACTTCAGGAAGTCCCAGTTCCGGAACCGCAGCCGGGCCAGGTGCTTGTCCGCGTGACGGCGGTGGGGGTCTGCGGTTCGGATACCCATTTTTACGAGACTGGTTCAATCGGCGACATAGTCGTCCAAGGTCCCATTGTCCTCGGGCACGAAACGGCCGGTGAGATTGTCGCCGTCGGGCCTGGCGTCGACAGCAGCCGTGTAGGAACACGGGTGGCGGTTGAACCGCAGACTCCTTGCCGGAAGTGCGATTACTGCAAGACGGGCCGCTATCACCTGTGCCGGGACATCTTGTTTTACGGGGCTTGGCCCGTTGACGGCTCTTTCGCGGAGTACGTAATTGTCGATGACGACTTTGCACATGCCGTTCCGGAGGAAATCTCCGACGAGCAAGCAGCCCTTCTCGAACCGCTGTCCGTGGCCGTCCACGCAGCCCGGCGGGCAGGTGTGAAGGCCGGAGACAAAGTTCTCATCACTGGTGCGGGGCCGATCGGGGTCATGAATGTCCAGGTCGCCAAGGCGTTGGGTGCCAGTGAGGTGGTCATCAGCGACCCGATCGCGCACCGGCGGGACTTTGCCTTGGCCCATGGGGCGGACGTAGCACTGGACCCCACCACAAACGGTCTGGACGACTATGCAGAGTATTTTGACGTCTACATTGATGCTTCCGGGAACGCACGGGCGATCCTGCCCGCCTTCCCCGCCGTCAAACGGGGTGGGACCGCATGCCTGGTGGGGATGGGAGGGGATGAACTCAATGTTCCCATCGCCATGATCCAGCACCGCGAGATCACTTTGACCGGGACGTTTCGGTATGTGAATACGTGGCCCACGGCAATTGCACTGTTGGCCTCGGGAGCTGTGGATGTGGAAGGCATCGTCACAGGGCGCTATGGGCTGGAGGACGTTGAAGAGTCACTGATGAAGGCCAAGAAGGACCCTATGGCGATCAAAACCATGGTCATCCCCGTCCCGCAGACAAAGCGGTAGCAGGACGATCGCTTTGAACCGGATTGACAACAAAAGGGCCATCGAATGGGAAGTCAGCGAGTTTCTCTTCGATATGGATGGAACGCTCCTGGACTCCATCGCGGCGGTGGAGCAGGCGTGGCACGAATGGGCGGAAGAGGAAGGGGTGACCATTCCTGATGGGGAGTCGTTTCACGGACGCACGTCGCGGGACTTGGCTGCGTCATTCGTACCTGAAGAACGGATAACTGCTGCCCTCCTCCGGCTCAGCGAAATTGAGCAGAACCCCCGGGCTCCGGTAACTCCGCTGCCCGGGGCGCTCGAGTTGTTGGCTGCAGTTCCCGGTGACAGGTGCGCGGTGGTGACCTCTGCCGCACGCCTGGTAGCCCAGGCACGGTTGGCCGCCGGGGGTATTACGGCGCCCGCACTGCTGATAACGGGTGACGACGTTAAGCGCGGCAAGCCCGACCCCGAGCCTTACCGTACCGGCACGCGTTGGGCGCGGGACGGCGTGCCGCCTGTCGCTTTTGAAGACACCGTCGCCGGGTTGCGTTCAGCCCGCAGTGCAGGCTGCCTGACGGTCGGCCTTCCGGGTACTGCGACGGCGGCGGAGCTCCAGCCCCATGCCGACGCCGTCGTCACCTCACTGGCCGACGTCGCCGTTGTCGTGGGGACGGACGGAGGTCTTCGGGTGCGACTGCACGCCCTGGACCCTCTCTCACATCCCACCCTTTAAACGCCGACGCTCTATCGCTCCCTCCAAGGGAGTGATAGAGCGTCCAGGTGAAAGGGGCGGGATGTGAGAGAGGGTTCTACGCCAGGACGCGGAGCTTCGAGCCCGGGCGACCAAACAGTGCGGCGTCGGCCGAGAGGCGACCCGCGCCCGCGAGGGCCAGGGCAAGGGCCGCGCCGGCGAAGAGCAGCACGAGCTCGTAGCCCCCGTTGCCTACAAAGATGCCGGCCGGGGCGTGCACCAGGAACAGGGCCCCCAGCATGTCGACGGCAAGGAGTGCTGCGAAAACGCGGGTCAGCAGGCCGAGGATCAGGGCGATGCCACCCACGAGTTCCAGGGTTGCGACGATCGGGGCTACGACGGAAGCGCCCGGCACGCCCATCTGCGTGAAGGACGCCTGGGTTCCGGCAATGGTGAATTCGTTGAACTTCTGCCAACCGTGCGCGGCGAAGAGAAATCCTGCAATGACGCGCAGGATGGTCAGGGCTGTGGTGGTCAAGCTGGACTTGTTCATGCTTCAACCCTCGCAGGTGATTAGTTGAAGTGTCAACTAATCACAGCGCGCATCCAAGTAATTCCCAGCTATTTACGAGGTTTCGCTTGCAGCCACGGCTGAAGAAGCCGGGTGGTGACCGGCAGGAAGATGTACGTCATCAGGGGAGTCAGGATGACAATGTTGAGCAGCACAGCAAACACCAAAGGCCAGTTCTGCGTCACCGGGTGCAGCAGGAAGTTGGCCAGGAGGCTGAGCGGGAAGAATGGCAGGAAGATGCTGATGGCCTGCTTCCAGCGCGGCGGCACCACCGTCTCCGGGACCACCACCGAGACGTCCCCCGGCTGCGAGAACCATCCCTCAATCCCCGTGTGACGCTCCACGCGGGTGGTCTCCATCATGTCCCTGGCGCTGTCGATCCACCAGCGCCTCTCCTCGGAGTCCTCCCACGCCTGCAGCGACTCTGCGTCGGCGAAGCGGTAGAGCATGTGCCATTCGGTGGAGTCGACGCCGTTGCGGACCCAGCCCGATCCCAGGTAGCCGGGCCATTCGCGCGCGAGTTCCTGCCCCGCGTGGGCCCAGGCGTTGGCCTGGCGGGTGTAGCCCGGGAGGATGGTTCGGGCGACGGAAACGGTGACGGGATGCTCATATGACACGGCCCAAATGTACCCGGCTCCCGGCAGACTAGGCTTGTTTAGTGCCTCAAACCACAATTGCCCCGGCCCGCTCGAACGCGCGCGAAATCCTTCGCCTCGCCGTACCTGCCTTCGGCGCCCTGATTGCCGAGCCGCTGTTCCTGCTGGCCGACTCCGCGATCGTAGGGCATTTGGGAGTGGACCAGTTGGCCGGCGTCGGTCTGGCGTCCACCATCCTGCACACAGCCGTCGGACTCATGGTCTTCCTGGCGTATTCGACGACGCCGGCAGTCGCCCGCGCCATCGGCGACGGGAAGCTGGGCAAGGCTTTGGCGGCAGGGCGCGACGGCGTGTGGCTGGCCATGTTGTTGGGCGTGCTGCTCGCTGTGGCCGGCTTTGTTGCCGCTGAACCCCTTGTTGGTTTGATGGGTGCCACCGGTGACGTGCAGGGCTTTGCCGTTGACTACCTGCGCTGGTCCATGCCCGGCCTGGCGGCGATGCTCCTGGTCTTCGCGGGCACTGGTGTCCTCCGCGGATTGCAGGACACCCGCACCCCCCTTCTTGTGGCTACGGCCGGCTTCGCGCTCAACATAGCCCTCAACTGGTTCCTCGTTTATGGCCTGAACCTGTCCGTAGCGGGTTCGGCCATCGGCACGAGCGTCGCCCAGTGGGCCATGGCAGCGGTGTATCTGGTGATGGTGGGCCGCAACGCGCGGCAGCACGGCGTTTCCCTGAAGCCCGACTGGCATGGCATCCGGGCCATGACCAAGGTCGGTTCCTGGCTCATGCTCCGCACGCTGAGCCTCCGCCTGGCAATCCTGGCAACGGTACTGGTGGTGACGGCACAAGGCGCGGTCAACCTCGCGGCGCATCAGTTGGCCATGACCATTTTCTCCTTCCTTGCCTTTGCCCTTGATGCCTTGGCCATCGCGGCGCAGGCGTTGATCGGCAAGGAGCTGGGAGCCCGCAACGCCCGCAAGGCCCGCGGACTGACGCGCACCATGATCCGCTGGGGTCTGGGATTCGGCGTGATCACGGGAGCGGTGCTGGCCGTCGCGGCTCCCTGGGTCGGGTACATCTTCACCTCCGACTCCGGTGTCCGCTCGGCCCTGACTGTGGCGCTGTGGGTACTTGCGGTGGGGCAGCCCATTGCCGGGTACGTCTTCGTCCTGGACGGTGTCCTCATCGGCGCTGGCGACGCGCGCTATCTGGCGATTGCCGGCGTCGTAAATCTGGCTGTTTACTTGCCGCTGCTGGTGGCTGTCCACCAATTAAGGCCCGACGGCGAGGCGGGGCTCTTGTGGCTGTGGGCCGCGTTCGCGCTGGGCTACATGCTGGCGCGGGCGGTGACTCTGGGGCTGCGGGCGCGGACCGATCGCTGGATGGTGCTGGGTTCGCACTAAACTGGACGGGTGACTCTTCCAGCGACTCCTGCCCAAACCCCTTCCGCCCTTCCGGCGGGGCCGTGGAAACCGGTCCTGATCCGCGCGACGGTTGCGGTGTTGTTCGGCCTGGTGACGATCTTCTGGAGTTCACCGTCGGTGCATGTTCTGGCGTGGGCCGTCGGCCTGTATCTGCTGGGAACAGCGGCGGCGTTGTGGATCTCCCGTGCGCTGCCTGCGGCCGTGGCCGTGGTGGTGGCCTCGGGCGGCGTGGCCGCTTTGGTCACGCAGTCAGACGAAGGCGTGGCTCTTTCGGCAATGCTCGCGCTGCTGGTGCTCGGGCTCCTGGAATTCATGAAGGGCCTCAAAAAGCGCGATTCCCTGGCCCGCGACTGGCTTATCTCGGGGATCATCTCGGTGGGTACCGCCATTGCGTTGCCGTTCTTCACATCACTGGGCGCGCATGCGCTTTTGGGCGTATCCGGTGGCGGCGCGATTCTCTCCGGGGTTCTGTGGATGCTCTCCGGCTTGTCGCTGCGGCATGATGCCCGAGTGGGCGCACGGACCCCTGCGCCCGGCGCTTCTCCGGAGGCCGTAAACTAGTAGTTGGACGTTCTACTCGTTGTAGAACTTTTGCATACCGGCGGACGCGTTCCGCCATCATTGGAGGAATGACCGTGGCAGACCAGACACCAGGAGAACCGCGCAAGATGCGGACCTCGGTCAAGGGACCGCTCATGTTCTCCGCCTTCTTCGCAGTGCTGGCTTTCTTTGCCGTGCTGATCTTCGCGTCCGGCGGCAGCGCGCGGACTCCTCGGTTCGACCTCGCCTTCACCGGCGCCGGCATCGCCTTCATCGTGAGCCTCGTCGTGGCAGCCATGCTCTCCATGAGCTACAAGGAAAACGCCGACCACCTCGGCAAGGGTTCGGGGGTCAACCTCAGCTCGAAGCGTCCGCACGGCGGATCGGCGGCTCCGGAGTCGCCTGACGGGACTGAAACGCCCGACGCCGGCCGCTAACCTTCCAGCGCTTCCCCACCTCGGTTGGGGGAGCGCTTTTTAGTGGGCGCTGCGGTTCCCGCCTTCTTCGGGGGTGGTCCGCCGACGGAAGCCTGCGTTGACCGCCAAGAACGTCAGGACGAAGCAACCGCCGATGAGCATTCCGCCGTGACGCGTGACGACGTCGTAATGGTAGCCATCCATGACGCCCACGCGGTGCTCGGATGTCATGAATCCAGAGGCGATAAGGGCTGCGCCGCCAGCTGCTGTGAGGATGTATGCCTTGTAGTTGCCCAGCCACCACCGGCTGAGCCAGCGGTTCAGTCGAAGCGGCAATCCGACTGCTACGGCAAAGACCATCGTGAAGATGGGGAAAACAACGGCAGCTAACAAGATCCCGGAGAGCTCACCGCCAGAACTCGCGGCCATCCCGCACACTAACCACATCACGGCCAGAAAGGGGTACGCGACGGCGAACTGGTGGATCGGGGCGACTCCCGGCCGTGGCGAATGCGGGTTCACGGCTTCCTCAACGCCCGCTGTCGTGGGCTTGGAGCGGTGTTGGTCTGACCCCGGCGGCCGTACCAACGTAGCGGAATCCACGTATTGACGATGAAGAATCCAAACACGAGCCAGCCAGCAAAGAGCAATCCCATATCCGGGCTAAGTACGTCGTAAGGGACGCCGTCCACAACACCCGTCTCGCGATGTCTGCTGAAGCTTCCGGCGAGCACAAGTCCGTCCGTATCCGATGACGACGCCGGCCAAGCCGACTTCGCCATTGCTTGTCCACCACCGCCTTGGGGCTGGAATGAGCCGAATTGGAAGCCCAAAGAGCGCCGCTGCACAGACCGTAATCCAGGGAGCCAAGACGGTCATCACAGTGAAACCAATGAGGGTCAACACCCCGTCATAGGTGACTGTCAGAGAGAGATGGATGTAGATCCAGAGGGGCGTCATGACGATGAGCCCCACCGCCATTTGTATGGGCAGGGCTAGCCAAACCCAAGGCAGTTGGGGGCGTGCAAGGCCGCTCGAGGTCTGGGCTTGCACGGGGACATACTGCGTCAGTTGCGGCTCGTTGAAAGGGTTGGTCATTGTTACACGGTCCCATGGAGCCATGTCGGGCCAATCACTTGGCCGAACCCACCGCCATTTGGAATCGCTGGCGGGACGACCTTGTAGTTTTGAGCACCTGTGCTCGATTGTTCCCCCATGACGCCATTATGCCGCGTTACTCGCCCTCGCAAACGGCATCTGCACAACGTCCCGTATCGGAGTGGCAAGTCGCAGGCGCCCGGCCCTGAACCACACCCAGTTATGGCGCGGAGTCCACCACCGAAGTGCGTACCGAGGTCCAGCCGACGATCGTGCCGGCGGGGGCCTCTGGGTAGTCCCTAAGCAAAACGCTTTGTTCGCCAATGACCAATCCGGACTCCGGATCGATAACGATGTCGCTCCTTATGCCGCCGTCGGGCGATGGGATGCCGATCGCGGTGCCCGTCCTGCCGTCCACCATCGCCTGCCGGTCACTTAGCGTGACACCCGGTATGAGCGCCGCGGCTTTGTAGAGTGCGGCACGAAGCTCGGCGGGGACGGCGCCGGTTCGCAGGCCGTCCGCGATGGTTACGAAAGCTTCACTGTCAGGGCTTTTCCCCGCGCCTTTGGTCCGTTCGTAGATGAGGTCCAGTAAGGCTCGAGGGTCTTTGGGCAGGTTCCCTGCGTCTTTCAAGGGTGTACCGATGATGGCTGCCGGTTCGTTGCCGTAGAAGGCGCCGCCGGGTGCACGCACAATGCCAACGATCGGCGGCTGCCCTGTCGGCATGTTCTTCAGGCTTGCCGCCATGTCGGCGGCAAGGGCCTTGGCTTCGGGGGAGGCTGATTCGACGGGCACCCGCGGTTCGCGGTTCCAGACCCATTCTCCTTCCTGGTTGGAGGGAATGTAGACCTGGCCGCCGGTCGTTTCCTGCCAGTTGATTTGGCGCCCGTCGGAAGCTTGAGCCCCTCCGCCGGTAAGTTGTTTAGTTTCGACTTTCAGATACTGGCCAGGTCCCACCACGGGGTCCGACGTTCGGATGGTTGCGGCGGCTGCGTTGTTGAGGACTTCCGCTGCTTCGGCGGTGGCTCCAGGGGACCCTGGACGGACGACGTCGGCAATAACCATGGTGCCCGCGATCAGTGCCGCAGCTGCCGAGATGATGAGGATGCGTCGTCGGAACCGTGTCGGTGTACCGGGTGCTTCGGGCCGGAATGCCTCGACGTCCGGAGTATTTGCGATCCTGGTCATGAGTCTTTCGCGGCTGCGTGCCAGGGTTGCCGCAGGTGCGGTGCCGACGTCGCTACGCATTTCGCGGAGTAACTGCAGGTCATCCATGGGAGGTCTCCGTTTCACTGAGTTGTTCGAGTGTGAACTCGGTTCGAAGTATTTGCCGCGCACGGTTCAGACGGGACCGGACGGTTCCCACCGGTACGCTCATGGCCTGGGCGATGCCTTCGTACGTCAGATCCGCCCAGGCGTAGAGCAGCAGCGTTTCCCGGTCGATGGATGCCATGCTCTTAAGGGCCTGGGCGATGCGTCCGGCGGCAACCTGGGCATCGACCTCGGCGGCGATCCTGTCAGAGTCGTCCGCCATGGCCTCGCGACCTGCTGCTCTGGCGGCAGCTTTCAGAACGTTGGCTTCAGATCGATGATGCTGGCGGAGCAAGTTGTTGGCAATGCCGAACAACCACGGCCGGGCGTCATCCCGACTGAGGTCGTATTTGTCCAGCTGCTCCCAGGCGACCAAGAAGGTTTCCGACGTGACGTCGTCGGCCGCGAAGTCACCGGCACGGCGAGCCGCGTACCTATAGATGGCCGAGGCGTACCTGTCGAACAGCACCCCGAAAAGCGAGGGGCTGTCCCTGGACCGGCTGATGATGTCGCTGTCTGTGCTCACACTATGTATTGACCGCTGGCCGGAAAAGAGTTCACGGCGGTCCCTTCTCCCTGCTGCCTGAGACCCGAAGAGTGCCTGGAAACAGGTTTCGGGAGACCCTGGGCTGCCCGAGGGTTGTCCGTAAGCTTCAGAACGCCTCCAAGGTGAGGTTCGCAACGCGATGGGTGGGCGCTGCCCGGCTTACTCGCCTTCGGCCGCCTTCCTCGCACGGTACGCCGCGACGTGGGTTCGGTTGGCGCAGTTGCCGGTGTCGCAGTACAGCTTTGAGCGGTTGCGGCTGAGGTCCAGGACCACGGCGTCACAGTCATCCGCGGCACATACGCGCATCCGTTCCATCTCTTTGCTGCGGATCACATCGATGATCGCCATCGCCGCTTCGGTGCCCATGCGGTCTGCCAGCGGCGCTTCAGGGGTGGTGGCGTGAAGGTGCCAATCCCAATGGTCGTGTTTGACCAGCTGTGGGAGTGCTTTCGCGTCGGTGAGCAGCTTGTTGACGGACTTGGCTGCGGTGTCTTCGTCTGAGCTCCAGAGCGTTGCGAGCTGGCCACGGAGACGCTTGATGCTGTTCAGCTCTTCCGAAGAATTGATACGTGAACCGGTGAACTCCTCAGCGGCCAGAAAGGCGTTGAGGTCTTCCAGGGAGGTCAGCAGTTCCTGCCCATTGGCAGCCGTGTTGATCAGGTTGACCACGCTGCGGAGGGCAACCACGGTGTCAGGCGCAAAAAGCACTTTGACTCCTTACATGTTCCGGGAGTACTGTCATGACCATAAGCCCACTTTACTCCTGACAGGAGGCTGCTGTGTCAGCTCCAATGACGAAGGCTGATGCAAAGAATTTCCTGGCATCAGGACTCGGCATCGCACTCTTTTCTTCAGCCGTGTTCGGCACCTCAGGCTCCTTCGCCAAATCAATGCTGGAAACCGGCTGGTCACCCGGCGCCGCAGTCACCGTGCGCCTCACCGGTGCCGCGCTGATCCTGGCGATTCCCGCCGTCGTCGTTCTTCGCGGACGCTGGCACCAGCTCAAGGAAAACTGGCTCACCATCCTGCTTTTCGGCCTCATCGGAGTCGCCGGCTGCCAGCTCTTCTATTTCAACGCCGTAGCCCGTTTGTCCGTCGGCGTCGCGCTGCTGCTGGAGTACCTGGCCCCGGTGATGATCGTCCTGTGGCTCTGGATCTCCACCCGCCGGAAGCCGCGTGCGCTGACCGCTGCCGGTGCGTTGCTTTCGCTCGGCGGCCTGGTGCTGGTGCTCGACCTGACCGGTGCCGTGAAGGTGGACTTTGTAGGGGTCCTGTGGGGTATGGCGGCTGCCGTGTGCCTGGTGATCTACTTCTTCATCACAGCCAAGGAGAACGACACCCTTCCTCCGCTGGTGCTGGCCTCGGGTGGCCTCCTGGTGGGTGCCCTGGTGATGTGGCTCGTGGGCGGATTGGGCTTGCTTCCCATGACGTTCAGTACCGCGGACACAACGCTGGGTCCGTGGACCGTGCCGTGGTGGGTGTCCGCCGTCGGCCTGATCATCCTGGCAACTGTCCTGGCGTACGTTTCCGGAATCATGGCGGCGCGGAGCCTGGGCTCCAAGGTGGCTTCGTTCGTCTCGTTGACGGAGGTGCTGTTCGCTGTGATCTGGGCGTGGCTGTTGCTGGGCGAACTTCCCGGTCCGATCCAGCTCCTTGGCGGTCTCCTGATCGTGGGCGGCGTTGTCCTTGTCCGGGTGGATGAACTGCGCGGAGACCGACGGGCCGCTGCCGCGGGCGCCCGGGCTTTGGATCATCCGAACGACGTCGAACCTGTCCCGTCGGGGCCGGTCGCCGAAGGTCGATGATCCAAGATTTCGAAAAGAACGCAAAAATGCCCGGACGCTTGTGCGTCCGGGCATTTTCCCAACTGTCCTAGTTGGAGGCCTGCTGCTGCTGCTCAGCGTTCTTCTGGGCACGGTCGCCAGCCTGACGAAGGGCGTCGGCAACCTTCTTCAGGTTGGAAGTGTGCTCGCCGTCCCACTCGCTGCGGAACTTGTCAGCGTCCGGGCCCTTCCAGTCAGTGCCGTCAAGAGCGCCCTTGAGCTGCGAACGCTGCTGCTCGATCTGCTCAGCACCTGCCTTCAGCTTGTTACCGAGCTGACGAAGCTGATCAACATCTGCACCCCAAATAGCCATGAGATTCTCCTTCATTTGTTCGGACCCGAGCTCTTCGGCATCCCCAGCGGCCTCCGGCTCATCCGGAAGATCCAATAGCTAAAACCTATCCCGTGAATCGCAAACGCGTCGATGGGCACCCCTCCCCATGCAGCACTGCCCATGGTTAGCATGGGGCTATGTGCCGGAATATCAGGACTTTGCATAACTTCGAACCGCATGCCACCAGCGAGGAAGTGGAGGCCGCAGCCCTCCAATATGTGCGCAAGATCAGCGGATCCACCAAGCCGTCAAAGGCCAACGAAGAAGCTTTTGCCGAGGCTGTCCACGAGATCGCGCACATTACGCAGCATCTCTTGGACTCATTGGTAAGCCACGGTCCCGCCAAGAACCGTGAAGAGGAAGCAGCCAAGGCGAAGGCCCGGGCCGCAGTCCGCTTCGGAACCGCCTGACCCGGGCCTCGTTCCAGCGCGCTACTTGCCGAACGAGCGCAGCCTCAGCGAATTGGCCACAACCAGGACTGAGCTGGCCGCCATTGCCGCGCCCGCGATCATCGGATTCAGCAGCCCAAGGGCAGCAACCGGAATGCCGATCGCGTTGTAGAAGAACGCCCAGAACAGGTTGGTCTTGATGGTGGAGAGCGTCTTCCTGGACAGTTCGATCGCCTGCACCAACTGACCCAGATCACTGCCCATCACGGTCAGGTCCGAGGCCTCGATAGCAACGTCCGTGCCGGAACCCATTGCGATTCCCAGGTCCGACTGGGCCAGGGCCGCGGCGTCGTTGACGCCGTCGCCGGCCATGGCGACCGTGGAACCCGATTCCTGGAGCTTCCGAACGGCGTCCACCTTGCCTTCCGGCAATACCCCGGCGAACACATCTTCCGGCGCAATTCTGACGGCGGCAGCCACCTGGGCGGCCACTGCGGCGTTGTCTCCGGTCAGGAGGATGGGACGGATCCCGAGGTCCTTCAGTTTTGCGATCGCCGCCGCGGAGCCGGGTTTGATGGTGTCCCGGAGGCTCACAATGCCCGCCGGTTCGCCATCGACAGCCACCCAGATAGCGGTGGCACCCCCATTCTCCTGGGCAGCGAGGACATCGCGGTGTTCGGTTTCGAGGGAGATGCCGTTTTCCTCCAACCACCCCGAACGGCCCACAACGACGGTCTTCGTGCTGCCGTCCAGCGCTACGCTGCCCCGAACTCCGCCGCCTGGCGCGGAACTGAAGCTTCCAACGGCAGGCAGTGTTCCGGCGTCGTGCGCTGCTTCTTTGGCCGCCGCCGCAATGGCGTGGGCGATCGGGTGTTCCGATGCCGACTCGACGGCCCCGGCGAAGGTCAGGATGGCAGCGGGGGAGTGCCCGTTGAGGGCGACCGTGTGGTCCACGGCCAGCTTGCCACTGGTCACCGTGCCCGTCTTATCCAGCAGGATGGTGTCCACGTGCCGGGTGTCTTCCAGCACCTGCGGGCCCTTGATGAGGATACCCAGCTGGGCACCACGGCCCGTTCCGGTCAGCAAGCCAACCGGGGTAGCCAGGCCCAACGCGCAGGGGCAAGCGATCACCAGGACCGCAACGGCAGCTGTGAAGGCAGCGTTGAGGTCCCCGGAGAAGAACAGCCAAAGAAGGAAAGTGACCACGGCGATGACCAGCACGATGGGAACGAAGACCGAACTGATCCGGTCCGCGAGCCGGGCGATGGGTGCTTTGCCGGTCTGGGCTTCGCTGACCAGTCGTCCCATCTGGGCGAGAGTCGTGTCGGAACCGACGCGCGTGGCCCGTACCAGCAATCGCCCGGAGGTGTTGATGGTGGCACCCGTTACTGTGCTGCCCGGTCCAACTTCGACAGGGACGGATTCTCCGGTCACCAGGGATGCGTCCACGGCTGATGCGCCATCGAGCACCACCCCATCGGTGGCGACCTTCTCACCGGGACGAACAACGAACACATCGTCCACCAGGAGCTGGTCTGCGGGGATCTTCTTCTCCACGCCATCCACCAGGATTGTTGCATCCTTGGCGCCCAGATTGAGCAGGGCTTTGAGGGCGTTGCCTGCCTTGGCTTTGGCATTCGCTTCAAGATAGCGTCCCAGCAGCAGGAAGGTGGTAACCACGGCTGCGACTTCGAAGTACAGGCCGCCGCCCGCCATGCTTTCCATGCCGGGGTGCTCTGTCATGCGTGGATCCGCGAACAACTGCCAGGCCGAGTACGCGTAGGCCGCGATGACGCCGATGGAAACCAGGGTGTCCATGGTGGAGGCGAAATGCCGGGCGTTGATGGCAGCGGCCCGGTGGAACGGCCAGGCGGCCCAGCTCACTACCGGAAGTGCCAGTACGCCGACAACCCAGCCCCAGTGGGGGAACTGGAGGGCCGGGATCATGGAGATTGCGAAAACGGGAACAGTCAGCACGGCGGCCAGGATCAACCGGGGCCGCAGCGTGGAAGCCGAAGGACCATGATCCATGTGGTTTTCGTGGCCGGCGTGTTCATCGTGTTCCTGGCGAGCCGGCCCGACCTCGTGATGCCCATGCCCATGCCCGTGGTCATCGACTGCAGGCCGGGAGTGGCGTGCAGGGGCTTGCCTCAGCGTTGCCTTGTATCCCGTTGCGTTCACGGTGTCCACGATTTGCTGGTCTGTAACGTTTGCGGGGACCGTGACGTGCGCCGATTCGAGCGGCAGGTTAACGCTTGCCTCGACCCCTTCGAGTTTGCCCAGTTTCCGTTCCACTCGATTGACGCATGAGGCGCAGGTCATGCCCTCAATGTCCAGCTCGATCACCCTTTGTGCGGGTTGGTTGAAGGTCTCCTGGTTACTCAAGAGAACCCCCTAGGCTTCGTTGGCTACCACCACGTAGCCGGCTTCTGCTACGGCCTCGCCAATTTCCGACGGTGAGAGCTCCTGGGTGGATGTGATGGTGACGGTGGACAAACCGCCGGGGTTGAGGTCCACTGCGACGTCCTTGACGCCGCTGAGCGCTTCAAGTTCTTCGCTCACGCTGGAGACACAGTGGCCGCAGGTCATGCCGGATACGTTGACGTTGGTCTGGATGGTCTGGCTCATGGAGTGCTCCTTGGTGGTGAGTTGGATGGTGTGGTGGGTGGTGGCTGAGTTACCGCTACCGCAGCAGGCGCCCGATGGCATCGGTGGCCTCCTTGACTTTGGCGTCGATGTGTTCGGCGCGTGTTTCGGGATCGGGCTCGGAGGCAGCACCCACGACGCAATGGCCAATATGCTCCTCAACGAGTCCCAGGCTGACGGCGTGGAGAGCCTTGGTGGCTGCCGCGACTTGCGTGAGGATATCGATGCAGTATTTGTCTTCCTCCACCATGCGGGCAATGCCGCGAACCTGCCCTTCAATGCGTTTGAGCCGTTTGAGGTACGCGTCCTTGTTGCTGGTGTACCCATGGGATGCAGAGGGCTCCAGGTCCACCTCGATGACTGGTGCATCCTGATGGCTCATGCTCAGGTCTGGCGTGTTCATGGCCCCAAGTTATACCCCAAGGGGGTATGGAGTCAAGTACCCCCAGGGGGTATCCACAGCATGACTTGGTATAGACCAAAACAGCAAGAAATCGGATTCTTGTTTTGCAATGCAAACCTTTGGGCAAATGTGCTTCCGCCCACACCTCCGCGTTCATAGTGTTTGGTCACATAGCCGCGGAGGGGGAATCCCGCGGAATCCAACTTTTCTCCATGGAGGACACTTGAAACTCGCACGCTCCGCCGCGGCAATTGCCATCGCAGCGCTCGCCTTGACCGCTTGCGCTCCACCAACCTCGAACAACGCAGCCGCCAGCTCTGACGAGCAGACGGGAACTGTCCGCGTATGGCTTTTCTCCGAGGTCAACCAGGACCCCAAGTCCGCAGTGGTCAAGGAAGCTGTTACTGAATTCGAGGCGGCACACAGTGGTGCCAAGATCGATGTCCAGTACATCCCGGTAGACAGCCGGGCAGAACGGTTCAAGGCAGCGTTCAACGATCCTTCCAGCGCGCCGGATGTGGCCGAGTTCGGCAACACGGACCTTGCGAGCTACGTAGCATCGGGCGGTCTGGCCGATGTTACCGGGGACATCAAGTCCTGGGATGAAGCCAAGGACCTGGACCAGAAGATCCTTGCCACCACTGAAATCGACGGCAAGAACTACGGTGTGCCGTGGTTCGTAGGAGTTCGCGCCCTCTACTACCGCACTGATCTCCTGCAGCAGCTCGGGCTTGAGGTCCCCAAGACCTTGGACGAGGTGGAGACAGTTGCGCGCGCTGTCCGCGCAGCCAACCCGGACATGCTGGGCATCTCCGTCGGCGGTGCTGCACAGTTCTCCGCCATGCCGTATCTGTGGGCCAACGGCGGGGAAATCGCCACAAAGGAAGGCGACAAGTTCGTTTCCGGCCTCGACTCCACCCAGTCCCGTGAAGGCGTGGCAGCCTACGCCCGTCTCCTCAAGGACGATATTTGCCCCGCCCAGACCTGCGCGGAATTCGGTGGAAACGCCAGTGTCCAGCAGTTCATCGCAGGCAAGTCGGCCATGACCATCGGCGGCGACTTCAACTACAAGGCCGTTGCTGCCAGTGCCATCAAGGACAAGTTCGCGGTCGTCCCGGTTCCGGGCAAGACTGCAGGTTCCATTGCGCCCGCATTCGCCGGAGGCAACAACCTGGGCGTCTTCAACAGCAGCGAACGCCGTACCCTCGCAGCGGACTTCGTGAAGCTGCTGGCCAGCAAGAAGTACCAGCAGAAGATGTTCGACTCCATGGGCAACCTCCCCACATTCAGTGATGTCCAGAAGTCGGTGGCGGAAAACAACAAGCAGGTTGAGCCCTTCATCAATACGTTGGGCGCCGGCACCAAGTTCGTCCCGGTCACCGAAAACTGGTCCACCATCGATGCCCAAGGCGTCTTCACGGGCATGTACCAGAAGGTGGTCACGGGCAAGGCCGATGTGAACGCAGCAACCAGCGAGGCCGCTGCCGCCATGAACGCTGCGTTCGGGTCCAAGTAATGCGCTGCACCCCATCACGCACCGAAGGCGCATCATGACAGCCCTCACCCCGGTTTTGCCTGAAGCGCCGCAGGGCGGCACCCCACGCAAAGGCACGACGACGGCGGCACGCGCCTCCCGCCGTCGGGGGCGTCTGGAGCCTTGGCTCTATCTGGCACCGGCCTTCATTGTCCTGATTGCCTTGCTCGGCTACCCGATCTTCCAGCTGATCAACGTCTCCCTGTACGACTACCGCCAGGCCCAGGTCAGTGGGAAAGCACCCCTGAAATTCGTGGGATTGGAGAACTACCAGAAGCTCTTCGCCGATCCGCAGTTCTGGACCGTCCTAGGCAATACCGTGGTCTTCGCCACCGCCTGTGTGGTCTTCACGTTGCTGGTGGGCAGTTCTCTTGCAGTGCTGGCCACCAGGCTCCGACCCTGGGTCCGATCGGTGTTGTTTGTGGTTTCGCTGGGCGCCTGGGCCACGCCTGCGGTCACGGGCAGTGCCGTGTGGTTGTTCCTGTTCGAACCCACCTTGGGACTGGTTAACAAGACGCTGGTCGCCATCGGATTGACGCAGTTCCAGGGCTACTCCTGGACCTACGACAAATGGTCGGCCTTCGGGCTGGTAGCCAGCGAAGTGGTGTGGTGCTCGTTCCCGTTCGTCCTGGTCACGGTCTACGCGGGCATCCAGGCGATCCCGACAGAGGTCATCGAAGCCGCAAGGATCGACGGCGCATCCATGCCCCGCATCGCCCGCAGCATCATGTTGCCGATGCTCCGCCCAATCGTGATCGTAGTGACCATCCAGTCGATCATCTGGAACTTCAAGATCTTTTCGCAGATCTACATCATGACCAACGGTGGCGGCATCGCGGGCCAGAACCTGGTCCTCAATGTGTACGGCTACCAGCAGGCCTTCGCCGCGAGCCTGTACGGGCTGGGTTCGGCCCTTGGGGTCATCATGACTGCTTTGCTGATGGTCATTACCCTCGTTTACCTCCGCATCCTCAAGCGAACAGGAGAAGCCCTGTGACCGCCGTCGACGTTTCACCGCTTGCGCCGCAAGCAGCGGCAGAGAACCAGCAGAAGTTCCGCAAGAACGGCAAGCGCCGTTTCGGCGCCGACGTCGCGGCGATCGTCATCGCGCTGATTGTGGCCTTCCCGCTGTTCTGGATGGTGCTTTCCGCGCTGAAGCCCAAAACCGCTCTCGACGCCGGTGACGCGGCCCCGTTCACGCTGGAACCGTCGCTGGACTCGTTCGGGCGCGTCCTTGGGGTCAACAATTTTGGTCAATACTTCCTCAACAGCGTGATTGTGGCGTTGGCGGTTGTGGTGCTGTCCACGATCCTGGCGTTCCTCGCGGCTGTGGCGCTGACCCGGTACAACTTCAAGATGCGGACCAAGCTGCTGATCATCATCCTGGTCTCGCAGATGGTGCCTGTTGAAGCCCTGACGATCCCGTTGTTCTTTCTGCTCCGCAACGCGGGCGAAGCCATTCCGCTGGTCGGCCTGAACCAGCTGGGTTCGCTGGTGCTGGTCCATGTGGGCTTCAGCATTCCGTTTGCCATCTGGATGCTGCGCGGCTTCGTGGCGGCCGTGCCGGTTGAGGTGGAGGAAGCGGCACGCCTTGATGGTGCCGGCAGCTTCCGCTTTGTCCGTTCCATCCTGTTTCCGTTGGTGGCACCGGGCGTGGTGGCGTGTTCGGTTTTCTCGTTCATCTCCACATGGAACGACTTCCTGTTCGCCAAGACCTTCATCATTTCCGCCCAGGAGAACCAGACGCTGCCCATGGCACTGCTGACGTTCTTCAAGCCCGACCAAAACGATTGGGGAGCCATCATGGCCGGCTCGGTCATCATGACCATTCCTGTGTTGATCTTCTTCGTCTCCGTCCAGCGCAAGCTTGTGTCCGGTCTGGCCGGGGCGGTGAAGGGATGAGCCCGCTTCACCAGTTGATCCCGGCGCCCTGGTCCTTCTCGGCCGGGCACGGCGAGTTGACGCTCGACGCCGGTACTACTTTGGGTGCCGACCCTGAACTGAGCGGTCCCCGCCGTTGGTTGGCCCGTTCTTTGGGGGCGGCGACGGGCTGGGATCTGATTGCCGCAGCCAGCGACGACGCGCACATCCGCTTCCTGCTGGACCCGGACCTCGACTCCGAGGCGTACCGCTTGAAGGTGAGTGACGCCGTCGTAATTTCTGCCGGTGGACCTGCCGGCGCGTTCTACGCTGCGCAGACGCTGTTGCAGTTGCTTGGACCGAAGGCTTTCCGGCAGTCAGCGGTCGGTTCGGCGTGGTCGGTTCCGCGGGTTTCTGTGGAGGACAAGCCGCGGTTCGGCTATCGCGGGACGATGCTGGACGTCGCGCGACACTTCATGCCCAAGGACAACCTGTTGCGGTTCATCGAGGTGATGGCGATGCACAAGCTCAATGTCCTCCACCTGCACCTGACGGACGATCAGGGGTGGCGGATCCAGATCAACCGCTACCCCAAGCTGACTGAAATCGGGGCGTGGCGGTGCGAATCATCGCTTGGTTCCTGGCGTGCCGGTGTCTTCGACGGTCGACCGCACGGTGGCTTCTACACGCAGGACGACCTCCGCGAGATCGTGGCGTTCGCCGCTGAGCGGCACATCACCGTCATCCCGGAGATCGACGTCCCCGGCCACAGCCAGGCCGCAATCGCAGCGTACCCGGAGCTGGGCGAGGGCCCAGCCGACGGCGCGGAACCTGTGGAGGTGTGGACGCGCTGGGGTATCAATGACACGGTCCTTTCGGTCTCGGAAACCTCCCTGGAGTTCTATCGAAATGTCCTGGACGAAGTCGTGGAGATCTTCCCCTCCCCGTGGATAAGCCTGGGCGGCGACGAAGTTCCGCTCTCCCAATGGCAGTCCAGTGCTGCCGCTCGCGCGAAGGCGGAGTCGCTTGGCCTGGACGATGTCTCGGGCCTGCACAGCTGGTTCGTCGGGCAGCTGGCGGAGCACCTTCAGCGGCACGGCCGCGCCACCTCCGTATGGGACGAAATCGGCGACGGCGGACTTCCGGACGGCGCGCTCGTGGCGTCCTGGCGTGGGTACGAGGGTGGCATTGATGCGCTCCGCAAGGGGTACGACGTTGTGATGTGCCCCGAACACAAGCTCTACCTCGACCACCGGCAAGCCGATGGCGACGACGAGCCGGTACCCGTCGGGTTCGTGACCACCCTGCAGGCCGTCTACGAGTTCGATCCGCTGCCTGGCCTCTCCGCAGAGGGGTTGCCGGGACGTTTGCTCGGCGCCCAGGCGAACATCTGGACCGAGCACCTCGACTCGCCCCGCCGGGTGCACTATGCGGCCTTCCCGCGCCTCAGCGCCATCTCGGAAGTGTTCTGGTCCAACCCCGAGGACCGGGACTACGATGGGTTCCTGACCCGGCTCACAGGTGCACATCTTGCACGGCTCGAGGCCATGGGCGTGGAATACCGGCCGCTGTCCGGTCCCGCTCCGTGGCAGCAGCGGCCGGGCGTCGAGGGTTGGAAACGTGATTACGATGCCGAGCAGCTCGTGAGGAACTGAGTGACTACTGAAGGCAAGGACGCCCGCAATTCTTCGGCGTCACTTCGCAAAGCACTGGCTCTGTTGACGGTGGTGGCCGAGGAACCTGGCAATGGTGATGGGCTGGCGCTCGTAGAGCTCACCCGGCTCTCCGGATTGAACAAGAGCACCTTGTTGCGCCTGGCTGCGCCATTGCTCGAAGAGAACCTGCTGGAGCGTGACCACGAGACCGGAAAGTTCCGCCTTGGACACGGCTGCCTGAGGTTGGGGCAGTCCTACCTGGATCGTGTGGACCTGCGCAGCGTTGCAAACGGTGAGCTCCGGAGCCTCATGCGTGCTACGGAGAGCACCTGCCACCTGGTGGTGCTTTCCGGGCAGGACGTCGTCTATCTGGACAAGGTGGAAGACGAGGCCACGGTGCGCATGGCGTCGCGTGTTGGCGCCACCATGCCCGCTTATTGCACGGCGGTGGGCAAGGCCATGTTGGCGTTCAGCCCGGAGGAAGTGGTGGGACCGATCCTGGCCGGCAACTTGGTGCCGCTCACTGACAAGACCATCACTGATCCGGCACTGTTGCGCGCCGACTTTGAAGCCATACGACGGCGGGGTTACTCCATCGACGATCGGGAGAACGAGCCGGAAGTGCGCTGCGTTGCGGCGCCCATCTTCGGGCATGACGATCACGTGGTGGCTGCGCTTTCGGTATCTTCGCTGTCTTCCCGGATGACCGCCAAGCGGGTTCGGGAAGTGGGGCCGATGGCGGCGGAGACCAGCCTCCGGATTTCCGCCAAGCTCGGTTCGCGCCGGGCGTCTGCGAAGCTGGCGAAACTCGCATGAGCATGAGCGCTGCAGAGTTCTTCCGCGCCAAGCTCCAATGCGAGATCGACGTCATGGAGGTGGCTGAGTCCGAACCGGGTTCCTTGATGGTCGTGGATACCCGACGGCGATCGTCGTGGGAGCACGGGCATATTCCTGATGCCGTACATATCCCCACCTCCAGCATTCCGGAGCTCGCTCCCGGGCTGGTCCCGGCTGGATCGCAGGTAGTGGTGTACTCCTGGGGTCCGGGCTGCAATGGGAGTACTTTCGCTGCGCTCGCCTTCGCGGAACTCGGCTACGCGGTCAAGGAAATGATCGGTGGCATCGAGTATTGGATCCGGAACGGGTTGCCGGTGGAAACTTCCGCGGGCGTGGTCCAGAGTGCGCCGGATCCGCTGGTGACAGCGCACAAGGCCTGATGTGAAGGGGGCGGCGTGGCAGTTTTCGTACTGATTCACGGGGGCGGTTCCACGGCGTGGGATTGGCATCTGGTCAGCCCGCTTCTTGAAGCCTCCGGGCATCACGTGGTGGCCGTCGATCTGCCCATCGAAGATCCCGGGGCCGGACTTGAGGACTACACCCGTGCAGTGACGAAAGCAGTTGGCGATGCCAGAAACACCATCGTGGTAGGGCACTCGCTGGGCGGTTTCACCGCGCCCTTGGTTTGCGAGGCACTCCACTCGGATGGGTTGGTGTATCTCTCGGCGATGATTCCCCTGCCTGGCGAGACTTTCGGGGACTGGTGGACCAACACGGGGCATGACCGGGAAACCATTCCCGAAGAGCCATACTTCAACCTGGTCCCTGATGATTTGGCCCGCCACGCTTTGGAAAAGGAGCGAGACCAACAGGGTGCCTGGATGGCAGCGCCGTGGCCGGGACAGCGTCCGGACGTGCCGACTTTGGGGATTCTGTGCCTCGACGATCTGTTCTTCCCGCCGTCGTTCATGAGGCGCCAAATCCGCGACCGGCTGGGCGCCGAACCGGTTGAGATCCCGGGCGGTCACTATGTTCCGTTGAGCCACCCCGAGGCTGTAGCCGGAGCCTTGAACGACTTCGCCGGGCAGGTTGCAGAGGGCCGGTAGTTCCTCAGGGGCGACAGCTCTGCCACCGCCGCCCGGCCACACCGAATAGGCTTGAACCATGCTGAACCTGGTCCTTGGCCTTATCTTTGCGGGGTTTTTCCTGGCCTCCTACCAGTCGGATCGGCGACGGCTCCGCAACGGCGTCTTCCTTTTGGTCGCGGCCTGGTTCCTGCTGCAGGCGCTCCTGGACTTCCTGATTGACCTGAACCCATGGTTCGAGTGGCTGAACCTCGTTGTTGTCGTTGTTCCCGTGGTGAGCATCTTCGTCTTCGCCGCCTTCCTCATCGCGAACGGCGTCACGATGGTCCGACGCGAAGGCCCCGGAATCACCAGCTTCCTGCCGATCGCCGTGGGGTTGACCGTGTTCCTGGCCCCCGTGGTCGCCTTCCTTTTCGTGCTGAGCGGGCAACCCATCCTGGCCGGCATCGCTGCCTTGGCCTTCTTCCTCTGCGCTTACCTGGGATGCGCTTTCGTCGTCTTCCTGGGCTACGCGCTGGTGTATTCCAGGATGCGCCATAGCTTGAACCCTGCCGCCGTCGTCGTCTTGGGGTCGGGCCTGATCGACGGCGACGTGCCGCCGTTGCTCGCCGCTCGCTTGAATAAGGCCTTGGAAATTTACGACGGCGTCGCCCCGGTCAGGCCCGTTTTGGTACCTTCCGGGGGTCAAGGCCCGGACGAACCCAGGCCCGAGTCCACTGCGATGAAGGAGTATTTGGTGGCGAAGGGAGCAGCGGCTGCAGATGTCTTGGAGGAGAACAAAGCCACCACCACCCGCGAGAACCTGGCCTATTCCGTGGCGCTGCTGGCAGAGAAAGGAATCCAGGGTCCGTTGCTTGTGTGCACCAACAACTACCACGTCCTCCGAGCCGCGCTCCTGTCGCGCAGGCAGAAGATCAGTGCTGAAGTGGTCGGTGCTCCAACGGCAAGGTACTTTGTCCCTAGCGCATTCCTTCGCGAATTCGTCGCCGTGATGCGGGACAATTGTCGGACCAATGTTGTCCTCTGCCTGCCGATGTTCGGTATTGCCCTGCTCATCACGGTTGCCCTGATGAACTCGCCGGTGGTGTAGTCCGGCTAGGCTCGGTGCATGTTTACCCTCGTTGCTCCCGATGTTTCTTTCCACGAGTCGTTCCTTGAGTCGCACGCTGAGTGGGAAGGCGCCCACCAGGATGGCGCAGGAGTTTTCATGGCCGGGAACGTCACCACAGCTGAAGGGTTCGCTGCCTGGGTCCGGCAGCTGAGGGATGCGGAGCATGTGGAAGAGGACCAGGGCATCGTGCCTTGCACCTACCTCTGGATCACCGAGGGGCCGCGCTACGTGGGTGCCATCGCGTTTCGTCACCACCTCACTCCAGCGCTGCTGAATTCGGGGGGCCACATCGGTTACGGAGTACGGCCCTCGGATCGTGGCCGCGGCGCTGCATCGTGGGCTCTGCAGGAACTGTGTTCACAATTGGAGGGCCGGGAAGAACCGGACCGTGTTCTACTGACCTGCGATGACGCGAACGTGGCCTCGGCCCGGACCATCGAGCGTGCGGGCGGTGTGCTCGAAGATAAGCGAACGGACGAGAAGGGACGCCTCTTTCGCCGCTACTGGATCGATGTTCCGGCCTCCCGGAGCTAAGGGCCGGCTTGTTCACCCTCCCGTCACCAAGCGTTGTTAGCGTTCTGCGAGAACATCGCTGAGCAGGAGGACCGCATGACGGAGGCAAATCCCCTGTCCACATCGCTGGACAACTGGTGGGTCAGGGACAACCTGCGCGAGACCATCGACCACTTGGTTGAACTTGGCTACACCATCAGCGGAGGCCAAGGGGAAGACCCTGAACTCATCGATCCCGGTGGATCGGCCGTGGAGACCTGGAGCGACGGATACCCCTACGAAGAGCGGATGACCCGTGACGAGTATGAGATCGAGAAGTACCGCCTCCAGATTGAGTTGTTGAAGTTCCAGTACTGGGGCCAGGATCTGGGCCTGAAGCACGTCATCGTGTTCGAGGGCAGGGACGCCGCGGGCAAGGGCGGAACCATCAAACGCTTCACGGAACATCTGGATCCGCGCTCGGCCCGGACCGTTGCGCTGGCCAAGCCCTCCGACCGCGAGCAGGGCCAGTGGTATTTCCAGCGCTATATCCAGCACCTTCCCACTGCCGGCGAGATCGTGATGTTCGACCGCTCCTGGTACAACCGGGCCAACGTGGAACGCGTGATGGGTTTCTGCACCGAGGAGGAATACGACACCTTCATGGGTCAAGCGCCGGTGTTCGAAAAAATGCTGGTGGACGCCGGAATCCACGTGACCAAATTCTGGTTCTCGGTGACCCGTCAGGAGCAACGTACCCGCTTCGCAATCCGGCAGATCGACCCCGTTCGGCGCTGGAAACTCTCACCCATGGACCTGGCCTCGCTGGATCGTTGGGACGAGTACACCGAAGCAAAAGAACAGACGTTCCTGCATACGGATTCAGACCACGCTCCGTGGATCACCATCAAGTCCAACGACAAGAAGCGCGGCCGCATCAACGCCATGCGTTTCTTCCTCAACCAGTTCGACTACGCCGACAAGGACACCACGGTGGTTTACGACGCCGATCCGCTGATCGTCCGCCGCGGCCGCGACGCCGTAGGCGACTAACGCCAAAGCACGACGGCGGCCGGCCGCCTTGCGCAGGCGGCGAGTGTCGACGTCGTGCGCTTTTCCTGAAAGTTCCGTTACATTTCTCTGACTGCCGGACATTAACCGGGTATGAGCGTGAAGACGGAGCGAGGGGATCGCGTGGACCAAGCGAGGGAGCAGCGTTTCCTGGCGTCCCACGCGGCCGGTCACGACAAGATCTACCGCTACTTTCGGCGTCGCACCGAGGGAGCAACCGAGGCCGAGGACCTGTGTGCCGAGGTTTTCCGGATCGCCTGGGAAAAGTCCCGGGACCACGAACTATCCGTGCTGCTGCTGTTTGGCATAGCCCGGAATGTCCTCCGAAACCACAACCGCACCCACCTTCGGTCCCTCAACCTCGCGCAGGAGCTTCAGCGGCAGAGGACCTCAACACCGGATTCCGGTGAGGGGGCCGTGCAGGAAGCGCTGGACAAGCTCAGGCCGCAGGACCGGGAAGTCCTCCTTCTGACGTATTGGGATGGCTTGTCATCAGCCGAAGTGGCGGAGCTGCTCCACGTCACTGCCACGGCAGTCCGGATGCGCCTGCACAGGGCCCGCAAGGAACTCGGCCAACTGCTTGCGGCGGACAACATTGTGGAAGGTGTCGGCAATGAGCACTAAGAAATCATTGGACCTGCAACGCCTGGCTGCAGCCGATCCCGCCGCCGCGGTTACGGAAGAGGAACTGGCCCGAAGCCGGGAAAAGAGCCTCGCCATCATGTCCACCGACGCGGTGCAACTGGCTGTCGGTGGATCCGTTGAGCAATTCCACAAGCGGCCACAGCAGCGACGTTGGCGACTGGCAGCGGGGTTTGGGTTGGCGGCTGCAGCAGTTACGGCTGGTGTTGTCGTGGCTTCCTCCCTGCCGTCGCCACCCGCTGAGCAGGCCCGACCGGCCGCTACGCAGTCCGCTGCCGCACCGGAGACGGATTCGTCCGGGGCTCCACGACTACCCGAAATCGTTGGCGCCAAAGCGGCAACGGGGGCTGCCGAAATCGTCGTCGGCGGCAACGGCAACAAGGCGGCTGTCTCCACGGATGAAGGCGTCAACATCTTCATGCAGGCCCTCAACAAGGGCAAGCTTGGCCTGAACAGCGGAGGGTGCTTTGCCGGCATCTTCCCGGACGGGCACTCCGGCGGCCTGATCTTCCCGCACGGCACCAAGGTGACCGGATCCGGGGTGGTCTTGCCGGACGGAACGTCGATCAGCATTGGCCAGCAATTCTCCTTCGGCGGAGGACTTTCCCCGGAGGGCACAGACGTGGGCGAGTGCTCTCCCGACGGTTCGCCGTTTCTGGTCCAGAGCTGGGGTCCGCTGTCCTAAAAGCGGAGCGTCAGGGCTCTACTCGGTGGCCTCGTCCTCCGAAACCGGGTCCTTCAACAGCAGCGCCGTGCCCTGGAAGGGGCCGAGCTCCAGGAAGAAGCTGCCAAGATCGTCCACTTGGCCCACGTCCTCGCCGCTGAACAGATCCTGGACTGTCGCGCCCGGTACCAGGTAGGCGGACTGGATGCTGCCGGCGATGTCCTGGTCGGAGAAGTTCAGGACCGTCACTTGCACAGCTCCGTCTGCGAGCTGGTTGACCAACACCAGCAGGCCGCGGTTGGACACGTCCGGGACATCCAGCAGGGTGCTGGTGGCGATCCCGGACTCTTCCCGGACCGTAAGGATCTTTTGGAGGCGGCGGGCGTAGGAGTTCTCGTCCTTGAGCTGCTCCGGCAAGGCGCCGTAGAGGCTGCGGGCCCGGGGCATGCCGGCCAAGGAGGTCTTTGCATCAGGGCTGGTGCCCATGAGGTCGTGGGCTCCGCGGTTGATCCAACGGGTATCGCCTTGGGAAGTCAGCTCGCCGACGGTCGCCCGGTCCAGGGCGGTGACTCCGGTGAGGTCCCAACCCGAAAGTGCAAAGACGCCCGGCTGCAGCGCGTTGTACATGGACAGGAGGACATGGGCGTCCAACACCTGGGCTTCCTGCTCGGGCGTCATGGCGTTCGGGTCCTTGATACCCAGCGCAGCCATGAGGAAGCTGACGGTGGTGCAGGCGATGCCGTTGGTGGTGAAGACGGCGTTGTAGGGGCCGTTTTCACCAGTGAGCCGTTCGCGCATGGTGTCCTGGACCTTTTCGGCCACTTCGGCGCCGGTGAGTTCCTCCCCGCCCAGTTCGAAGATGTCGTCCCGGTGGCCGGCTGCGAAGTGCAGGAGTTCGTAGGTCAGCTCATCGTGGTTTTGGAGCGCGTGGACCAAGGACGCCTGGTCTACCCCGATCTCCATGGCGAGCTTCAGGGTCAGGCGCAGGAACTCGGTATCACCGGTCACCAAGGCGT
The DNA here is from genome assembly GCF_028736865.1 of Paenarthrobacter sp. AB444. Taxonomy (NCBI): domain Bacteria; kingdom Bacillati; phylum Actinomycetota; class Actinomycetes; order Micrococcales; family Micrococcaceae; genus Paenarthrobacter; species Paenarthrobacter sp. AB444. The sequence continues at coordinate 109,074 of NZ_JAQZBY010000002.1, read as the reverse complement.
AGTGGTAAGCGGGCCTGGTAACAAAGTCGTAGGAAAGGTCCGCGCCCGACTCCGATTGTGCCTTGATGTCGTCAATGGTGAGGTTGAGTTCCTGGAAAGAGAACCCACCCACCTTGCGGATCATGGACCCAATCAGCTGGTTGGCTGCCTCGGACAACGGGTGGCCCTCGGACCAGCCCGGTTCTTCCTCGGCGCTCTTTTCGACGCCAAGGAAGCCATTGGCGTCCAGCCTCAGCGCTCCCGTGCCCAGATCCAGCAGGGAGTGCAGGGCATCGCCGACCACCAGGCGCATGCCGGCGAAAGTGGGGTCAAGCCAGTTGATGGACGGCTGGCCTGCCTTGAAGTAGTGGAGATACACCCAGCGGCGCGCCTTGCCGGTGGTGTCGATGATCGCCTTGGTGGCGCTCCAGTTGGTTTCCTTGACACCGGGCTCGTAGAAGATCACACGTTGCAGCCGGCCGATGATGTAGCCCGCCTGTTGAAGGGCCCGTTCTGCCTCCGGGCTGATGTTGACCGAGTCCTCGTTCTCGGGGACGTCCGGCAACAAATGCCAGTCTTCCTCCGGGATGTCCACCATGTGGTAAATCCCGGGGTAGTCCCGGAAGTTCATTTCGGCCAACCTGAAGTCGGCGCCCTTGCCGGTGTGGCCGGGAACAATGTCGTCGATGATCGTGCCACCGTGCTCCACGGCGACCTCGCACATCTGGCGGAACTCTTCCTCGGTACCGAAAGCGGGGTCGATCGCCATGCTGATGCGGTCAAAATGCCCGTCGACGCTGGGGGTTTGCGACCATCCACGGATACCGCCGGCGAGCTTCACCGGCCCAGTGTGAAGCCCGCGGATGCCAATCTGGCTGAACGCGTCCCACAGCTCCGGATCGCCAAGTGCCGACAGGAACGACTGCCCGCCCTTGGTGATGAAGGACAGGGGATAGGCGGTGAACCAGACTGGTGCGCGTTCCACGGCGGCCCGGGGATTGGGCCTGGCATACGAGTTCTGCCACATGCTGGCTTGGCCCGAAAGCTGCCGCGCCATGGTGTTGGCGTCGCCGAGCATGGACTGGTTTCTCAGCCAGTCGACATACGTCTTGTTGAGGCCGTCGAATTCCAGCGAGGGACGCGCGGCAAAAAATTGACGACGGCGGGCGATCGGCCGGAGCGCTTTGGGGCGGGCAGGGTAGAACTGCTCGTCAAACGTGATCTCAGGTGACTCTGTGGCCGTTTCCTCGGTTTCCTGGGGTTCATCCTGCGTTTCCACCTGTGTTTCGGCTGGACCAGCGCTGACTTCTGCCGCGCTCTCGTTGACTACAGGCTCCCGCACAGCATTCTCCTTTACGTGGCCGCCGCATCAGCGCCGACCGTCCGAGGGGTCATTCAACAGGTCACGTACCCGGGAGTACCCGGCGTAATCATGCTAAGCATCCTTGGCAGCTGTTTGTCGACCTCAAGGAGAAGTGAGTCATGCGTTCTCAGGCTTCATTGCCCGCCAGCCTGCTAGTAGACAGAGCCTTCCAACACCTCTGACAGACGCCCTGCCGCCCGCCTGAGCTCCGGCACCGCGGCACGCAACGCCGGTTCCGTGGCCGACTCCACGGGGCTTGTCAGGGCAATGGACTCACTGGGCCGGCCACTCCGATGCGGAACGGCAATGGCTATGGAAAGGACGCCGGTGGCACGTTCGTCTTCGGAGTAGGCGTAGTCGCTGCCTTCTTCCGGCAACCGCCTGCGGAGTTCTTCAATGGTGAAGGTGTCCTTCTCGTGGCCCGCGCCGATTGCAGCTGCCGTCGCTTGCTCCAGTTCAGTCTCCGAGGCTGATGCCAGAAGGATCTTCCCTGCAGCGCCCACCGTCAGCGGGAGGCGTTTACCCAGGGGAAGGTCGTAGCGAAGCGGTGATTCGCCGTCGACGCGGGCTACAAGGATGCGTTCGAAGCCGAGCCGGGTGTACAGCGAGGCTGTAAGTCCAGTTTGCGAGGCAACCTGCTGGAGGATCGGTCGTGCAGCGACCACCAAGGGATCGTTTTCCAGATAGCTGCGGGCCGCGGGAAGGACTGCCGGGCCAACGCGGTACGACTTGTCGGTCTGGCTCACCATGCCGAAATCCTGAAGGACGCGCAGTATGCGCAGCGTGGTGGGAAGGCTCATGCCGCAGTTCCTGGCGAGATCGCTTAGTCGCTGGGGACGTTCGGCCCGCTGCAGCTCGGCGAAAACCTCCATGGCCCTGGAGAGGGAACGCATGTTGGCGGCCTTGGGGCTGTCCTCGGATGCTGTGGCTGAGTGCGTGGAGCTCAGGGTCATCCTTCCATTCTATGTAAGTTGCTTGCGCTTGACAGGCCATGTGTCTCCTGTCACTATTTCTCCATACGCAATACTCTTTCATTCTGTGAAATCTAGATCCGCAGAATGTAAGCAACACCAATCGCAAGAAGGAAACCATGACAACGGAGTCACTTATTGCCGAGCCCCGGCTCAAGGGGCGCATAGCGAAGTCGGTGCTCACGGGTATCGGCGCTTTCGTCGTAGTGGGCGTCTACGTACTCGTCAGCTCCATTGAGCTGGGCCTCTGGACAACCCTCGGCCCCGGGCCGGGAATGTTCCCCTTCGCCATGGGCGTCCTGCTGGTGGCCATGTCTGTCCTGTGGCTCCTCCAGGAGCTCCGGAGCCCCAGCGAAACGCCGGAGGGTGTGGACGGGCGTCTGGTGATCGCCGTCGTCGTAAGCCTTGCGGTCCTTGCCGCAGTGCTCGACCTGCTTGGATTCCAGCTGAGCATGTTCCTCTTCCTGCTCTACCACCTGAAGATTCGCGGACGCCGAGGCTGGGTTTCCTCACTGATCATTGCGGTGGCCGGCAGTTTCGGAGCGTTCTATGCCTTCAACTACGGACTTAACGTCTCCCTGCCGACGGCGGGCATTCCCCTTTTGAACTCGATCGGACTCTAGCCGTGGATACACTCAACGAACTCATGGGCGGCTTCGCTGCCGCCATGACGTGGCAGAACCTGATTTTTGCCTTCCTCGGATGCCTCCTGGGCACCATCATTGGCGTGCTGCCCGGAATCGGGCCGGTGGCCGGCGTCGCCCTCCTCATCCCGCTGACCATGAACCTGGACGCGACCGGCGCCATCATCATGCTCTGTGCCATCTTCTATGGGACGGCGTACGGCGGAACCATCACCAGCGTCCTGCTGAACACTCCCGGGGAAGCGGCCTCGGCGATCACCACGATCGACGGTTATGCGATGACCAAGATCGGCAAGGCCGGAGCGGCACTGACCATCGCCGCCGTCGGGTCCTTCGTGGGCGGAACCATAGCCACGCTGGGCCTCGTGGCCGCAGCCAAGCCACTGGGCGAGATGGGCCTGCTGGTCGGGCCGCCGGAGTTCTTCGCCCTCATGGTGGTGGGAATCTCGCTGCTCGTGGCGCTCGCCGGAAAGTCCATGGTCAAAGCGCTGATCTCCGGTGCCCTGGGCCTGCTGATCTCCATGATCGGCATCGACCCCGTGGCAGGCGCACCCCGCTTCACCTTCGGCTCGGACAACCTCTTGGACGGCGTCAGTTTCGTAGCCGTGATCGTCGGTGTCTTCGGCCTGTCCGAGATCCTTTCCTACCGCAAGGACACCAGCACGTCGGTGGTGCACGCTCCGGGGCTGCGCTCCTTGCTCCCGAACCGGACCGAGTGGCGCCGCAGCACACCATCGATGGCACGCGGAACCGGCATCGGATTCGGGCTGGGACTGATCCCGGGCATGACCGGCTCGGTGTCCTCCTTGCTGGCCTACGGTGCGGAAAAGAAGTTCTCCAAGTACCGCAACGAACTGGGCAAGGGTGCCATTGAGGGTGTCGCTGGCCCTGAGACCGCCAACAACGCCCACGCCAACGCGGCACTGATTCCCCTCTTTACCCTGGGTATCCCCGCTTCGCCGACCATCGCAGTTCTGATGGGCGCCTTCCTCCAGCAGGGACTGACTCCGGGGCCGACCCTCTTCACCGAGCACTCCGAGATCGCCTGGGCCATCATCGCCAGCCTCTTCATCGGCAACCTGTTGCTGCTGCTCCTGAACGTTCCGTTGGTAGGCCTGTGGACCTCGATCCTCCGGGTGCCTGCACCGATCCTGACCGCACTGATCCTGCTCTTCATGGTGATCGGCGCCTACACGATCAACTTCAACGTCTTCGATGTCTTTGTAATGATCGCCTTCGGCTTGCTCGGCCTTGCCCTGCGGCATCTCGACATCCCCCTGGCCCCCATGGTCCTGACGCTTGTCCTGGGTCCCCTTATGGAGCGCTCGCTGCGTGAGTCGCTGGAGATCTCCCAGGGCGACTTTGGAATCTTCCTCAACCGTCCCATCTCGGTGGTGCTCATCGGCATCGGGTTGCTGATCGTCCTGAGCCCGCTCCTGAAGCTGCGCAAGCCGAAGGCGCTTACCGAGGACCCGGAAACCTAAACCGCAACCACTCACCCCCCAACCCATACTTCAAAGGAGAAGAACCATGCCCCGTACGCGCATGATCGCAGCTTTCGCTGCCGTAACCCTGATGGCCCTCACGGGCTGTGGTGCCAACGCCGGTGCCGCGAACAACACAGCAGACGATTTCCCCAAGAAGGGAAAGTCGATCGACCTGATCGTTTCCTTCTCCTCCGGTGGAGCCGTGGACACTGCGGCCCGACTGGTCCAACCGATCCTTGAAAAGGAACTTGGTACCAACGTCGAGGTCATCAACAAGCCTGGTGCCGGTGGCCAGATCGGCTACACGCAGCTGACCAGTGCCAAGCCGGACGGCTACACCATCGGCGCCACCGGTTCCCCGTCCGTGGTTGTTTCCCCGTTGGACCCGGCCCGTGGTGCCAAGTACACCCGGGAAAGCTTCCAGCCGCTGGGCCGCCAGGTGATCGACCCCACCGTGATCGCGGTCCAGCCGGACAGCCCCTACAAAACGCTCAAGGAACTCCTTGACGCCGCGAAGGCAAAGCCCAAGTCCATGACGGCCAGCACTACGGGCCTGCAGACCGGCGAGCACTTCGCGCTCGCGCAGATGCAGGAAACCACGGGAGCCGAGTTCGCCCCCGTGCACTTCTCCGAGGGTGCGTCCCAGGCAACCACTGCCTTCCTGGGCAGGCACGTGGACATCCTGGTGGCCAACGTCAGCGATGTGACCGACCTGTCGAAGCAGGGCAAGGCCCGGGTGCTCGGCGTCATGACCGCGGAACGCGCTCCGTCCCTGCCGGACGTCCCCACGTTCAAGGAATCCGGCTACGAGATTGAAGCAGGCACGGTCCGTGGCTACTCCGCACCGGCAGGCCTGCCCGACGCCGTCGCCAAGAAGATCGAAGCAGCCCTGCAGAAGGCGATCGAGGATCCCACTGTGGTCCAAAAGATGAAGGACCTGGGCCTCGAGACGAGCTACCTGAACGGCGCGGACTACAAGCAGTTCTGGGCCTCCCAGGAAGACGGCTTCAAGAAGGTCCTGCCGATGGTCCAGAAGAAGGACTAGCCGGTTCCCGGCACCATTTAGAAAGAAGACACCATGTCCACTCCCGTCCTCGAAGACCTCGATACGAACTTCCCCCGCCCCGACCAGGACGTTCTTGGCCGCCTCGCGAAATTGCCTGCAGCCAACATCGGCGATGCCATGGACCGCCTGGGGGTCGCCGACTCGGCCATCCAGGCAATCTGGTCCGGCGCACGCCTGGCCGGACCGGCCTTCACCGTCTGGACCCGACCCGGAGACAACCAAGGCATCCACCGGGCCCTCCAGCTGGCCCAAGCCGGCGACGTCATTGTGGTTGCCGGTGGAGGAGATGAATCCAGGGCCCTTCTTGGCGAACTGATCGGCGAGCGGGCCATTAACCTGGGGATCGCAGGCTTTGCCATCGACGGCGCTGCAAGGGACGCCGAGGCCTTGGGCGAGATCGGGATGCCCGTCTTCGCCCGAGCCGTCACGCCGGCCGGCCCCTACAAGAACGGTCCTTCGAGACTTGGCACCCCTGTCTCCTTCGGCGGCGTTCCCGTGTTGCCCGGAGACATCATCATCGGCGACTCCGACGGCGTGGTGGTCATTCCCCGCGAGCAGGCAGCCGCCGTCGCCGATGCTGCCGAAGCCGTCTTCGCCGACGAAAGCAACCGCCGCGCCGCGATCATCGGTACCCGCCAAAAATAAGGCACCGCACCACGGCTTGACCTGCCTGGCCGAACCTCCCGGCCCGGCAGGTCCCTGTCGCCGTGCCCGCTGAAGCTCCAGCCCTGAACCCCGAACGAAAGACAAGATCATGACAGTTTGCACCGTTATTGGCCTCGGAGAAGCCGGAGCCACCTACGCGTCGGCACTGGTTGCCGCCGGCCACCAGGTCAAGGGTTTCGACCCGGTGGCACCCACCACCCCCGCCGGAGTTGTCCGCGCGTCCACTGCCGCTGAAGCATGCCTGGGAGCCGACGTCGTCCTTGTCCTGACCGGAGCCGCGGCAGCCCCGGCGGTCGCAGCGGAATGCCTTCCGTTGCTGGCCAAGGGCAGTTGCTATGCGGACCTCACCTCCTCCTCGCCTCACGTGATGCAGGAATTGAGCCGGATCCCCTCGGAGGCGGACTTTGCCGACGTCGCGATTCTTGGCCCGGTGCCCACCCAGGGCGCCAGGACCCCGCTGATGGTCAGCGGCCCCGGTTCCGAGGCGGTTGCCGCGCTGCTCGCTCCGCTGGGTGCCGACGTCGAAATTGCCGACGGCGAACCGGGCGCTGCGATGGCGCATAAGCTTTTGCGGAGCGTACTGATGAAGGGGCTGGCTTCGGTGGTGGTCGAGGCCGTCACCGCAGGCCGGGCAGCCGGACTGGAAGAGTGGATTCGGGAGCAGATCGCGCGCCAGTTGGCCGGCGACGGCCAAGCCGTCATCGACCGCTTCCTGGTGGGCACCGCCAAGCACGCCCAGCGCCGGTCGAAGGAAATGCAGGACACCGCGGACTTCCTTGCGGACGACCTGAAAGTCCCGGCCGAGATGACGACGGCGGCGGCCGCGGCTTTGTCACGGATAGCCAGCGAAGCGGCAGAGCCGGTGGCGGCAGTGGGCTGAGCCGCAGTATTGCGCTCACGGATACAGCAGGAAGAATCGGGACTAGAGAAACAATGAAGTACTCAGCGGAAACGCGATCCCTGTCAGGAGCAGCACCATGATCGGCATTTGGGCCCTCGGAGCCTACCTCGCCGCGATCCTGCTCTGGACTACGCTGTTCAAGCGCAGCGTCGGGGAAGCCATGATCATCGGTTTTCTGGTGGTGTTGCCGTTCACCGGCGCTGCCGCGGCACAGGTTGGCTGGTCGTCGCTCTATTCGGCCGTCACCGATGAGATTGTCTACGCCACCATGGCCTTCGTGTTCATGGGCTACCTGTTGGACAAAACCGGCGTACTCGACAAGCTGATCGATCTGTTGAACTCACTGATCGGCGGGGTAAGGGGCGGCCCGGCCTGGGTGTCCACGGTTGCGTCCGCCGGGCTTGGCGGTGTGGTCCACAACCAAGCGGCCATTGCCGCCACCGTGGGCTCGGTGACCATTCCGTGGATGGAAAAGTCCAAGCTGGATAAGCCATCAGCAGCGACACTTGTTGCCGGCAACGCGGGCATGGGCATCACGTTCCCATTCAGTGCGTCCATGTTCGTGCTGGTGGGATCCGCCACGGTGGGACCTTTGCTGAAGGTGAACGACCTCGTGCTGCCCTTGTTGATTGGCGGTTTGTGGTGCTTCCTGCACCGGCTGATTGTCACGTGGCTGTTGGTTCGCAAGAGCGGAATGGCGCCACTGGATCCTGCCCACCGCCTGGCTGTCCGCACGGCTTTCGGCCAGGGCTGGGCAACGCTGCTCCTCTTTGTAGTGGTGGCAATTCCCCTGATCATCACCTCCGGCGCCATCGCCTCGGCGTTGTCCGACTGGACAGGAGGGGACGTCACCAAATCCCTCAGCATTATTGTGTGGATTCCCGTGGTGCTCATCATCACCGGCGCCTTGTTGGGCCGTAAGTCCCTCCCCCGGAACGGGCGGGCCTGGTGGAACCTCCTGCAGAATTCAGCGCCGCGGTTCGGCGTCGTGGGCATTACCGTGGTGTTCGCGTTTGCCGGTGCCAACGCCTTGGCCGCCACCGGGCTGCCGAAGCAGATGACGGCGTTGCTTGGCCAGATGAATCTGCCTTTGTGGCTCCTTGCCATCCTGATCGGGCTGATCGTCATCGCCGTCGCTGCGCCGCTGTCCGCGACGGCGACGATGGCCGCCGTCGGAACTGTCGGCGTCGCTACGCTTGTGGCCGCCGGTGTTCCGGCAACGACGGCGGCTGTGGCGGTACTGGTTTTCTCCTCCTGCGAAGCTGCGGTCCCGCCGGGCGGGGCACCGTTGTACGTGGCGTGCGGCATCGCGGACGTCAATCCCATCAAGACCTTCTCCAGGCTCCTCACGCACTATGCCCTGCCTTTGTTGGGTATCGGTGTGCTGATCATCCTGGGCGTCCTTCCCATCTAAGGAAATTCCCATGCAACAGCTGCGACGATCCGTCCAGGCAGTCTTCGTCATTACCCTCGGGCTGCTTCTGGCAGGAGGGGTGTTGTTCGTGGCCGGCCAGGCCCTCGGCCTGGTTGTGGGCCAGGGCAGTTGGTTGGCGTTCCTCAACGAGTTCTTCAAGCCCGGCATGTGCATTGCGGCTTCGGTGTGCGCCGTGGCCGGGTTCCTGCTCAGCTACAAAAGCCCGCAGCGTGCGGACGTGAAACAGGAAGCGACCACGCGATGAACTACCCTTCATATGCCCAACTGCTCCAGCGGGAGGGGCAACTTGCCGGCACTTCCTGGAACCTGTTCCCCGACAAGGACCGCGGAACGCCGTCGTTCATCACCCCTGAGGCCGTGCTCTCGGCCAAGGACTGCATCCGCACCGGTGGGGTCTTTGGGCTGGACTACGCGGCAGATGCGTTCGACCCCGGCATGTCCCTCAAGCGCGGCGCTCCACGGCACATCATCTACTCGGCACATCCGGCCCACCGTGACGACTACCTGGACGGCTACTACCTGCAAGGTTCCACCCAGATCGACGGACTCAGGCACCGCCGGGCGGATGACGTGGGCTTCTACAACGGCACCCCGGACGGCTTGGTCTGCGAAGGTACTGCAGAGCTGGGCATCCAGGAGTGGGCAGAGCAACCCATCGTCGGCAGGGGTGTGCTGGTGGACCTTGAAGGCTACCGAACTGCTGCCGGGGCGCCGATCGACCACGAAGCCGGTGAACCCCTTGGCTTGGAGCTGATCCAAGCCGCTGTTGAGGCGCAGTCGCTCACGTTGGAACCGGGGGACATCCTCATGCTGCATACGGGCTGGTGCGAGTGGTTCCTCGGGCTGCCGGACTTTGGGAAGCAAGAAGTCCGGACCAGCCGGAAAGCAACCGGAATTGCGCAAAGCGAAGAGTTCGTGGCCTGGGCCTGGGACAACCGGCTCTCGGTTCTGGCTGCCGACAACTTCGCCTTCGAGTGCCTGCCGGCTGTGCCGGACAGCCCCTTCCTGGAATCGGCTCCCAATGACAACGGGATGATGCACCAGCAACTCCTGGCCAAGCTGGGCATGCCGCTTGGCGAACTGTGGAAGCTCGGACCCTTGGCCCGGCACATGCGCACGACGGGCACGTGGGAAGCCTTCGTCAGCATCAAACCGCTCAACATCGTTGGAGGCACTGGTTCGCCGGCGAATGCCATAGCCCTGCTCTGAAGCGGCAACCCCGGCTACTCTGGAACTCCCAGCTCTACCCCGGAGATGAAGGGAAGCCATGAAAATCGTTGTCATCGGCGGCAGTGGCCACATCGGCTCGTTCCTGGTGCCCAGGCTTGTTCGTGGTGGGCACGAGGTGATCAGCGTCAGCCGGGGGACCAGGGCGCCGTACACGGATTCCCCCGAGTGGCAGCAGGTCCGCCAGGTGACAGCGGACCGTACGCACGAGGACCTGGCAGGCACCTTCGGCGACCACATAGCGGGACTGGGTGCCGACGTCGTGGTTGATCTGCTGTGCTTCACGCTCGACTCCGCCACAGCGCTGGTAGGTCGGCTCCGTGGGGGGGTGGGACATCTCCTCCACTGTGGATCCATTTGGCGGTATGGCGCCAGCATCAAGTTGCCAATAGCGGAGGGCTCTCAATCCGCCTTGGAACCCACGGACGACTACGGTATCCAGAAGCGCGACATTGCCCGCATGCTGAAGGAGGAGACGGCGTCGGGCGGCCTGGTCACCACATCCTTGCATCCTGGCCACATTGTGGGTCCCGGCTGGCATCCGGTGGGACCGTTGGGCAATTTCGATCCCTCTGTCTGGCAGAAGATCTCCGCCGGGCAGACAGTGGAAATGCCCGGGAGCGGCACGGAATTGATGCACCACGTCCACGCCGACGACGTCGCCCAGGCGTTCGAGAAGGCGATCCAGCGTCGCGAAGCCGCGGCCGGCGAAGACTTCAACATCGTTGCGCCGACGGCTTTGAGCGTACGGGGCTTTGCGGGGATTGCTGCTTCCTGGTTCGGCCAGGAACCGCGGTTTGAAACGGTGGGCTGGGAGGAATTCCGCCGGAACACACCCCGCGAGCACGCGGAGGCGAGCTGGGCGCACTTGTCGCGCAATCACTGCCTGACCATAGAGAAAGCCAAGTCGCTGTTGGGCTATGCGCCGCGGTATGAACCGGAGCAGGCTGTTCATGAGTCCGTCCAGTGGCTCATCGGGAACAAACAACTCAGCCTCGCCGAAGGGTAAGCCCGTGTACAAGGCACCTGCCAAGGACGTGACCGATACGTGGCTAGACCACGCGTTCTTTATCCTTGGCGGTGTCGCGTCAGTCTGGCTGGCCTTTCTGCTGGTGGGCGAGAGCTTCCACTTGGGGTGGGGCCAGTTGTGGTTCTACTTCTTCTTCTGGGCATTCCTTGCCTATCTTCTTCTGCCCCGGCTCCACCGCATCCTCACCACGATCTACGTTCCCGGCTACTTCATCGGGCGGGCCAGGACCAGCGACGGGCTGCTGGGTGACCCCGTGAACGTTGCGTTGCTCGGCCACGAATCGCAAGTTCATGCCATCATGCGGGCCGCGGGTTGGACGCAAGCTGACGACGTCACCCTCGGCAGCAGCCGCCGCATCATCAGCTCCACCATTTTCCGGCGCAGCTACTCCGAGGCTCCGGTCAGCCCGCTCTACCTCTTCGACCGGCAACAGGATTTCGCCTACCAGCAGGAAGTGGACAACAACCCGGGCAAACGCCATCACGTCCGTTTCTGGCGTTGCCCCGACGGCTGGCTCCTTCCCGGTGGGCACAAAGTGGACTGGCTCGCCGCCGGAACCTACGACCGCAGCGTCGGCTTCTCACTCTTCACCCTCCAGATCACGCACAAGATCGAACAGAACACGGACGTTGAGCGCGACCACATTGTTCGGACAGTGTCCGACGCCGAGCCTGCTGTGACGGTCCAAGTGATCAAGGACTTCTCCACCGGCTACCACTCACGCAACGGCGGCGGGGACTCGATTTCCACCGACGGCGACCTCCCCATCATCGACGCGTGCCGGGTGGCGGTCCCGGCGAACCAGCCATCCCGCCCAACGGACAGCCGCGACCGACGGCCGGCCCCCACCATGATGGGAGCCGCGTTGGTGGTGGCCAGGTCCATCGCGGCCTTCGTCCTCGCCATGACGCTCTTGACCTCCTCCGAGGTGTTCACGGAACTCACCACCGATGGCGACCCCCTTGACCCACAAACCACGACGGCGGTGGTCACCTTTATTGCCGTGGTGGTCCTGCTGTTTGGGCTGGGTGAGATTTTCCTGGCTTGGCGGATTTTCCTCGGCAGCAACGGGGCGCGCGTGATCGCCATGGGGTTGAGTTCCATCTCCGTGGTGGTGCAGGCCATCGACTACTTCACGGGAAGCGCCAACATCACCCTGGAAGCCGGCCTCTCCGGCCTGGCTACTGACATCCTCGTCCTCCTGGCACTGTCCAGCCAGCGGGCCAGGGTGTACGCCAAACGGCAGCGGGTTCCGGCGGTTCCACCAACGCTTGCCCCGAAGCGCCTGCAGGCTGGTCACTAGTACGTACCTCCGCCACCTGCTGTGGATCGGGAGGCCGCTGAAATCGCTGGAAAATACGGGGTGTTGGCGCTTCCCGGGGCTCAAAGTGGGTCGTGGCGGCACGGGACTCTTCAGCTTGGCTCAATAGACTGGCCCTGCCCGGGGCTGCTCACACTGCGCTGAGCCCCGGTGATCATCGAATACTGAATTGGGGACCCACGTCTTGACTGCTGTACATCCGCAAATAACTGTTGTTGTGCCTACCTATAACGAGCGGGAGAACCTGCCGGTGCTCGTCGCGCAACTTCAAGCACTGGCTATTCCACAACTCCACGTCCTGGTTGTTGACGACAATTCACCCGACGGAACAGGTACGGTGGCGGACCAGCTGGCAGCAGATTCCCAGGGCGCGGTGTCCGTTCTGCACCGAAAGGAAAAGAACGGGCTGGGACGGGCGTACGTGGCCGGAATGACCCAAGCACTGGACGTGGATGCCGACGTCATCATCCAAATGGACGCCGACTTGTCCCACCCGGTGTCCGCTATTCCCGTCATGCTCGACCGGATCAGCACTTCCGACGCCGCGCTCGTCATCGGTTCGCGCTACGTCCACGGCGGTTCCACTGCTGCGGAATGGCCCTGGCACCGGAAGGCGCTCTCGGCTTGGGCGAACTTCTACGTGGGCGCGATCCTGGGCTTGAAAGTCAAAGATGCGACCGCCGGGTATAAGGCCTGGACGGCATCTGCCCTGCGCCGGATAGATGTAGCGTCCATCCAAAGCGACGGCTACTCATTCCAGGTCGAGATGAACTACCGGGCAGCCCGGCACGGGCTCAAAATCATGGAGGTTCCAATCCACTTTGAGGAGCGGGTGGAAGGGGCCTCCAAGATGGATCTGCGCGAGCAACTTGAGTCGGCGCTCACCCCGTGGAAGCTCCGCTTCCAGAAGGCAGAAGCACCTTCCCGGGTGACCGCCTCTTAACGGCTCGACGGCGGCACTCCTGGTGAGTGCCGCCGTCGGGCGCGTTTTCCACATGAGCGAGCGTTCGGCTCAAGCAGGTGGGATGTGAGTGAGCGTCCGGCTCAAGCGGGTGGGATGTGAGTGGGCGTTAGGCGGTGACGGCCAGGGCGTCGATTTCCACCAGCATGACCTCGTGCGGCAGGTCCACGAACACCGTGGTGCGGCTGGGCAGCAGGCCGCTGGGGACGTTTTCCTTGATGAATTCGCCGTAGACCTCGTTCATGGCGGCGAAGTCGTCGCGGGTGGTGAGGTAGACACGGAACATCAGCACGTCCTCCACGGAGGATCCGCCGGCTTCGAGGATGGCCTTGACGTTTTCCAGGGTGCGGCGGGTCTGGACGCGGACGTCGCCCTCGCCGATGTACTGGTTGGTGGCCGGGTCCATGGGGCCCTGGCCGGACACCTGGAACATGCCGCCCTTCTTGATGCCCTGGGAAAATACGTGTGCCGGGGCGGGGGCGTTTTCGGTAAGTACTACGGTCTTCTCGCTCATGCGGGTTTCCTTTCGTGGCTGATCCAGCCGAGGTCGTTGGAGATGGCCTCGGTGCTGGCTTTGAGGTCGGGCAGCAGCTCCAGCAATCCTTCATAGCTGAGCATCACTACCGGTACCGAACAAGAGGCTGCGGCCACGACGGCGCCGCTGGCATCGCGGATGGGGGCCGCGATGCAGTGCACGAAGGCTTCGTGCTCGGCGTTATCGTGCGCCCAGCCTTGTTCCTTGACCAGCTCCAGCTCCGCCAGGAGGGCAGAGGGCGAGGTCAGGGTGTTCTCGGTAACTTTGACGTAGTCCAACCCCGCGGCGATCTTTTCCTGCCGGCTGCGCGGCATGTCGGCGAGGAGGACCTTGGACACGGCGGCCGAGTGCAACGATGCAGTCAGGCCGATGCGCGAGTACATGCGGACGGGGTGGTGGGACTCGAACTTGTCGATATAGACCACCTCGTTTCCTTCAAAGGCGGCAAGGTGGATGGTGTGTCCGGTCTTGCCGTTGAGATCAGCGAGATGCGGGTGTGCCACCTTGCGGATGTCGCGTTGTTCCAGCGCCAAGGAGGACAGTTCGAAGAGCTTCGAGCCGAGCATGAACCGCTGGTCCTCGTCCCGCACCACGAGCCGCTTCTCCTCAAGGGCGTGCAGGAGCCGCATCACGGTGGTCTTGTGCACGGAGGCCTTGGACGAGAGTTCGTCCAGGGTTGCTGGTTTGGCGGCGAGTTCGCCAAGCAGGTCGATGGCCCGCATCAGGCTCTGGCTCAAGGTGTCACGCTCCGGGTGGTGTTGAAATGTCCGTCTTCAACATGGATAGCAGCCCAAGCGTCATCGGAGGAATCGAGGATGGCCGCAAGTTCATCCGCCGGAGGCAACGGACCCCGATCGCCGTGGACCGTCAGTGTGCAGGCGGCGGCAACGTGGCCGCGGCGGAGGCTCTCCTTCTGGCCCAGACCGTACAGCAGGCCGCTGAGGTAACCGGCGGCGAACGAGTCACCGGCGCCAACAGGTTCGACGACGGCGACGGACAGCGCGGGGACCTCTTCCCGGGTGCCGGCTTTGTCCAGCGCAATGGCACTGATGGCTTCGTTCTTGATCACCAGCACACCGGGCTCCGGCATGAGCCGGCGGAGTTCGGCTTCGTCGGTGGTTCCGAACGCGTGCTCGGCCTCGTCTTTTCCAACCAGTACGACGTCGGCCAGGTTCGCCAGCCGCTGCAGGACGGCGCGATCCTGTCCTGCCCAGAGCGCTGCCCGCCAGTTGACGTCGAAACTGATGAGGCGTCCGTCGCGGGGCGCGGTGAGCAACTCTTCGAGCAGGGAAAGGCAATCGGGGGACAGTGCGGCGGTGATCCCGCTCAAGTGGATCAGCGATGCGTTGTCCAGCAGCGAGGAGACTGCAGGGTTCGAAAGAGTGTCCGGTCCCATGGCCGAAGCCGCTGATCCTTGCCGGTAGTACAGGACCGAACTGCCGCCGTCGGGGTCCGACTCCTGGGCCGGCACCTTGACGTAGAGGCCGGTGGGCCGATCGGCGTCGACCTCCACTCCGGTGACTCCCACGCCGTGGTCGCGGAGGTCGTTGAGGATGCGGGTGCCGAAGCCGTCGTGCCCGACGCGGCTGACCCAGTGGGTCTCCAGGCCCATGGCGGCAAGGCCCATGGCGACGTTGGATTCCGCACCGCCGATCCCGCAGTGAAGCTCGGAGGCCATGTGCAGGGGAACGGCTTGGGCGGGGGTCAGCATCGCCATCGTTTCGCCGACACATACAGCTGAAAGCACTCGTTCTCCCATGGTTCGCGCGCTTCGCAGCGGCCTTGACTCTCGATCTGCCACCATGTTAGACATATCACGATCAGGCTTGCAACCAGCGTTGCAAAATACGCAACGCAAGCATAAGCAGCCCACAACGCAGCTTCAACGCCGCAGCACCGCGAAGGGAATCAACGCGTGGACACTTCCAAAGCCATCTCGGCAACCGCCGTGGCAACCTTGGCCGACCGCCGGCTCGACTGGCATCACAAGGCCATTCCCGCCAACGCCAAGGGGACCACGCACGCAGAATTCCTCCGCGAAAAGCACACGCTCGCGGACCTCCAGACACCGCTGCTCACGCTCGATGCGCAGGCGCTCGTCGCCAACGCGGATCGGCTGGCGCAGTGGTGCGCCGAAAGGGGCGTACTGCTCGCTCCCCACGGCAAGACCACGATGTCGCCGCAACTCTGGTCGGAGCAGCTCAACCGCGGGGCGTGGGGCATCACGCTGGCCAACTTCGCGCAGCTCCGGGTGGCCCGGGAGTTCGGTGTTCAGAACCTGCAACTCGCCAACAGCCTTACCGATCCGCAGGCGATCCAGTGGGTCGCCGACCAGGACTCCACCATCCTGTCGTGGGTAGACTCCGTCGAGACTGTCGCCTTGATCGAGCGGACGCTTGCGGGAACCGGGGCGGTGCTGGATGTCTTGGTGGAACTCGGCGCGCACGGTGGCCGGACGGGTGCCCGTGGCGTGGACGCCGCGATGGACGTTGCCCGTGCCGTGCATGCCGCCGAGCACCTCCGTCTGGTGGGGGTCAGCGGCTATGAAGGCTCGCTCGCGCACACAGCGGACGACGCCGGCCTGGCCGCTGTCCGCGGGTATCTCACCGACATACGGCTGCTTCACGAGGAACTCCTGGCAGCCGGCTTGTACGGCTCGGGTTCCGTGTTCATCACCGCCGGCGGCAGCGCCTACTTCGACGACGTCGTCACCGTTCTCGCCCCGGCCATCAGCACGGGAGCCGAAACCGGAGGACCGTCAGTGGATTTGATGATCCGCAGCGGCGCCTACATCATCCACGACGACGGCTTCTACCGCGGAATCTCGCCGTTCTCCCGCGTCGGCGATCAGCCGTTCCACGCCGGAATGTACGGCTGGGCGCGGGTTGTCTCGCAGCCTGAGCCGGGACTGGCGATCCTCGACGCCGGCAAGCGCGACCTCCCCTTCGACGAAGGTCTTCCCGAGCCGCAACTCCTCGGTCCGTTCCTCGGCGGAGCCATGGAACCACTGGCCGGAGCGGAGATCACTTCCGTCAACGACCAGCACTCCTTCATGACCTTCGACCCGCGCACCACCACAGTCCGTCCCGGCGACGTGGTCCGGCTGGGCCTGTCCCACCCGTGCACGGCGTTCGACAAGTGGACCGTCATCCCGGTCCTTGCCGACACCAACAGTGACCAGACCGTCGTCGACCTCATCCATACCTTCTTCTAGGACTCCCCATGAAGACCCTCATCAGCAACGCCACCCTGGTGGACGGAACCGGAGCGGACCGCCGTGCCGCCGACGTCCTGTTGGACGGCGCGGTGATTGCCGCCGTCGTCGACGCCGGTAGCCTCACCGCAGGAGACGCGGACCGCGTCATCGATGCCACGGGCTTGGTCCTGAGCCCTGGGTTCATCGACATGCACGCGCACTCGGACCTGCAACTGTTGGTCAACAAGAACCACTACGCGAAGCTCAGCCAGGGCGTCACCACGGAACTGCTCGGCCAGGACGGGCTTTCCTATGCCCCAGTGGATGAAGCCACGCTTGCCGGTGTCCGGGAGAAGATCGCGGGTTGGAATGACAATCCTGCGGACTTTGACTGGAACTGGCGGACCGTGGGGGAGTACCTCGATCGACTGGACACCGAGGACGAGGGGCCCGATGGCGTGACCGGCCGCATTGCCACCAACGCCGCGTACCTCGTGCCGCAGGGAACCGTCCGCGCGATGGTGATGGGCTTCGCCGAGGGTGACCCGACGCCGGAGCAACAGCAGCAGATGCAGGACGTCATCCGGACCGCCATGGAGGAAGGCGCCGTGGGCATGAGTTCGGGGCTGACCTACACGCCGGGAATGTACGCGCAGACCGAGGAACTCGCCGGACTGTGCCGCGTCGTTGGCGAACTTGGCGGCTTCTACGCACCCCACCACCGTTCCTACGGCAAGGGCGCCCTAGGTGCGTACGCCGAGATGATCTCCTTGAGCCGCGATACCGGCTGCGCCCTGCACTTGTCCCACGCCACCATGAACTTCGCCGAAAACAAGGGCCGCGCCGGGGAACTCCTGGACCTCATCGACGAAGCGCTGGAGCAGGGCGTCGACATCACCCTGGACACGTACCCCTACCTTCCCGGCGCCACCACCCTTTCGGCGATCCTCCCGAGCTGGGCGTCATCCGGCGGAACCGAAGCCACCCTGGCCCGCCTGGCCGACCCCGAAACCCGCGCCCGTATCCGGGAAGCCGTCGAGATCTACGGTTCCGACGGCTGCCACGGCGTAGTGGCCGAATGGGACACCCTGGAAATCAGCGGCGTCCAGAACCCGGCGCTTACGGGATTCGTGGGCAAGACCATCAAGGATATTGCGGCTGAAAGCGGCCAAGAGGCGTTTGATGTCTTCACTCAGATCCTCACCGAAGACCGCCTCGGCACAGGCATCCTGCAGCACGTTGGCCATGAGGAAAACGTCCAGGCCATCATGAAGCACCGCACCCACACGGGTGGCAGCGACGGGCTCCTGGTCGGTGCCAAGCCGCATCCCCGCGCCTGGGGCACGTTCCCGCGCTACCTCGGCCACTACTCCCGCGACCTAGGTCTCCTCAGCCTCGAAGAAATGGTCCACCACCTCAGTGGCCGGCCCGCCGCGCGACTCAAGCTCCACAACAGGGGACTGGTCCGCGAGGGGTTCGCCGCCGACGTCGTACTTTTCGATCCCGAAACCATCCGCGATACCGCCACGTTCCAGAATCCCCGCCAAGCCGCCAGCGGCATCCAGTACGTGTTCGTCAACGGCACGGCAGCGATCGACGGCGGCCAGCCCACCGGAGCGCGCGCCGGCCGTGCCCTCCGCCGCCACAGTGATGGCCTCACCAGAGAAGGACAACAATGACCCCCCAGGAATTCGTCCAGCAGCTCGAAACCGACCGCACGCTTGCAGTGGTCCGGGCTCCCTCCATCACCGACGCCGCGGACCTGTGCCTGGCGTTGGCCGAGGGCGGCATCCGCAGCGTGGAGCTTACGTTCACCACGCCCGATGCGCTCAAGCATGTCCGGCGCGCGGCGGAGACCGCAGCGGACCATGGTGCCGCCGTCGGAATCGGCACGGTGATGACTGCGGACCAGGCGCGCGCAGCCATCGACGCCGGTGCCCGGTTCCTGGTGACGCCCGGACTCCGGCCTGAAGTCGCGGCGGTTGCCGCGGCGGCCGGCATCCCGTTCAGCCTCGGCGCGATGACGCCCACGGAAGTGGCTCAGGCGCTGGACCTCGGCTCGGACGTCGTCAAGATTTTCCCCGCCCGACAGCTCGGACCGGCGTATCTGAAGGATCTGCAGGGGCCCTACCCGGGCATCCGCCTGCTTCCTTCCGGGGGCATCGACGCCTCCAACGCCAAGAGCTACCTCGACGCCGGTGCTGCCGCAGTCTGCTGCGGCACCAGCGTGGTCCCGCCCGCGGCAGTCGCTGCCGGCGATTGGGCAGACATCGCGGCACGTGCCGCAGCCTTCACCAGCACCCTCAAGTAGGACTCACCAAGAAAGAAACGCCCATGAATGAATTCCTTGAATGGCTGCGGCACGACACCGCCGGCCTGCTCCTCCTGGCAGGCGCGGGCATCGCGTTGCTGCTGTTCCTGATCATCAAGGTCAAGCTCGAGCCGTTCATCGCCCTGGTGGGAACCGGTGTGATCGTGGCACTGGTAGGCGGTATCTCGGTGGAGGCCCTGGTGGGTTCGGCCACCAAGAGCAGCGACGCCCTGATTGAGAAGGGCTTCGCCGGAATCCTTGGCCACATCACCGTGATCATCGGCCTTGGTACCGTCCTCGGGGCCATCCTCGAGCGGTCCGGTGGTGCCGAAGTGCTGCTTGGCAGGCTGGTGAAGATCTTCGGCGAGAAGGGCACTCCGCTCGCGATGGGCATCACCGGCTTCGTGCTGGGTATCCCGGTGTTCTTCGACATCGGCATCTTCGTGCTGGCGCCCCTGGTCTACGTCGCTGCCATCCGTGGCGGCAAGTCGCTTGCCTTGTATGCCCTGCCGTTGCTGGCCGGTTTGTCCGTGACGCACGCTTTCCTTCCCCCTCACCCCGGTCCGGTTGCTGCCGCAGGCTTGTTCCACGTGGACCTCGGCTGGATCATCCTCATGGGCCTCATCTGCGGTATTCCGGCCTGGTTCGCATCCGGTATTTTGTGGGGCACGTACATCGGCAAGCGCGTGATGGTGTCCGTTCCGGAAGACCGGATCGTCCCCGAAGCCGACACCGCGCGTGGTCATGAGCCCTCCATCGGCCTGGTGCTGCTGGCGATCGGCCTGCCCATGATCCTTATCCTCGGCGGCACGTTCGGCAACATCTTCGCGCCGGCTGGAACCTTCCGGGACATCCTCCAGTTCTTCGGCAACCCGGCCATCGCACTGACCGTGGCCGTGCTGCTCGCCATGTGGCTGCTGGGTATCCGCCGCGGCATGACCTCTGCTGAGCTCAGCGAAATCACGGGTTCCTCGCTGCGTCCGGTGGGCATGATCCTGTTGGTGGTTGGTGCAGGTGCGTTCTTCGGAGCGGTCCTGTCTGCCACTGGCGTCGGCAAGGCCGTGGCTGATTCACTGTCCCAGGCGGGCCTGCCCATCATCCTCTCCGCGTTCGTCATCAGTGCCGGCATGCGTATAGCCCAGGGCTCGGCCACAGTGGCGATCGTGACGACCGGTGGCATCCTCGCGCCAAGCCTGGCCTCGGGATACTCCCAGCCGCAGCTCGCGTTGATCGTGGTGGCCATTTCCTCGGGCTCGATCATCGCCAGCCACGTCAACGACGGCGGATTCTGGATCATCTCCAAGTACTTCAACATGTCCGTGAAGGACACCCTGAAGACCTGGACCGTCCTTGAAACCGTGCTGTCCCTGGTGGGCTTCGGGATGGCGGCCTTGCTGTACACCTTCGTCAGGTGACCTGCCGGCACCCAAGCCGGGTGCCGGCGTCGTGAGCTTGTACCGTCGCGACCCACATTGAAAACCACAACGGCCCCGACACGCCTGTAACAAGGCGTGTCGGGGCCGTTTCGTGGGTCAAAGAAGGTGGGGGCGGCACAGGCCAAAACCGAGGTTAAAACAAAGAGCTCCGGAGTGCGTTATTGGGGGATACGCACTCCGGAGCGGTCTTTGGACAGGCGCTTTCGCTTCCTGCACTCATCACTCTACGTGGCATCGGAGCCCATTGCCACCACCTTGAATAAGTACTTTCGCTTTAGTTTTTCCGGGCCGCTTCCTGGCGCTTTTTCTGGGGCACAATCAGGACCGGCCGGCGCTGGTGATGGCTGAGCCACGCAGCCACCGAGCCGTTGAGAGCCTCGGAAATGCGGTGTCCCAGGCCCGGCTCCGGCGAGCCCACAATGATCATGGAGGCGTTGATGTCCGAGGCCAGCCGGCCCAGTGCCCGGGCGGGGTCGCCGGCCAACAACCGCAGGGTCCAATCGGCCGTACCGCCGTCCATGGCTTCGGCGATGACCTTCCCCAGGTCTCCCCGGACGGCGTCCACCTCGGCGTCGTCCTTTTCCGGGTGCAGCGACATCCGGTGGGTCTCACGGGACGGATCCCACTCCACCAGGTAACTGGCCTCGTCGACGTAGGCGCACACCAGTGGCACACCGAGTTTTTCGGCGAGGGTCCGGGCTGTCTGCAGCACCTCCACGTGCTGGTCCGGAAGGACTCCCACCACCAAGGGAATGGGGCCGCTGAAATCCTCTTCAGCCATACCCTTATTGTTGCGCCGCAGGGGGCTGTTGAACAGGCCGTTTGCTACCCAACTGGGGGACAGATAACGCTCCACCCAAGCCTCATTGGGACGTTTGCTGTCCCCTAGTTGGGCGGCGCGGTTGGGGCGGGCTTGTTCCACGTCAGCCGCACCTTGAAGTTGGATGCAGTGCTGGCCGACGCTATGAACGCCCCGGCCTCGGCATGCAGGTCGATCCCGAACTCCACACTGAGCTCATCCGGGCGGTTTTCGAGGCTCAGGAGTTCGTCGATCACACCCTGCACTGCCGGCCGGACCTGCTCAAGCGCCCGTTGGAACGTCTGCTGGGCCCTCGCGAAAACCCCCGAATGATCGGCCGCGTGGTCGCCACCCCTGGTCACCAGGCTCCCGGCCCCGCTGGCCACCTCCACAACTACCGTGCCGCCGTCGTCGGTGGTGAACTCAACCAGCCTGCTCATTTGCCGGTCCTTTCTGCTGAACGAGCACCGAGGCGGCGCGCTTCGACCAGGAACCCCACACCTGCCGCGCAAAGCACTGCAAGCTGTATCAGGGCAAAGTACGCGTGGGTCCGGTACCAGGACTCCAGGAACACGCCTTTGTCCTGGACCCAGACCAGCGGTACGGACACGGTGGCATACAGCAGCAGCCATCCCATCAGCCTGGATTGCCCGGTGCGCAGGGCCAGGATTCCCGCCCACAAACCGAAGCCGGCGTGCACGAAACTGAACACGACGCTTGTCAGTTCCACGGCGTAGTTCAGACCCGACAACCCAAAGACCGCACCGGAGACGACCACTCCGGCCATCACAAGCCTGCCCATGACGGAGCGGTCGGGAAGGCCTGCGACGGCGAGCAGCAGGTATCCCAAGGGGGCCACCAGACCGTAGACAATCCGGAGGGAGGCATCGCCGCCACTCTCGTACCAGTAGTTGTCATCGAGCCACAGGAAGTAGACGGCAAAGCCCACTCCCAGGCCGCCGGCCACCGCCAGCGCGGCTCCGCCCCAGGCGAGAGGAACGGTCTTGAACGGCTGCGGCATGGAGGCGGCCGGTCGCGGCGGGGCGACGGTGGGGCCGGAACCGCCAACGTTCGACGCCGGGACACCAGCGAGCGGCGCGGCACGCGGTGGGGTGGGGCTCGGGTTGGACGCCGGTTGTGCGCCCGAAGGGGCCGTTCGGGGCGGTGGCGGTGGCTGGTAGACGGCCGTGTACGAGCCCTGCTCTGTTCCGGAGTTCGCCGGAGCGGGGGCTTCTTTTGGCTTGGTCTTCTCGATTTCGGCCCGTGCTGCAGTTGCCAGCCCACCGGGATCGGCCGCAGCCGGGTCCAGTGAAGACAGCTCACGGGAGACATCGAGAACTGCCTGCCACGAACCCTGGGAGGAGTGGTACCGCAGTTCGCCCTCCAGATCGGCGAGGCGTTGCTTTCTTTCGCAGTCCTGTTTCCGGGCCGCGGCATCGGGATACTCGGGATCGTCCAAGACCAGGGCGAAACCGTCCGCAGCCGCCAACCAGTCGCCGGATTCTTCCGCCTGGCGGGCCTCGCGGTAGATACGGGCAAGTTCCAGGTGTTTGCGGGCAGCGTCTCGTTGGTTTGCTGCGTCCCGGTAGCCGGGTTCCAATGTCAGGAGGTCCTCAAACAGTTCCACGGCCTGGTCGAATCGCCGCGCACGCAGTTCCGCAGTTGCCTGCACATACAACGCCCTCAACTGGGCGCGTTTCATGGCTTGGTCTGTGTTCGCTTGTGTACCTGCAGCAGCCTGACCGCCCGAGGCCGCGGCCGCCGTCGTACCTTCAACTGAAGCCAGGACGCGCGGGGAGCCCTTCAACGTGAAAAGTTGCGTGGATCCGCCCCGGACGTAAAGGGCCGGGGTGACCCATTCGAGTGTGCCGTCCGGGCTGGCCATCACTGAGATCCGGCCGATGCGGGCGGCCTCGTCAACCGTGCGGCCGTTGGCGATCGCGGCGTAGAAGCCGTGGGAGAACGCGATCGCGGCCGAGTCGCTGATGGCGAATTGCATCGCGGCGACCGCACCGATTCCGCTGCGGACCAGGGCCGAGGCGGTACCGGAGAAGAGGTCGGCCTGGCCCATTTCGCCCGAGGAGCACGAGTTCAGCACCACGAGCCGCGGGCGCGGGGCGGCTACGCTCAGCAACGCCATCAAACGCACGGCGCGGACCATTGCGGCGCGGCCGTCCTGCCCCACCAGGGCGATGCGGCCCTCGTCCGTCCGGGAGTCATAGTCGCCGTGGCCAACGAAGTGGACTACATGCCAGGGGCCTGCGAGGAGCATCGATTGCACGTCATCCCACGTGCCGCTCCTGGTCCACACCAATTCAACACGGCCCTCCGACGCCGGTCCTGCAAGTGCCCTGCCCAGATGTTCCTTTTCGGCCGCGACATCCAAGGCCGGCAGATCCCGGGGTGAGGCCACGATGCCCAGGATGCGCAACGGCGGGGCCACATCTAAGGGATTGAGGTTGTAGTCGGGGGCGGGCACATGCCGCAGCAAGGGCTCGGTCTGGCAAAGGTAGGTCTCGGTTTCGGGGTCGAACAGGGTTTCCCACGGCATCGTCGCCAACTCGGGGGCCGCCAGCCGGAGGACAACCCTGAGCTGCTGGCCCGCGTGCTGGGCAGCACCCAAACTGGCCCGGTAGGTCCCGTAGACCTCCCGGGTGAAGAGCGCTTGGAACAGTTCCTGGCCGACTTCGCGGACTGCCACTTCCGCTACCGGAAGCGTGCGGCGGGCGGCGACGGCGGACGCCAGAACTGTCGCTTCAAGCTGCGGAAGCCGGTCGATGATCCCGTCCACGTCCAGGGCGAAGATGCCGGACGCGTGCCCGCCCGCCGGTGCGCGAACCACGTGCACCGTATATTCGCCGCGTGCAGAGCCGGTATCGATTTCCAGCTCGATGTCACAGTCCATCGCGGGTCCCTCGTGCGACGGGCGGCCGGCAGCCGGAAACGGCGTGCCGGAGTGCCCTTAGGACTAGATTGGCCCTACATCCGGCTGCTTACAAGCCTTATCGGTGGACCCTTGAAGACGCCACGGCCCCGGCCTACCGTTAATTCGACGGATCCGACGGAAGGTGGTCCCGCGGTGGAAATCTACATGTGGTGGCTTGATCTGCACCTGGACAGCAAGGAATGGCTGCGCGAGAACCTGCGGGTGGAAGAACTGCCACTGCAGGTCCTGCAACACATCGCCGAGGCCGGCGGACCCCACCCGGACAAAGTGAGCGGCGTATTGACCTCGGCCGATTGGGACTTCATCCAGACCCAGTCGGAGTTCGTGGACTGACTGTCCTTACTTCGCGGGTGTCCACCCCAGTGCCGGCCCCAACATTTCTGCGATGTCCGTGAGGATCTGTACGTAGTCCTCGTGCTCAAAGCTGAACGGCAATGCGAACGCCACCTCGTCCACCTCCTGGAAGCCCAGGTGCGCGTAGAGTTGCCCGGCGATTTCTTCGCTGCTGCCGATGAGGTCCTGAGCGAACATCATGCGTTTTGGTCCCTGAGGTGCGCTGGTGCGGGGTGTTCGCTCGTCAACGTAACGCTGGTACTTTTCCCGCTGAGTGCTTGATGCCGAATCCGTGGGGATCACCACCAGGCCCTGTGAAACCCGGGCCGGGCTGCGGCCCGCCGTTGCTGCGGCGTCCCTGAACGCCCGGATCTGGCGTTGCTGTACGGCGGCGAAGTCCGGTTCTTCATCCGGTCCGGGGAAGACGACGCTGCTGGAGAGCAGGTTGAAGCCGTTCTCTCCGGCCCACGTTGCAGACTTCAGGCTCGCTGCTCCGTACCAGAGCCGTTCCCGCAACCCGGCAGAGTGCGGTTCCACGCGGTTTGAGAACTCCTCCACAACGCCCTGCTTACCCGAAAACTCCCGAACTTTTTCGCCCGCGACCAGCCGGGCAAAGCGGTCCACGCGCGCGTAACTGAAGTCCTCGGTATCTGCCGAATCCGGATACAGCTCGTGTTTGACGGTGTCATAGTGCATCGGTTCACCTACGCTGACGCCCGGGTTGACCCGACCCCCGCTGAGCAGGTCCACCGTGGCCAGGTCTTCGGCAAGCCGCAAAGGGTTTTCCCAGCCCAACGGCGTTACTGCCGTGCCCAGTTCAATCCGGGACGTCCGCTGGCTGGCCGCCGCCATCACCGCGACGGGCGACGAGATGCCGAACTGCAGGTGGCGGTGGCGCAACCAGGCACTGTCGAATCCCAGGCGCTCGCCGAGTTCAATAATGTCCAAGGTTGAGCGGTGGCCCGCAGCAGGATCCGCCGGGTCAAACAGCCCGATGGTAAGGAATCCAAGCTTGCGGAGCGGGCGGTCTGGGGTAGGCATGGCTTCCTTCTCTGTCGGGCGGCGCTTAAGGCCCAGCCTATGCGCTGGTTCTTACGACGACGGCGGGAGGTTACCTTGTGTGTTCGCCGCGCCCCTGGACGAGCAGGTTACGCGCAGTTGGCGACAGGAGCGGGGTGCGGGATGACAGGCGGCGTGCCCGTGTCCGTCGTGACGTAGGCCGGGACGACGATCGGTTCCGCCTCGACGACTGCGTCAGGTTGCTGGTTGCGCATCCTCAGCAGGGCGACCGCCGAGATGAGGAACCACGCCACGTTGGTGGCCACCGAGGGCCAGGCTCCGTGGAGCGTGCCGTTGATGATGAAGGCGCAGGAGCCAAAAAGGTTCGCGGCCTGGAACGTGGTGCCCGGCTTGATCCAGCCCATGGACACCGTCATGTAGGCGCAAAGCATCGCTGCAGCACCGGCCCAACCGGTAATTTCCCAGAGCAGCTCCATCGGGTGTCCTCTCTCATGTCCAGGCAGCCAGCTCGGAGGCAGGCCGAATGACGAATAACTTCAGGGGTGTTTTCTGCTGTTTACAGAGACCGTATCCTCAGAGCGAAGAGCGGCTATGCCTAAATTCTGAGGGAAAGCTACCTTTAGTTCAATTGCATTATTCTGAAGGCCGTATTTAGAATCGCTGAACATGGAAATGGACCCTCGTCGCCTGCTGGTTCTCCTCGCCGTCGCCCGTACCGGCGGGGTCCTCGCGGCTGCCGATGAGCTGCGGATTACGCCGTCGGCGGTGTCGCAGCAACTCACCAAATTGGAGAGCGAAGCAGGCCAGGCGCTGCTTCTCCGAACGCCCAAAGGCTCGGTCCTGACGCCCGCCGGGCTGGCGATGGCAGAGGCAGGGGAGGAGATAGAGCGCGCACTGAATGTGGCGCGGTCCCGCGTGCAGGGACAGGCTGAGGTTGCCGGCGTGGTGCGGGTGGGCGGATTCACCAGCTTCATGCGGACTGTGGTGATCCCGCGGCTTCCCGAATGGCGCATCCAGTACCCCCAGCTCCAGATCCAGCTGGTTGAGGACGCCTTCCCGGCGCTTATGCGGCTGTTCCGTCAACGCCAGCTGGATGCAGTGGTGGTCGAACACGATTCCACCACCTCGAACCAGCGTCCCCTTGCCGCTGGAATGGTGGAAGAACCCCTGCTGGATGAGCCATGGAAGCTGGTGGTTCCGGCAGGGTCGCTGCTGACCACCGACAACCTGGACCTCAGCCGTTTGCCCCTCCCGTGGCTGGGGGTCGAGCCATCAGCGGCCAACATTGCCGTCCTCGGGCGCCTCCGCCATTCCACAGGAGTCCAGATCGAGACGATTCACCAGTACCAGGACACGCTTACCGCCCTGGCGTTGGTAGCCGCGGGCGAGGGCGTTGCGATCGTTCCCACCTTGGCTCTGACGGGCGTGGTCCAGGATCAGGTGGACATTCTGGATGTCCCGGGACTGGGGACCAGGCACATTGCCCTTCGCCGGTTCGACCGACGGCGGCCAACAAGCCTTCCCTTGGACACCGTGGCCCGCCTCCTGCGGGAATCGGCGGCGGCCTTTGATACGAGGTCGACTTCGTGACGGGTCCCCTGGGACTGTCAGCCTACTGGGTGTCCATGGGAGCAGTGCGTTTCCCCCGGCGCGATCTCATGCCCCTGGATGCATGTGCGTTCCGGCGGGTGGTGATCATCATGGCGGCGGATGAAGATACTGCTGGCGGTTCCTTCCACGCCTGAGTCTTCGCGCCTGAGCCACTCCCCGAAGCGGGTTCTGTGTTCTTTGCTTTCACTTTGGTGATCCGGTTTGTCGTGCCGGAATGGACCCTTGGTCATGGCAACCACGCCCCTTCCGCCAGGTTCTGCTGCCATCAGCACAACAATTTTAGGATCACTCCGGCAGCACTGAAAGACCTTGTTGGAGGGCAGTCCCGGCCCACCCGCTGCGAGTGGGCCGGGACGCTTTGCCCTAGTTCAGCGCAGGGGTGTCCTTCGGGATGACGCCGGAACCGTACAGGTTGGTGGCGAGGTCCTGGAGGGCGCGCAGGGCGACCCGCTGCGTGAACGGCCCGTAGGACACACGCGCTACGCCGAGTTCTTGAAGTTCGGCTCCGGGCAACGCTCCGGGAGCGCCGATCACCGAGAGCTTGCCGCGGCCGAGGCCTTCAACGAGGGGCTCGATGGTCTCACGGTTCAGTGCGCCGGGGACGAAAACCAGAGCGGCACCGGCGTCGAGGAAGGCCCGGCCCCGCGCGATGGCGTCGTCGATGCTTTCCTTGACCGGACGGTCACCGCCGCGGACGATGGCGTCAGTCCGGGCGTTCAGCTGGAAGGCAATGCCCTCGGCGTTGGCGGCGTCAATGATCGCCTTCACGCGGGCAACTGCTTCGTCGAACGGCCGCAGGCGGTCCTCGACATTGGCGCCCACCACTCCGATGCCAATAGCGCGACGGATGGTTTCCGCCGGGTCCTCATATCCGTCGTCGAGATCTGCAGTGACCGGGAGGTCAACAGCGTTGACGATCCTCTCCACACCGCTCAGCGCCACATCCAACGGCATGGTTCCATCCTTGTATCCAAAGGCGGCAGCGATGGAGTGTCCTGCCGTGGCAATGGCCTTTGTCTGGGGGAGCGCGGCCACGGCGGTTGCACTGACGGCGTCCCAAACATTAACGACACTCAGGATTTCAGGTGCCTCATGAAGGGCCTTCAGTTGTTCCGCGCGGGCTTCGATGCTTGCTTCTGTCATGGTTGTCTCCGTCATCCTCGGTTGGGAGTTGGTGCCATGTTCAGCCTAGACGCAAGGAACGCCGCCACCACCAGCACCACGGCACTGGCAAGGAATGTGCTTTCAAAGCCGAGCGAGTCGAACAGGATCCCGCCAAGAGTGGAACCCAGGGCGATGCAGGTCTGGACCACGGCCACCATGAGCCCGCCGCCTTGTTCGGCGTTGTGGGGCATCGCTTGCGCTACCCAGCTCCACCAGCCCACCGGAGCCGAGGTACCCAACAGGCCCCAAAGGGCCAGCAAAAGAACGACGACGGCGAACACCGCACCCAGCGGTACGAGGGCAACCGCAATGAGGGCCATGACGGCGGGAATCACCATGAGCGTCCGCTGCAGCCCGGGTCCCAGGAAACGGCCGATGAGGAGTGTCCCGGCAAATCCGGACACACCCATGACGAGGAGAACAATGGAAACAACGGCCACTTCCACATGGGTGACGGTTTCCAGGAAGGGCCTGATGTAGGTGAACAGGATGAACTGCCCCATGAAGAAAGTCCCGCAGGCGGCCATGCCCCACGCGACAGTCCGGTTCTTGAAAGCGTTGAAGATCGCGAGGGTGTCGCGGGCTTTGGTCCTGGTGGTCGGTGCTTCCAAGGACGGCAGGGACATCCAGAGCCACACCACACATGCCGCGGAGACTGGCACGAGACAGAGAAACGCTCCCCGCCATCCGATGAAGGAGCCCAAGTAGCTGCCAAGAGGCGCTGCCAGAACGGTGGCCAGGGCGTTGCCTCCGTTGACTATCGCCAGAGCACGGGGAACCCGCGACGGAGCCACCACCCGTATCGCCGTGGCCGCGGACATTGACCAGAATCCGCCGATGACCACCCCAATGGCTGCCCGGCCCACCATGAAGGGCAAGTAGCCTGGCGCCAGCGCTATCAGGGCTCCCGAGGCACCCATCAGGGCGGCCAGGCCGATCAGCAGCGTGCGCCGGTTCATCCTTCCGGTCAGCGTGGAAATCGAAAGACTTGTGAGGACGGCGAACAGGCCCGATATCGCGATTCCCTGTCCCACCAGCCCTTCGGAAACCTGAAGATCCCGGGCCATGGGAGTCAGGAGGCTGACGGGCATGAATTCGGAGGCGACGACGGCGAAGGCCCCGAAGGACATGGCGAAAACACCTCCCCAACGGCTCACCGGGTTATTGCTTACGGGGTTTCCGGGCACTTCTACGGGCACCACCGTGGGTGTATCTGCTGACATGGATTGGCCTCTCAGGTGAACGACTGGATTCATCGGACCATGGCCTTGGGGACAGGTGGGAGGCTCCGGTTATACAGGTTCCAACAGAACCTCTCACCACGGGTCGGCGACGTCGTAACGTGGTGGGCATGGACAATCGGTCGGAAGTGCGGGAGTTCCTGATGTCCCGCCGCGCACGCATCACCCCTGAGCAGGCAGGCATCGAAGTTTTCGGGATCCGGCGCCGGGTCACGGGCCTTCGCCGTGATGAAGCGGCACGTCTGGCTGGCGTCAGCGTCGACTACTACATCCGCCTGGAACGGGGAAACCTCTCCGGTGTTTCGGACAGCGTGTTGGATGCCATCGCCGGGGCGTTGCAGCTGGACCGTGCGGAGACCGAGCACCTTTATGACCTTGCCCGGACAGCGAACAGGGGAGCCCGGACCAAGGTGAAGAAGGCCGTCCACACTGTCGATCCTGCGCTGCAGTACTTTTTGGACTCCATCACGGGCGCGCCGGCTCTTATTTCGAACCACCGTATGGATGTGGTCGCGGCGAACGCCTTGGGTTATGCCATGTACTTCGACCTTTTCCGGAGCAGTGCCGGGCCGGCGAACCATTCCCGGTTCATCTTCCTGGATCCCAGGGGGCGGGAGTTCTACCCGGATTGGAACCGCGCAGCCAACACCAATGTGGAGATCCTTCGCCGCAACGCAGGCCGCTTCCCACACGACAAAGCCATCACCGAGCTCGTGGGCGAATTGTCCATGCGGAGCGAGGAGTTCCGCACTTTGTGGGCCGCGCACAACGTCAGGCGCCACAGATCGGGGATGAAGAACTTCCACCACCCCGTGGTCGGTCCCCTGGAACTGACGTATCAACAACTTGAACTCGACGAGGACACCGGACTTCACGTCACCGTCTACCCGGCAGTTCCCGGAAGTGCCAGCGAAGAAGGCCTGAAGCTGCTGGCGTCATGGGCAGCCACGGAGAATGTCGTCGAAAAGGCCAGCACCCGCTAAGGAGCAATCATGAAGTACACGAAAAGCGGTGGCCAGACAGCCGCTGGACCCGGGGAATGGTTCACCGGAACTGTGCAGATCGACAGCATCAGGACCCCGGATGAGCAATCAGCTGTGGGTTGCGCCCACGTCCGGTTCGCTCCGGGCGCCCGGACTGCCTGGCATCATCACCCCAAAGGCCAGACGCTGTACGTCACCGACGGCATAGGGCTGGTGGCTACGCGGGACGGCGGGATTCAACAGATCCGTCCCGGCGATGTGGTCTACATCGAACCCGGCGAGGAGCACTGGCACGGTGCCACCCCTGACCGGTTCATGGCACACGTCGCGATGCAGGAAGCGGACAAGAACGGCGACGTCGTCACCTGGCTCGAGCACGTCTCTGATGAGGACTACATGGGCTGAGCGGAGGGCCTGCTAAACGTTGACCTGGTAATTGAGCGACAGCTCCGCGGCATTGACACCACGGATCCCCCAGTTCACCCGCGGAGTCTCCGTGATGGTTATCTCCACGCTGTGCGGCTTGATTCCTGCTTCGGATTCGATCCGTGCGAACAGGTCCGCGATGAGGTTGCGTTTTGCCTGCTCTGTTCTGCCCTCGAACATGGAGATCTCGATGATTGTGTAGTCTCCGCCCCGGTCGTCGGGGTGGATGAAGTCAACGTCCGAGAGTGAAATGAAACGTTGAAACTTCTTTTCAGGTGGATAGTCGAGGGTCGTCACTATTGCCCCATGAATCGCAGAGGAAAGGGCCTCGCGGCGTTGTTCGATTGAGCTTCTGTGTCCATAGACAATGACCTGTGCCATGGGCGCATTCTACTCAAACGGCAACTCCACGAGCGCAAGGGCGGTCGTCCGGGTCCGGTTAACGTGTGGATTCAAAAAGGCAAACGATTGGTCCGACTTTCCGCCGCGTCGTGTTTCGCCCATTCTTCACTTGGCCTTTAGGCTGGCCGATGAATGGGGGGATCCATGTTGGATTTATTTAGCTTGAAATTGGCGTTGGCCGTGGTCACGCTGACATTGTGGGTGCTTTTCTTGGGGTCGTACCGGAGAACCCGCTCTCTTTACAGTTCCTACTGGTCTGCGGCCCTCGGATGTTGGCTGGCCGGCATTGGGGCGTACTTGTTAAAGGAAACCGAATGGAGCAGGGCGGCCGTCCCTTTCGGCAACGCATTGTTGGTGGCGGGAGCATTTGGCGTGTGGGCGGGGTTCCGATCCCTCAGAAGTTTGAAGTCGCCGCTGTGGCTGCTTTTGGCCGCCCCGGCGGTCACCGCCGTCGCAGCTTTCTCTGAGGTGAACCCCGACGGCGAGTGGCGGGGCGTGCTGGTCTACTTCGCCATGATGGGGGTCGGGATGGCGCTGGCCGCGCGCGAACTCGCGCTGTTGAAGTCACAGGCTTCCCAAGCCCACAAACCATTGTTGGTCGTCGCGGTCGCCCTTGTGGCTTACTTCGGTTGCCGGATTGTGGCATACGCCGTTGAGGGGCCGGACAGCGAAATCCTCAGCACGCTCTTTGCCCCGGCGGTGACGTGCTTGCTGCTGATCATGCTGTTGGTCCTGGTTTCATTCAGCATGACTGCGCTCAATAACCATCAGCTCATTACGGTGCTCAACGAGCGGGCAATGCGCGACGGAATGACCGGTTTGCTGAATCGCCAAGCGTTCATGGAGTTGGCCGAGCGGGAACTCGCAGGGCTGCACAGGGCAGGGTTGTCTGCCGCCGTAATCCTGGCTGATCTTGATCATTTCAAGGCGGTCAACGATACCCACGGCCACGCCGCGGGGGACGCAGCAATCAGGGCCTTCGCGGCTGCGTGCAAGGGGACCCTGCGCAAGACCGATTTGGTGGCCAGATACGGCGGGGAGGAATTTGTCATCCTCCTTCCCGGCGCCGACGAAGTCAGCGCCGAGACCATCACCACCGAGATCAGCACTCGGCTGGCAGCTGCGCAAGCCCCGGATGGACTTGCCTTCCCCACCGTCAGTTACGGAATCTCATCCACCCCGATTGCGGGACATGCGCTGGCACAGCTGATTTACACCGCTGACGGCGCTCTGTACCAAGCCAAGGCAGCCGGACGGAACCGCGCGTTTATTGCAGCAAGCCCCCTGGATCCGGAGACGGCACACGCCTGAACCGTCCCGTCGCCGGGCTGCCTCAGCACGCGATGACGTTGACCGCCAGGCCGCCGCGGGAGGTTTCCTTGTACTTGCTCTTCATGTCAGCGCCGGTCTCCCGCATGGTCTTGATGGCGGTGTCCAACGAGACGTGATGGATTCCGTCTCCGCGAAGGCTGATCCGTGCGGCGTTGATGGCCTTGTTGCTGGCCATGGCGTTGCGTTCGATGCAGGGGATTTGGACCAGTCCGCCCACGGGGTCGCACGTCAGGCCGAGGTTGTGCTCGATCCCGATTTCGGCGGCGTTTTCAACCTGCTGCGGTGTTCCGCCCAGGATTTCGCACAGTGCCCCGGCGGCCATGGAGCACGCGGACCCGACCTCACCCTGGCAGCCCACCTCGGCACCCGAGATCGAGGCGTTCGTCTTGAAGAGGACACCGATGGCTGCCGCCGTCAGCAAGAACCGGACGACCTGCTCTTCAGAGGCACCCGGCGTGAACTTCATGTAGTAGTGAAGGACCGCGGGGATGATTCCGGCAGCACCGTTGGTGGGTGCGGTGACAATGCGCCCGCCCGTGGCGTTCTCTTCGTTCACGGCCAACGCGAACAGATTCACCCAGTCCACGGCGCGCAAAGGATCGTTCGCGTCGTCTTTGGTTTGCAGGTCGGCATACAGGCGGGGAGCACGACGGCGGACCATCAGGTTGCCGGGCAGGTGCTCTTCCGTGCGGCTGCAGCCGCGCGAGACGCACTCCTTCATCGTCTCCCAAATGCGGAGCAGTTCAGCCCGGGTGACCTCTTCGCTGCGCCAGGCGTTCTCGTTGGCGAGCATGATGTCGCTGATGGACAAGCCCTCGCGGTCACAGTGCGCAAGCAGCTCTTCGGCATTGCTGAAGGGGTAGCGCAGGCTGACCGTGTCCTGGTCCGCCTTTCCCACGGCGCCCTCATCCACCACGAAACCGCCGCCCACGGAGTAGAACACGCGCTCGGAGAGGAGGTTTCCTTCCCCGTCGAAGGCCTGGAAGCGCATGCCATTGGGGTGAGCGGGAAGCGATTGGCGCATATGCAGCACCACGTCTTTTGCCCGATTGAAGGAAACCATCCGGCGCCCGCCCAAGAGGATCTTCTTCGCCCCCGTAGCCTCGGCAACCATGTCGTCGGTAGCCATGGGGTCCACGCTCTCCGGGAGCTCACCCATGAATCCAAGGATCACGGCCTTGTCCGATCCGTGTCCCTTTCCAGTAGCCCCCAACGAACCGAACAATCCGGCGTAAACGCGATCAACGGCGTCGAGCTTTCCCTCCTGCTCCAGTCCCTGGACGAAGGTGTGGGCCGCGCGCATGGGTCCCACGGTGTGGGACGACGACGGGCCGATGCCGATGGAAAACAGGTCGAGGGCGCTCAATGCCATGGGATCCTCCAAGGGAGCAGGGGGCGGGTTCCCTTTCAACTCTGGGGGCCGTCGGCGCTCGCGTCCATCGGAAATAAGTGAAGGGACCTTCAAGCTGGGCTTAACGATTACGCCGTCGGCCGCGCGTTGGTGGCTATCCTGAGTTCCTCGAGGACGGCGGCAATGGCCGGCGAGGCCTGGCTCGCGGCACGGTACAGGACGATGATGTTGCGGCCGCAGCTGGGATCAACGCGGCGTACCAGGAGGTCCTCCGTTTCCCGGCCAAGATTGAGTTCGCTCATCAGGGCAACCCCTAGCCCACCGCGGACCAAGCCCAAGGTGGCCATCAGGTTCCGGCAATGGGCGATGACCTTGGGGGTGAAGCCCGCCTCGCGGCAGGTCTGAAGCACGAACTGTTCAAAGACACTGCCTTCCTGGTCCAGGACCCAACTATCGTGGGCGTAGCCGGTGAGCTTTACAGGGGTACCAGGCTCCGGTGCGGCACGGTCGCGGGGGAGGACCAAAATGATCTCATCCCGCGCCAGGACGGTCTTCACCAAGCCCTCGTCCTGGATTTCGTGGAGGTCATCGACCACCGCGATATCAATGTTTCCGGCCCGGAGTTGGGCCACGCTCTCGAATGGTTCAAGATCCGATACCGTGAGGTCCAGCCCGGGGTAGGTGGCTTGGAGCGACATGGCAGCCGATGGAAGGACCATGCTGCAAAAGCTCGGGAAGGCGCTGATCGCCAATCGTCCGCGGACGTCCGTCTGGAACTTCTTCAAGGTGGCTTCAGCGGCTTCAACCTCAGAGGCGATGCGGGCGAAATGCTCCACCAGCAACGCACCCGCTTCGGTCAGCCGGACCTTCCGGCCGGTCCGCACCAGCAGGGCCAGCCCAGCCTCCCTTTCCAACACCGCCAGCTGCTGGCTGACAGCAGAGGTGGTCATGTGAAGCTTGGCTGCAGCTGCTGTCATGGTGCCCTCAAGCTCTAGGGTCTTGAGGATATGCAAGCGGCGTATGTCCAGCACGGGCTGCTCCCTTCGGTTTAGCTCTACTTAACCGCACAACCCGTTAGGGGGAGAAGGGGTGGACGAAGCCGAGGGTCGCCCGGCCTTGGTCGTCGATGACGTGGCCCAGATGCTTGCTCATCCGGAAAACGACGCTCCGGTCGACGATCCTGGCGCTCGGAACGGCAGCTTCAAGCGCTGCCTCAAAGCGCATGACGTCGGTCATCTCGCGCAGCCAGACCGCCACAACAAGGTTGTACTGACTGGCGACGGCAAGGGCTGTCCGGGCCTCGGGAATTTGGGCCATGAGCCCGCGCATTTGCTGGATGTGCTTGGCTGCGGTGCGCACAAAGTACCAAGCGTAGACGGGCCATCCCGTGACACTGCGCGCCACGTCTGTGCGTAGTCGCAGCCGCCCGTCTGCCCGCATCCTGGCCAGTCCGTCCGCGACCCGTTGTTCACTGAGCCCATGTTCAGCGGCGATGCGGCTGACGGGCCGGCGTCCGTCCTCCAACAGACAGTGCCGGAGTGCGTGTTCGACGTCGGGATGGACGGTTCGGGGCGCCCTGGCCCGCGGCGCCTTGGGCTTGGCCACCTTGGCGGCTTCAGCGGGGGTGAGTGCACGCAACCTCCAAGCCGATGCTTCCATGATCATTTCGGTAACCAGATGTGTCTGCGTGTTCCGGACGCCATCAAGGGCACCGATCCGGTTGGTCACCACATCCCAAATCGCCAGTGGGTTCTCGGCGAGTACGGTGGCCAGCAGGTCCCGTCCGCCCGAAGTATGGTCGAGCGTCATGACAGCCGGGATTTTGGTGAGCTCCTGTGCCACTTTCGCGGTGTGCTGGGGCATGCAGGTGATATCCACCAAGGCGCTGGCCCCTTCGGTGAAAATCCCGGTGACCCAGGCCACTCCCCGTTCGCGGAGGGATTCCCAGCGTCGGGAAAGCGTCACGGCATCCGCACCCAGGAGGGGTGCGAGCTCGGCCCACGATGCCCGGCCCTCGATCTGCAAAGCATGGATGATCCGCTCTTCAAGGGGATCCAGCACGTTTTCCTGCATAGGAGCAAGATAATCCATGGAAAGCTTCAATTTCATCTAATAGAAACATGGCGCTTTGATCATGGTGTGATCCCGTTCACTTCTCATCACATCGGAGCGCACATGCGTACAACTGCGCAGAAATCCACAGCTGCCGGAGCCGTTGGATTCCTGGTCGTCATGGAGCTTGGCAGCGGCATCCTGCAGGGCTGGTTGAGTCCCTTGTTTTCCTCGATCGGCGAACACCATGGTGTCTCGGCAGCCTCGCTCAACTGGATCAGCGCCGCGTACTTGCTGGCGACGGTCTTGGTTGTCCCCCTCCTGTCCAAGCTCGGTGATATCCACGGCCACAAACGCGTCCTTATGATCGCCACCGCAATCGTTGCAGCGGCGTCCGTCCTGGTTGCTTTCGCGCCGAACTACGAACTGTTCCTGGTGGGCAGGGCCATCCAGGCTCCCCTTGCCGTCTTCCTGCCGCTTGAATTTGCCATCGTCCACCAGCGCGACTCCGCGCGTTCGGGCAGGAGCATCGGCAGGCTTGTGGCTGCCCTGACCCTCGGCGCCACGATCGGCGGTCTCCTGTCCGGTATTGTCCTGGACGCCGTCGGCAGCCTGTCCTTGACCCTGTTGCTCCCCGCAATCTTCATGGGACTGTGCATCCCGGGCATCGCCGTCTTCGTCAAGGAATCCCCGATCCGCAGCAAGGGAAAGGTGGATTACCTTGGAGCTGTCCTGCTAGGCGGCGGCTTGGTAGCGGTTCTTGGCGGCGCGTCCAACCTCGCCACGTGGCCTCCGCTGGCCGTGGGTGCGTCAATGCTGGTGGGTGCGGTCCTGCTCGTGGCCTGGGTGGTCTCCGCGCGCCGGGTGGAGCACCCGCTGGTGGACCTCACCATGCTGCTTCGGGGCGGTATCGGCCTGCCCATCCTTGTTGCCTTCCTGTTCGGTGCCCAATTGTTTGGTGCGCAGGCACCCATTTCCGTCTACCTCCGTTCGGACCCAGCGACCCTTGGATTTGGTTTCGGCGCGGCTGCGTCCGCTGCGGGAATCCTGCTCAGCATCATGGCGCTGGCGGCCTTCCTTGGAGCAACGTTCGCGGACCGGGTATCCCGCATCCTGGGCGGCACACGAACCGTTGCCTTCGGCGGCCTCCTCGGAGCCGTGGCCTACGTGCTCATGATTCTGGCACCCGGCAGCCTGGTGACTTTCACGGTGTGGTTGGTAGTGGCCGGTCTCGGCACAGGTGTGGTCAGCGGAACCCTTCCCACCCTGGTGGTGCAGCGTGCGGCCTCCGACTCCGTCGGCATCGCTTCCGGCCTGTACAACACGGCCCGAACCGCCGCAGGGGGAGTGGCCGGTGCACTCTTTGCCCTGTTGATGTCCGCCCTGTCCACCCCTGCGGCATCGGGAACCCGCGTTTCCACGCAGTCCTCCTTCCACGCGGTCTGGTGGATTTGCGCCGGCCTCTGTGTCCTCTTCGCCGTGGTGGTGCTTTTCATCCGGCAGGCAAAAGCTGCGCCGGAAACACCCGCCCTGGACCGCGAGGACCCCGTGGCCGACGCCGCACTCGAACCAGTCCAGTGAACACCCTCAGCTTCTGAATCCCTACGACCACCAAAGAAGGAAAAACCATGACCATATCCATCGACATCACGTCCAGGGAAACCTTGCGCGACGCCGTACGCGAGGCCGCGTCCGCCGTCGTGCCCTCCATCCTGGAACTTAGCCACAAAGTGCACGCGCTGGCCGAGATCTCCTGGGAGGAACACGAGTCCGCGGCGGCCGTGGCCGTTGTCCTGCGTGACGGCGGTTTCGACGTCACCGAACGTGCTTACGGAATTCCGACGGCGATCGAGGCCACGTACGGTTCCGGCGAATTGACCGTTGTGATCTGCGCCGAATACGACGCCCTTCCTGAGGTAGGGCACGCTTGTGGGCACAACATCATCGCGGCGGCGGGCGTCGGAGCAGCCTTGGCGCTCAAACCCGTGGCCGATGCCGCCGGGCTGCGTATCAAGGTGCTGGGTACCCCAGCCGAAGAGCACGGTGGGGGCAAGGTCTCCCTCCTGCAGGCCGGTGCGTGGGAGGACGCCGCCTTTTCGCTGATGGTGCATGGCATGACCGGGACGGAGCGCAGTGCCACGGCGTTCAGCATGGCCGCCGTGGAGCGGTTCGAGGTGAACTACAAAGGAAGTGAAGCCCACGCCGCCGGCGCCCCGGACAAGGCCATCAACGCCGGTGCCGCCGCAAGCCTGGCATTGATGAACCTGGCCGTTCTGCGTCAGCACCTTCCGGAAAATGCGAATATCAATGCCTTCATTTCGCACGGAGGCGGGGCAACCAACGTCATTGCCGGAGACTCCACGGTGCAGGTGGAAGTGCGTGCAGGGGACGTCGACGTGTGGCGGAACCTCAAGCGCCGGGTCCTCGCATGCTTCGAAGGCGCGGCGATCGCCACGGGATGCACCTGGACGCACCGCCAGACCGAACACCCCTATGCTCCGATCGACACCCACGCCGGACTCGGCGGCCTGTGGGACGCCAACATGGAAAGCCTCGGACGTCCGGTTGACCACACGCCGGTCTTCGGTGGCGGCTCCTCGGACATGGGGAATGTGTCGCAGGTGCTCCCTTCCGTCCACGGCATGGTGGTGGTCCGCAACAGCACGGCCGTCCCGCACCACCCGGACTTCACGGCCGACGCCATCACGCCCGAAGCCGACGACGCCGTGGTGGACGGTGCGTTGGTGATTGCCTTGACGGTGCTGGACGCTGCATTGGACCCACAGCTCCGCACTGAACTGCTGGAGCTGCAGGCCGCCCGGGAACCGGGAGCGACGACTGTAACTCTGGAGGCGTAAGAGGCTGCAGCATCCGCGGCACCGGATGGCGGTGTCGCGGATGCTTTCCACATACGCCACAAAACCCATTGCCCCGCCCACCCGGCGATGGTTCGATGGGTCACATGGCAACCGCAGAAAGTTATGTCCTGGCGATCGGGACCAAGAAAGGCCTGTGGCTGGCAACCAGCCCGGACCGAAAAGATTGGTCCCTCTCCGGCCCGCACTTCCTGATGAGTGAAATACCCAGCATCGGGATAGATACACGGGACGGCAAAACACGGATCATGGTGGGGGTACGGTCAGAGCACTGGGGACCCACTGTGGCGCATTCAGACGACCTTGGCTCGACGTGGACCGAGCCCGAGCAAGGAGCCATCAAGTTTCCGGATGGCACCGATGCCGCCCTGGAACGGGTCTGGCAGATCCATCCCGACGCCGAGTCCCGCCCCGGCGTGGTTTGGGCAGGCTGCGAGCCCATTTCTGTCTGGAAATCGACCGACGGCGGCGAGCACTTTGAGTTGAACCGCGGATTGTGGGACCACCCCCACCGCAGTGAGTGGGGTGCCGGCTACGGCGGCGCGGCGGCGCACTCGATCGTGGTGGATGAGTCCGGCGAGAAAGTCCACATCGCCATGAGCACGGGTGGCGTCTACAGATCTCTCGACGGCGGTACCTCCTGGGAGCCCCGCAACAAAGGAATTTCGGCCTACTTCATGCCCGATCCCAACCCGGAGTTCGGCCAGTGCGTCCACAAGATTGCGGCCGATGCCGCCGTCGAAGGCCGTTTGTACGCGCAGAACCATCACGGCGTGTACCGTACGGACGATGACGGGGAGAACTGGGATTCCATCGCGGAGGGTCTGCCTGCCGATTTCGGGTTCGTCATGCTGACCCATCCGCGCCGTGAAGGGACGGCTTGGGTCATTCCGTTGAAGGCTGACGGTGAACGCATCCCTCCGGGCAGCCGACTGAGCGTCCACCGGACCGGTGACGCCGGAAATAGCTGGACGGAACTGCACGCGGGCCTGCCGGATCACGAATACAACGCCGTTCTCCGGGATGCAGCATCCGTAGATACTGCCGAGCCGGTGGGGGTGTACTTCGGAACCCGCAGCGGTTCCGTCTACGCCAGCGCCGACGAAGGCGGGACCTTCACGGAAGTGGCCTCGCATTTGCCGGACGTGCTCTGCGTGCGCGCCGCCGTCGTGGTTGGCAGCGTGGGCGGAAGCGCGACCGCAGAGCCCGCGGCAGCCAGCGCCCCGGTACCTGGTTAGGCCCGTTGTGGCTGACTTTACGGTCCTGTTGCCTGGTGTCCTGCAGCCGCTCGTCGGCGGACAGTCCTATC
Source organism: Paenarthrobacter sp. AB444 (assembly GCF_028736865.1). Classification (NCBI taxonomy): domain Bacteria; kingdom Bacillati; phylum Actinomycetota; class Actinomycetes; order Micrococcales; family Micrococcaceae; genus Paenarthrobacter; species Paenarthrobacter sp. AB444. The sequence continues at coordinate 68,699 of NZ_JAQZBY010000002.1, read as the reverse complement.
TGACTGCGTCCGCCGACGGCGCTGTGACCGTTGGACAGTTGTTGGACTCGGTGACCGGAGATTATCCGGTGCTGGCCAGGCGTTTGCGTGATGAAACCGGAGCACTCCGCCGTTTCGTGAATATTTACGTGAACGGCGACGAGGTCCGGCGTTTGAATGGTCTTGATACGGAGGTTGCAGCGGGCCAGGAGGTTTTGATTGTCCAGTCCGTAGCCGGCGGCTGAGGGGCGGCGGGCGTCCAGCCGTGATCCAGGGAAATCCTGCTTCAGGCGACGCGCCACACAGTGCATTCGTCGGTATTGATGGCTTTTCTCATCCCGGAGGCGTAATCCATGATCCAGACGACTCCGATACCCGGGGCCGTTTCCTGGACGCGTCCGCGGCGTATCACCACGTCGTCGTAGTCGGGTCCCACTGAGAGGCGAGCTTCGATTTCGTCTCCGCGGTGGAGCTGGCTGATCGCGCGTATTCGTGTGGTGTGAGTGGTAACTTCCTTCAACATTGTGTCCTCCTGGCTGGAGCTGGTGCCTGCACTTGCCGGCCATTCCAGTGTGGCGCGGCAATGTTGCCACGGTATTTCGCAGTGGTTAGGGTCCGGTTAGCATTCCGGGATGCTTGCGTTTCTTCCATGGGCGCTGTGTCGCGTGTTTCCGTAGGCCAGTGCCCTCACGGCTGTAGCCTGATCTCGGTTGTTGAGAGCCCAGCGACCATAGGCTCCGTCCTCCCAGGAGATCCAATGGGTGTATTGCAGCGATCCGTTGCGCTGTCCACAGGCTTGGTGGTCTTCGCCACCGGCCTGTTTTTTGTCCAAGCCCCGGCAACAGCCGTACCCCTTCCCGGGCCCGATAATCCGAACGTCCAATTCGTTGAGGGCACTCCGCACTCGGAGCATGTCTTCGAGACACCCCTTCCGGAAGCCAAGCAACCCACCAAGGGTGAGGCCGGCGTCGATTCCCTGCTCCGTGACGGGGCTGCGGCAGCCGGCCCCGGCGGCAATATCAGCGTCCGGTTGGTCACTGCGAAGCTGGCGGACAATACCAACCCGGTTTCCATGACGGACGCCGAGAAAGCTGTAGCGTCCACCAGCAACTACTGGAACGCGATGACGGCCGGCAAGCTGTCCATGACCGTGACCAGCGAAGTCGCCGGCCACCAGTCGAAAGCCCGCTCCTCGGACAGCTACAGCACCATCATCTCCACCATCACGAGCGAGCTGAACTGGTCAGCCAGCCCGTACACGGCGTTGGTCATCTTCATTCCGACGTCCACTCTGTCGGGCAACGCGCTCGGCGCGGGATACAGCAGCGGCAGCTACAGCGGTCGCGTCCTCCTGCCGCAGGTCAGCAACTTCACGAACAACGTGATGGCCCACGAGTTCGGGCACGTCATCGGTTTGATGCACGCGGATGCGCTTCAGTGCGGCAGCGGGGTGTCCGACGTCGGGGTCAACAGCAATGGCCAATTCACGGATCCGTCCTGCTATATCCGTGAGTACGGCGACACTACCGACATCATGGGTGCCGCCCAGTATTCCTTGCCCGTTGTCAGCTCCACGTTCTGGGACTACGCGGGACTTGGCCGGGGCGATGAGATCCGTGATGTGGGGGTCGCGACAGGCTCCAAGAGTTACACACTCAAGCCGTGGGGCGGCACCGAAGCGCAGCGCGCGGTCAAATTCACCGATCCCGTCAGCAAAGAGGTCTATTACCTGGAGCTGCGGGAACCGGCCGGCTACGACAATTACCTGGGCACTGCCGGCAAGCCGGGCAACATGGGGGTCAAAATTGCCCAGCGCGGCGGCGCCACCATTGCTTCTTCCTTGATCCTGATGCCGTCTACCAAGCCGTTTCCGGAGCCTTGGTACGCCAGCAACCACGCGTGGCAGGCGGGCAGCACCTTCACCACCTACACCGGCACGCAGGTGACCATTAATGCGGTGTCGTCGACGTCGGCCACCGTCACCATTACTGCGGACGCGCGGCTCACAGCCAAGATCCGTTTTTCGGCGGGCGACTTCGACGGCGACGGGCTCTCCGACGTCCTCTCCCGTGAACCCGACGGCTCCTTGATGCTGTACTCCGGCTTGCCGGGCAACAGGCTCGACAACCCCCGTCAGGTGGGCTCCGGCTGGAACATCTTCGACGCCATCACCGGCTTTTCGGACTTCGATGGAGACGGACGAAGTGACATCTTGGCCCGCACCAGCGACGGCGTCTTGTGGCTGTACCCGGGCGACGGCAACGGCGGTTTCCTCGCCAAACGGCAAATCGGATCCGGCTGGCAGAGCTTCACGAACATCATCGCCGTCGGCGATTTCGACGGCGACGCGCGACTCGACGTTATGGCGACCAAGTCCGATGGCAGCCTCTGGCTGTACCCGGGCGATGGCCAGGGCGGCTTCCGTGCATGGTCGCAGATCGGCTCGGGGTGGAACGGCTTCACCAGCATCACGTCCGATGGCTCCTTCGGGCTCCTTGCGCGGACAAGCGACGGCACCCTCTACCAATACCCCGGCAACGGTTGGGGCGGCTTCGTGCCTCGCACCACACTCGGAAGCGGTTGGAACACGGTGGGCGACATCGTCAGCGGACAAGACTTCACGGGCGACAAGAAATCCGACGTCCTGACAGTGACGTCGACCGGAACCATGCGCCTCTACCCAGGCAACGGCTCCGGCTTTGCCGACCGCTTGGCCATCGGCGCCGGCTGGAACCAGTTCAGCCAGGTCTGGGAAGCAGGGGATTTCGACGGCGATGCTGTCGCGGACATTCTGGCCCGTGGCACCGATGGCGCGTTGTGGCTTTATCCGGGGAACGGTTCGGGCGGCTTCCGCCCGCGCGTTCTGGTCGGAACGGGCTGGAATGCCTTTAACACCGTCCTGAGCGCCGGGGATTTCGACGGCGATGGTCACCCGGATCTTGTCGCGAGGACGGCCGACGGGGTGCTGTGGATGTATCCGACCGACGGCCACGGCCAGTTCCTGCCGCGGAAGCAGATCGGTGTGGGTTGGCAGGGGTTCAATGAGTTGCTCGCTCCGGGTGACTTCAATGGTGACGGGAAAGCCGACCTCGTGGCCCGGGCGGCCAATGGCAGCTTGTGGATCTATCCGGGTAACGGTTCGGGTGGGTTCCTTCCGTGGAAGCAGATCGGCACGGGGTGGGACATCTTCGATTCCGTTGTCCAGGGCGGGGACTTCAATGGCGACGGCCGGGAGGACATCATGGCCCGGGGAACTGACGGGACGTTGTGGCTCTACCCGGGCAACGGCAGTGGCGGCTTCCTGGCACGGGTGGCCCTGGGAAGCGGGTGGAACACCCTCAGCTCGTTCGCGGCTTTGGGTAACGCCTTCACTGGAACGGGCAATCCGTCGGTGGTGGGTGTTGCCGGCAACGGGGTGCTCCTCCTGTACACGGGAACGGGCCAGGGAAGTTTCCAGTCCGTGGTGCTGGATCCTCGGTAGGCAGCTACTGACCGGAAGAACCCATGGGCAGCGGAAAGCCCGGCATGTCGGGGAACATGCCGGGCTTTCCGTTTGTCGTCACCAGGGTGCCCTGGGAAGGTGTGCGCTCCAGGAACCGGGAAGGAGCGCTCCTCTTCGTGAAACCCAGGCCTACTTGTGCAGGCCGAGCTCTGCCGTCGGGATCTTGGCCGACTCGCGGGCGGTCAGGGCAGAGATCGCCGCGATCAGGCAGATCACTCCGCTGAAGATGGAGATCTGGACCCAGCCTCCGGCCTTCGTGCCACCCATCGCCGTGACGATGGCCGGTGCGAAGCCTGCCATCAGGAAGCCCAGCTGCGTGCCGATGGCCAGACCGGAGAAACGGACCTTGGTGCTGAACATTTCACCGTAGAAGGAAGGCCAGACGGCGTTGGCCGCTGCGTAGCCGAAGGAGAAGAACACTACCGAGACCAGGAACATCAGCGGCACGTTGCCGCCTTCAAGGGTCAGCAGGAACACCGGTGTCATGATGGCGCTGGCCACGGCTCCGTAGATGAAGACGGGCTTGCGGCCGATCCTGTCCGCGAGCATGCCGAACAGGGGCTGGGTGCCGAGGGCCACAACGTTGGCTACAACGACCAACCACAGGGTGATGGTGCTGTTGACGTGGGCTACATCCTGGGCGTACTTGATGGCCAGGGTGCCGAAGACGGTACTGACGGCCGCGATGAAAGCACAGCAGACAACACGGAGAACGTCGCGCCAGTGCAGCTTCAGGAGATCGGCGATGGGAAGCTTGGCGATCTGGTTGTTCTTCTTGGCCTCGGCGAATGCCGGCGGCTCGTGCAGGGTGCGGCGGATGAAGTACGCCACCATGACCACTACCGCGCTCAGCCAGAACGGGATACGCCAGCCGATGCCGTACTTGATCTCGTCGGGCAGTGCCACTACCGGGATGAAGACAAGCGCGGCCAGGATCTGACCGCCCTGGGTGCCGGTCAGTGTCCAGGAAGTAAAGAAGGAGCGGCGGTTGTCCGGAGCGTGCTCCAGCGTCATCGACGACGCGCCGGCTTGCTCGCCGGCGGCGGAGAGACCCTGCGCCAGGCGGGCGAGGACCAGCAGGACCGGAGCCCACCAGCCGATGGTCTTGAAGTCCGGCAGGCAGCCGATGACGAAGGTGGCTGCACCCATGAGCACCAGGGTGAACATGAGGACCTTTTGGCGCCCGATCCGGTCACCGAAGTGGCCCAGGATGATGGCGCCCACGGGACGTGCGACATAGGCGAAGCCGAAGGTCGCGAACGACATGATGGCTGCGTTGGCGTCTGCGTCCGGGAAGAAGACGTGCGGGAAGATCAGCGCTGCGGCGGATCCGAAGATGAAGAAGTCGTAGTACTCAACGGCGCTGCCAAGGAAGCTGGCCAAGGCGGCTTTCTTGGGAGTACCCGTTGTTGATGCAGTGCCGGGCGTCGCTGACGGCATTGTTTGGCTCATGGGAGGGTTCCTTCTGTGACAACGGTGTCGCGGGTGAAGCTGGAGGGAGTGGCGAGCGAGGTGCGGCTGGCCTACTCCGAAAGTAACCACATGGTGAGAGTTACTTGTGCAATACAGCAATAGTGGCTGTGAGAGGGGTCACTTGTCAATACTTGTCGCCACCATCTAGAAATAGCTCTCACCATGTGAGAGCATCGAAGCATGAGTGTGAAAGAGGACACAAAGACCGACATGGTCGGCAAAGCCCTGAGTCTGTTGGTGCTGCTCGGCAACGAGCCAAAGGGGGCAAGTGCGGCCGACCTCGCCCGCAGCGCGAACTTGCCTTTCAGTACCACCTATCGCCTGCTGGGTTCACTGACCCGCGATGGCTTCGTGGATTACGAGCCTGATGGCCGGCGCTACCACCTGGGTTTGCGGGTTTTCCAGCTCGGTCAGAGGGTTTCCAATCACCACGGCTTCGCTGCCACGGCTCTCCCGGTATTGCAGCGGGTCACGGAGCGTACTCATGAGGCAACCATTCTCTCGGTCCGCGACGGCGACCATCACCTAACGGTCAACAAGGTGGATGGCCCCAAGACCTTCCGCGTGACCAGTGACCCCGGGCATCTTGGTGCCTTGCACACAACGTCGGTGGGCAAGGCGATCGTGGCATTCGAAACCGAGCTGGAGCGCAAGCGGCTCCTTGAGGAACTTCCCCTCGACGCTCTGACCGAGCACTCCATCACGGACCGTGACAAGTTCCGCGAGGAGATCGAGCAAGTCCGTCGCCAGGGGTATGCCGTGATGGACGAGGAAAACGAGATCGGCATGCGCGCCGTCGCCGTGCCGGTCCTCAACTCGCAGGGCCATGCCTTCGCCTCGCTCGCGACGGCGGTGCCGGTGTTCCGCCTGACCATGGAGGAACTCGTTGCCCATGTGCCCACGCTCCAGGAAGCCGCGGCTGAACTCGCGGCCCGCCTGCCCCAGCGCTGACCCAACTAGGGGACAGCAGGTGTCGCAATGGGCGCCCATTGGAGCGTTTGCTGTCCCCTGGTTGGGTAGGGGGTGTGCGCCAAATGTTCGCGATAAGAACAAGCGTGCGGAATATGAACAACTGTAGTAATCTGGATAACACCGCGGGCGAAGCGTCCCTGAAACGCCACCCGCGGGACTGAAGTAAAAGGAGCTTGAGGATGAGCAACCGAGCCGAATCCGTTCTGGTGGGCCTGATTGGTGAAGGCGTCATGCCCTCGCTCACTCCGCCCATGCATGAACGCGAGGCCGATGTGCAGGGCCTTCGCTTGCTGTACCGCCCCATCGACCTGCTGGAACTCGCATTGCCGGCCACCGCCGTCGGGGATCTCCTCACAGCAGCCCAGCGGATGGGCTTCAACGGCCTCAACATCACGCACCCCTGCAAGCAGTTGGTGCTGGGGCACCTTGACGAAATTTCCGACGACGCCGCCCGCCTGGGTGCCGTGAACACGGTCCTGATCCAGGACGGCCGCTTCATCGGCCACAACACAGACTTTTCCGGCTTCGGTTCGGCGCTCGCCGACGGCCTGCCCGGAGTCAAACTCGATCGCGTCGTCCAGCTGGGTGCAGGAGGTGCGGGTTCCGCCGTCGCCTACGCGCTGCTCAAGGCGGGCACCAAACATCTCGACCTCGTTGACATGGACGCCGACCGGGCGAGTGAACGGGCCGCGGAACTTTCAAGTCTCTTCCCTGACACTGCCGTCACGCCGCGGGGCCTGGGGGAGTTGCCGGAGCTGATGCCCCTTGCCGACGGACTGGTGCACTGCACGCCGGTCGGCATGGCCGCGCACCCTGGCCTCCCCCTCGATATCGGACTCCTGGAAACCCGCCATTGGGTGGCGGACATCGTCTACCGTCCCATCGAGACTCAACTGGTCCGCGAAGCGCGCGCCAAGGGTTGCGCAGTGCTCGACGGCGGCCGGATGGCAGTTGGCCAGGCGGCCGACGCCTTCAAGCTCTTCACCGGAAGCAACGCCGACCGGGACCGCATGCGCACGCACTTCCTGGAGCTGATCGCACTGGAAGAAGCCGCAGCCTCGCTCACCGCCGGCCCCCTCGAAAAGGCGGCCCACTGATGCGTACCGGAATCGCCACCGTCTGCCTGTCCGGAACCCTGAGGGAGAAGATGCAGGCCTGCGCCATCGCGGGCTTCGACGGCATCGAGATCTTCGAACAGGACCTCGTCACGTCTCCGCTCAGCCCGGAAGACGTTCGCAAGATGGCGGCGGACCTGGGTCTCGGCCTTGATCTGTACCAGCCGTTCCGCGATTTCGACGGCGTCACACCGGACCTGCTGAAAGCCAACCTCAAGCGCGCGGAAGCCAAGTTCAAGCTCATGGCCCGCCTGGGCATGGACACCATCCTGGTTTGTTCCAACGTTGCCACGGCCACTATCGATGATGATGAGCTTCGGGCCGCACAGCTGGCCGAACTCGCCGAACTGGCCGGGGACCACGGCGTCAAGGTTGCCTATGAGGCTTTGGCCTGGGGCAAGTACGTCAACGACTACGAGCACGCTTACCGCCTGGTGGAGATGGTGGACCACCCAAACCTGGGGACGTGCCTGGACTCGTTCCACATCCTCTCCCGCGACTGGGACACGGCGCCGATCGAGGATATCAACGCGGAGAAGATCTTCTTCGTCCAGGTAGCCGACGCCCCCAAGCTGAGCATGGACGTGCTGTCTTGGAGCCGCCACTACCGGGTTTTCCCCGGGGAGGGCCAGTTCGAGCTCGCCAAGTTCATGGGGCACGTGGTCCGCGCAGGCTACACCGGACCCGTCTCCTTGGAGGTCTTCAATGATGTGTTCCGCCAGTCGGACGTGGAGCGGACGGCCGTGGATGCGATGCGTTCGCTCATCTGGCTGGAAGAACAGAGCGCCAAATGGCTGGCCAGCAGCCCGGCGGCAGGCACGGCCGAGACCCAACAGAACTCCCGCCGTCGTTATCCCATGGAACTGGCCACGCTGCCCAAGGTGAACGAGCCCGCCGGGTTCAACTTCGCCGAGGTCAAGGCCGATGACACGGTCCAGCTGGAGAAGCTCCTTGGTCAGCTCGGCTTCGAATTCGAAGGCCGGCACCGCACCAAGGACGTCCAGCTGTGGACCATGGGCCAGGCACGAGTGATCATCAACGAGCAAGCGGCCTCGCACACGGAACCGGCTATTGCCGCTTTGGGGTTCGACGTCGACTCTCCAGCAATTGCCTCCGCCCGCGCCCAGCAGCTCAAGGCCCCCGTGGTCGCCCGCAAGGTGCAGGCGGACGAGGAAGTGTTCCAGGGCATTTCCGCGCCGGACTCCACCGAGATTTTCCTCTGCCAGGGAAATCCGGACGGCACGGCTGCCTGGACGCACGAATTCGGCGAAGGGCTGGAGCACCCGCGCGCACAGCAGAACGCCGTCATCGACCATGTGAACCTCGCCCAGCCATGGCAGCACTTCGACGAAGCCGTCCTCTTCTACACCAGCGCGCTGGCCCTGGAACCGCAGCCGTTCGCCGAGGTGCCCAGCCCCAGCGGCCTGGTGCGCTCGCAGGTCATGCAGACCAGCAACGGCGCAGTCCGGCTGGTGCTGAACCTCGCTCCGGCGCAGCAGGCCGAAAAGGCACGCAAAACGTACCAGGAACACATCGCGTTCGCAGTGGACGACCTCGTGGCAACAGCCCGGTCAGCACAGGAGCGTGGCCTCGAGTTCCTGCAGATTCCGGCCAACTACTACGAGGACCTGGATGCGCGGTTCGATCTTGAACCCGGCTTCCTGGACACTCTCCAGGAGCTCAACCTCCTGTATGACCGGGACGCCAAAGGCGAATTCCTCCACTTCTACACCGCCACAGTCGGCAGTGTGTTCTTCGAAATGGTGGAGCGCCGCGGCAACTACGACGGCTACGGAGCCCCGAACGCACCCGTCCGCCACGCCGTCCAATACGACTCACTCCACCGGGCATAGCCGCCCGATCCAGTAGAAGAATCCATAGAAAGGAGCCGGTTGTGCCGCAAGATAACACCGCACAAGCTCTCGAATCCGAGGAACTCGTGCCGCCAGCTGAGCCGCACGCCGCGCATGAGTCCAAGAAAGTGGAAACGCAGGCGGACCTCAGCGCAGAGATCAAGGCGATCGGCGACCGTTATGCCGAGGCACTGAAGAACGGCAAGGCACCGGAAACCATGCCGCGCCTGGACTACGCGCCCTACCGCAGCTCCATCCTGCGCCACCCCACCAAGAGCCTGCACCACGCGGACCCGGAAACCATCGAGCTCTACTCGCCGGCATTCGGGCACCAGGACGTGCACGCACTGGAATCGGACTTGACCATCCAGCACAACGGCGAGCCCCAGGGTGAACGCATCATCGTCTCCGGGCGCGTCCTTGATGGTGACGGTCGTCCGGTTGCCGGGCAGCTCGTGGAAATCTGGCAGGCCAACGCCTCCGGACGATACATCCACAAGCGCGACCAGCACCCCGCACCGCTCGACCCGAACTTCACCGGCGTCGGACGCTGCATCACGGGCGCCGACGGCTCCTACTCCTTCACCACCATCAAGCCGGGCGCGTACCCGTGGAAGAACCACCTCAACGCCTGGCGCCCGGCCCACATCCACTTCTCCATGTTCGGCTCGGAGTTCACCCAGCGCATCGTCACCCAGATGTACTTCCCGGGCGACCAGCTCTTCCCGCTGGACCCCATCTACCAGTCGATCGTGGACCAGGACGCCCGCGACCGCCTGGTGGCGCAGTACGACCACGAGCTGACCAGCCCCGAATGGGCCCTCGGCTACAAGTGGGACATCATCCTGACCGGCTCCAAGAGGACCTGGACCGAGAACGAAGCATTCGGCGACGCCGGGGACGAGGAGTAAGCACATGAGCAAGCTGACACCCACACCGGGCCAGACCGTCGGACCCTTCTACGGCTACGCCCTCCCCTTTAACAAGGACAACGAGCTCCTGGCACCGGGCAGCCCCGGAAGCATCCGCCTCCAGGGCACGGTGTACGACGGCGCGGGCCACACCATCCCGGACGCGATCCTGGAAATCTGGCAGCCGGACTCCGAGGGCAACATCGTCCAGCGCACCGGCTCCCTGGTCCGCGACGGCTACACCTTCACCGGTTGGGGCCGTGGCGCCGTGGGCAACTCGGGCGTCTACACCTTCACCACGGTGAACCCGGGACCGCTCAAGGCTGGAGCGGCGCCGTTCATCTCCGTGGCAGTCTTCGCCCGTGGCCTCATGAACCGCCTCTTCACCCGCGTGTACCTGCCCGAAAACGAGGAAGCGCTGGCCAACGATCCTTTGCTCAGCTCCCTCGACCCCGAGCGCCGCAAGACCCTGATCGCACGCCGCGATCCCGACGGCGGACTCACCTGGGACATTCGCCTCCAAGGTCAGGACGAGACCGTGTTCCTGGACTTCCAGCAGGACGGTTCGCTGGATCTGGCGTCCGAGGAGTCGGCAGCATCATGACCGACGGCGACTTCGGCCTCCTCAGCCCCGTTACTGCCTCACCTAAGGTGACCGCACTGACGGGCGACCGTGCCGTGATCGCGGCGATCCTCGACGTCGAAGCCGCCTGGGCGGCCGTCCTCGAGGAAGCCGGGCTGGCCCCCCAAGGGGCTGCCGCTGTGGTGGCCGAAGCCGCCGACCCCGGTCACTACGACCTCGCCGTCATCGCCGAACGCGCCCAAGGCGGCGCCAACCCGGTGATCCCGCTGCTCGGTGAACTCCGGGCCCGCGTGCGCAGCCTGGATGCAACCGGGATCGGCGCGGGCAAAGCCGTCCACACCTCTCTCACCAGCCAGGATGTCCTGGACTCCGCGCTCATGCTGCTGGCCGGCCGCACGGTTTCGGCGTTGCTCACTGAAGTGAAGAGCACGACGACGGCGCTCGCCGGCTTGGCCGAACAGCATGCGGACACGCTGTGCGTGGGCAGGAGCCTGACGCAGCATGCCCTTCCGTACACCTTCGGGCTCAAGGCCGCGCAATGGTTCCAAGGAGTGGCTGCTTCTGCCGCGCGTCTGGAGTCAGTTGAGTTGCCGGTCCAGTTCGGCGGTGCCAGTGGAACGTTGGCCTCCGGGTCCAAACTGACTGCAGGCTCTGACTCCACGCCGTTCACGCTGGCGGATGCGCTGGCTTCCAAGCTCGGCTTGGCTGCGGCTCCGGCTCCGTGGCACACCAACCGACTGGCCGTCACGTCCCTGGGCGATTCCCTGGCATCCCTGCTGGATGCCTTCGGCAAGATCGCCTCGGACCTGGTGTTCCTGAGCCGCCCGGAAGTTGGCGAACTCGGGGAACCCCTGGCTGCCGGACGCGGGGTTTCCTCGGCCATGCCGCAGAAGCAGAACCCCGTGCTGTCCGTGCTCATCCGCAGTGCGGCACTCCAGGCGCCGGGTCTTGCTTCCCAGCTCCACCTGGCCGCTGCGAGCTTCAACGACGAGCGGCCGGACGGTGCCTGGCACACGGAGTGGCCCGCGTTGCGTCGGCTGCTTGCGTTGGCTCTGGGTGCCGCGCTCCAACTCCGGGAACTCACAGAAGGACTCCGGGTGTTCCCCGAGGCCATGCGCCGGAACCTGGAGATCTCGGGTCCGCTGCTCCTTAGCGAAGGTGTGGCGGCCGCCCTCGCACCTCTCCTCGGCGAGGACGGAGAGCAGAAGCTGCAGGCCGTCGTCGATCAAACCCTGGCAGCTCCGGCAGCTGAGCAGGCGGACACGTACAGCAAGCTCCTGCGCGAGGCCGTCCCGGACGAAACCCTCTCCGACCGTGAACTCGACGCCCTGCTGGACCCCGCGAGCTACCTCGGCGAGGCCGCGGAAATAAGCCGTCGCATACTCGCCGCTTACCCCGAATTCACCGCTTCAACGAAGGGAGCCCATCGTGGCTAAGCCAACCGTCAAGGCTGTGCTGCTGTCCCCGCAGCGCGAACTCGGAGCCAAGCCGCTCCTGGTGGTGGGCCCGTCTCTGGGTACCTCCACGGTGCTGTGGTCCGAAACCGCCGCCCTCCTCGGCGACGAGTACGACGTCATCGGCTGGGACCTGCCCGGCCACGGCATCTCGCCGGCCGCCACGGAAGGTTTTGATGTCGCGGAACTGGCGGACGCCGTCGTCGATCTTGTCGATTCCGTAAGCCCCGGCGCAAGGTTCCATTACGCGGGCGTTTCACTGGGCGGGGCCACCGGCCTGCAGCTCGGCATCAAGCACGGCGACCGCCTCCGCAGCCTGTCCGTGCAGTGCAGCGGCGCGAAGCTCGGCACCCCGGAAGGCTGGCTGGAGCGGGCGGAAACCGTGCGGAAGCTGGGCACGCCGGTGATGATCCAAGGCTCGGCTGAGCGCTGGTTCGCCAAGGGCTTCATGGACCGCCAGCCCGAAATCAGCAGTCGGCTCCTGCACGCCCTCCGCGACGCAGACCGCTTCAGCTACTCGTTCTGCTGCGAAGCCCTTGCCGCGTTCGATGTCCGCGAGCAGCTCGGCAGCATCACTGTCCCCACGCAGGCGGTTGCCGGCGTCGAGGATACTGTTGCGCCGCCGTCGGTTGCTGAGGAAACTGTCTCGGGTGTCCGGGCGGGCGGAACCTACGCCGTGGCGGAAGCGCTCGACGGCGTGGGCCACCTCGCGCCTGCCGAGGCGCCCGCCGTCGTGGCTGGTTTGATGCGGAACTTCATGAAGGAGAACGGACAGTGAGCATCTCTTCAGAGCGGAACTCATCCGAGCGGAACGGGGCTGTCCAGCCCGAGGCTACCGCGCAGGAAATCTACGACGCCGGCATGGTGGTCCGCCGCGAAGTGCTCGGCGACGCACATGTGGACCGCGCTAACGCCGCGAAGGATTCCTTCACCGAGGACTACCAGGACATGATCACCAGGATCGCCTGGGGTGGAATTTGGACGCGGCCGGGGCTGAGCCGGCAGATGCGTTCTGCAGTGACGCTGACTGCACTGGTGGCGCACGGTCACTGGGAGGAGCTGGCCATGCATGTCCGGGCTGCCCTCAACAACGGCCTGAGCAGGGACGAGATCAAGGAAATCCTGCTCCAGACCGCCATCTATTGCAGCGTCCCGTCGGCCAACTCGGCGTTCAAGACGGCCCAAAAGGTCTTCGCGGAAATCGACGCCAACTCACCCAACTAACCCCCGCTCACCCAACTAGGGGACAGCACCTGTCCCAATGGGGGCTCATAGCAACGTTTGCTGTCCCCTGGTTGGGCACCAAAGAAACGAAGGAAATCTTATGAACCAGGCATTTGTGTACGACGCCGTGCGCACGCCGTTTGGCAAGTTCGGCTCCGGGCTTGCTGCTGTCCGACCCGATGACCTCGCGGCCCATGTTGTGCGCGAGTCCGTTCGCCGGGCTCCCGGCTTGGACGTTGAGCGGATCGATGAGGTGGTGTTCGGCAACGCGAACGGTGCCGGCGAGGAAAACCGCAACGTTGCCCGCATGGCGACGCTGCTGGCTGGCCTGCCGGTCTCGATCCCGGGCACCACGGTGAACCGCTTGTGCGGTTCGTCCTTGGATGCGGCGATCATCGCTTCCCGCCAGATCAACGCCGGCGACGCCGATGTGGTGCTGGTGGGTGGCGCGGAGTCGATGTCCCGTGCGCCGTGGGTGCTGCCCAAGACGTCCAAGCCCTACCCGGCCGGTGACATGACCTTGGCCTCGACCACGCTCGGTTGGCGCTTGGTGAACCCGGCCATGAACAAGGACTGGACCATTTCCCTGGGGGAGGCCACGGAGCGGTTACGCGAGAAGTACGGGATCACCCGTGAGCGTCAGGATGCTTTTGCGGCGGATTCGCACAACCTGGCCGACGCTGCGTGGAACGAAGGCTTCTACGATTCTTTGGTTACGGCGGTTCCGGGGACGGACCTGGTCCGTGATGAGGGAATCCGTGCCGGCTCTTCGGCTGAGAAGCTTGCCGGGTTGAAGACGGTCTTCCGTCCCGAGGGTTCAGGGCCCGACGGCGGTACGGTCACCGCCGGGAACGCCTCGCCGTTGTCTGACGGTGCCTCTGCGGCGTGGATCGGGTCGGAGGCTGCTGCTGGGATTCTGGGGTTGGAGCCGTTGGCCCGCATCGCCGGACGAGGTGCCCATGGCAACGATCCCCAGTTCTTCGGGTTTGCCCCGGTGGAGGCCGCGAACAAGGCCCTCGCGAAGGCGGGCATCGGCTGGGACCAGGTGGGCGCCGTCGAACTTAATGAAGCGTTCGCCGCGCAGTCGCTGGCATGCATTGACGCGTGGGGGATCGACCCCTCGATCGTGAACCGCCACGGCGGTGCGATCGCAATGGGCCACCCGCTCGGTGCCTCCGGGACCCGCATCCTTGGCACGCTGGCCCGTTCGCTGCAGGCCTCCGGGCAGCGCTGGGGCGTGGCCGCGATCTGCATCGGCGTGGGGCAGGGACTGGCAGTAGTGCTGGAAAACGTAACCTCTGGCGTTGAAGGAGCTTAAGGGCGATGTTGAATTTCATTGACACTGTTGACGAGGCCGTGGCCGGGATCAAGGACGGTTCCACGGTGATGATCGGCGGTTTCGGCAATGCCGGGCAGCCGTTCGAGCTCATCGATGCGCTGATGGATTGCGGCGCGAAGGACCTGACCGTGGTGAACAACAACGCCGGCCAGGGCGACCAGGGCTTGGCATTGCTGATCAAGGAAGGCCGCGTGCGGAAGATGATTTGTTCCTTCCCGCGGCAGTCCGATTCCTGGCACTTCGACGCGAAGTATCACGCCGGGGAGATCGAGCTGGAGCTGGTTCCGCAGGGCAACCTGGCCGAACGCATCCGTGCTGCCGGGGCCGGTATCGGTGGCTTCTTCACTCCCACGGGCTATGGCACCACGCTGGCCGAGGGCAAGGAAACCCGGTTCCTCGATGGGAAATGGCAGGTCTTCGAGACTCCAATCCACGCCGACGTCGCCCTGATCAAGGCGCTCAAGGCCGATGGCAAGGGCAACCTCGTGTATCGCAAGACCGCCCGGAACTTCGGGCCCATCATGGCCGCCGCGGCGAAGCACACCATTGTGCAGGTCTCCGAGATCGTGCCCACGGGTTCGCTGGACCCGGAGAACGTGGTGACACCGGGGATCTACGTGAATTCGGTGGTCCGAGTTGCAGCAGCTGCTGGTTCTTCGAACGGAAAGGTGGCCTGAGCATGGGCACGCAGACAAGCATCCAGACCTCCGAGAAGCCGCTGGGCCGCGATGAACTGGCCCAGTTGGTGGCCCGTGACATCGCCCCGGGCTCGTTCGTAAACCTGGGCATCGGGCAGCCTACGCTGGTTTCGAACTACCTCACCGAGGACCAGAACATCACCCTCCACACGGAAAACGGGATGCTCGGCATGGGCCCTGTCGCCGAGGGGGATGCCGTTGATGGCGACCTGATCAACGCCGGAAAGATCCCCGTCACTGAGCTTCCCGGCGCCTCCTACTTCCACCATGCCGATTCGTTCGCGATCATGCGCGGCGGGCACTTGGACATCTGCGTCCTCGGTGCGTTCCAGGTCTCCGCGACCGGTGACCTCGCGAACTGGCACACCGGCGCACCGGACGCGATTCCCGCCGTCGGGGGCGCCATGGACCTGGCCACTGGTGCGAAGGACGTGTTCGTGATGATGACCCTGCTGACCCGTGACGGCGCCTCGAAGCTGGTGGAACACTGCACCTACCCGTTGACCGGCGTCGGCTGTGTCACCCGCGTGTACACCGACAAAGCCGTGTTCCTCACCGGACCGGAAGGTGTCACCGTCCGCGAAACGTTCGGCTGCACCTTCGAGGAAATCCAGGAACTCGTACCGCTGCCCCTCAAAAAGGCAGAGTAGGCCTCACAAGTTTGGCCCACTCCGTTGTGAGGCCCGCTCTGCGCGTTATTTCTCCGCGAGAGACCGCAGAGTAGGCCTCGCAACGCATGGTTCCCCCGTTGTGAGGCCCGCTCTGCATGGCATCCCTTAGCCGGGGCCCACGCCGCCCGGGGTCCCCTCGCCGAGCTTGCGAGGTTAGGAAGGCGGCGGGGGCGCAGAGCGGGCCCCACAACGCAAACTACGATTGGTAACCATGAGCGACTCCGCAACGACCCCGCAGGCCAGCGACCAGTACGTGCAGTCGTTGGCCCGGGGTCTTGCTGTGATCCGGGCATTCGATGCCAACAACCCGGTCATGACCCTCAGTGAAGTCGCTGCCCGCACGGATCTGACGCGGGCCACGGCCAGGCGATTCCTGCACACGCTGGTGGAGCTCGGCTACGTCCGTACCGACGGCAAGACCTTTGCGCTCACGGCCAAGGTGCTGCAGCTGGGCTACTCATACCTTTCGGCGCTGTCTTTGCCGCAGTTGGCTCAGCCGCACCTTGAGGAGCTGTCCCTGAAGCTGGGGGAGTCGACGTCGGCTGCGGTGTTGGACGGGCAGGATATCTTCTACGTTGCCCGGGTGGCCACCAAACGCATCATGAATGTCGGCATCACGGTGGGCACCCGTTTTCCTGCCTACGCCACCTCGATGGGCCGCGTATTGCTCGCGGGCCTGCCGCCGGCAAAGCTGGATTCTTACCTTGAACGGGTCGAACTCAAGCCGCTTACCCCGCGAACCGTCGCCAGCGTGTCCGACTTGAGGACCGCCGTCGAGCGTGTCCGGAAACAGGGTTGGTGCCTGCTGGACCAGGAACTGGAACTTGGCCTGATGTCCATTGCGGCGCCGGTCCACAACCGCAACAACGGCGATACCGTGGCGGCGATCAACGTGTCGCTGCAGGCACAGGCAGTCGCTGCGCAGCCGGAGGGGTATGTGGACTCAGTGCGGGAGGCCGTCGTGGCAACCGCGGACGCGATCTCCCAAGACGTCTCCGCCAAGCACTGAGTACAAAAACTACTTGCGGATCGCCGCCAGCCGCGTCTCCAGGATCCGGCGCACCATGGAGTCGGGCACGGGGTTGTCCACGGAGAACCGCAGGGTCCCCGGCGACCACGAGTATCCGCCCAGCTCTTCGGACATTTCGGGCAGGATCTGGCCGCTGAACGGGTACAGGGCAAGGTGCTTCTTGGTTTCGAGCACGCTCACCAGGCCCTTGCCCTCGACCAGCAACGCAGGCATCCCGTAACTGGTGCCTTCTTCGGCGTCAGGCGCCAGTTCCCGGGCAATCTCCACGATCCGCTCCAGGACGGGTCGGCTCGTGGCGCTGACATTCTCCAAGTACTCCGTGACGGTTCCCATGGGCCAATGCTGCCGCACGCCCGTCCGGGAGGCCACTAACTCAGCGCTCCGGAATCACCGCGATGCCCTGGATTTCGATCATCGCTTCCTTCTGCCAGAGGCGCGTGACGCCGATGCCCGCCATGGCCGGGTACTGGGAGCCGGCCATCTCACGCCAGATACGCCCGATCTCGCGGCCATTGGCCATGTAATCGTCCACGTCCGTGAGGTAGATGGTCACGTTGACCAGGTCCTCGGGTTGTCCGCCGGCTTCGCGCAGCGTGGTGAGGACGTTCGAAAACGCCTGCGTGAACTGCTCCACTATCCCGCCGGGAACGATGTTCATGTCCTTGTCCAGCGCTGTCTGCCCGCCCAGGAAAACGGTGTTTCCGGCGAGCATGCCGTGGGCAAATCCGGACGGCTTGGGCAGCGATTCCGGGTTGATGGTCTTGTGGCTCATGGTGGTCCTCCTCGGTTGTGGCAGTTGCGAAAACTTTTGAAAAGCCCCTATGCAGATCATTCCCGCCCTGCTACGTTGAGCATATGTGACGATCGTAAAAAAGTCGACACATCGAATATCTCGAAGGGAACCCAGCGATGAAACTAGCCACCCTGCGCATCTCGGGCGGACGTACGACGGCGGCACTCGCCACGGGCGACGGTACTTATGTCGCGCTTCCGGCCACTGATGTGGGCGCTTTCCTGAACCGGAAGAATTGGCGACTCATCGCCCTGGCAGCCGAGGGTGAGGAGATCAGCAACCCTGACTTCGCTCCCTTGCTCCCCAATGCCGGAAAGGTAATCTGCTGTGGCCTGAACTATGGCGACCACATCCAGGAGATGGGCCGGGACCTCCCCGAATACCCAACACTGTTCGCCAAGTACGCGGACACCTTGGTCGGCGCGAACGATCCTGTAGAAGTCCACGGGAGTGGGCGCGTCGACTGGGAAGCCGAGCTGGCCGTCGTCGTGGGTTCCGAGCTGTACCAAGCGGACGAGGACCAGGCGCGCGAGGCAATAGCCGGCTACACCGTTGCCAACGACGTCTCCATGCGCGACTGGCAAAACCGGACGCTGCAGTGGTTCCAGGGCAAGGCCTGGGACCGGACCACTCCGGTAGGCCCGGTGCTGGTCACCGCGGACGAGGCCGGGGAGCACTTCCAGGTCAAGGGCTACGTCAACGGCGAGCTCGTCCAGGACGGCAACACCCGCACGCTCGTCTTCGGACCGGCGCAGTTGCTGTCCTACATTTCGCAGTTCACCATCTTGCGTCCTGGCGACCTCGTCCTCACGGGGACGCCCGGGGGAGTGGGCATGGGTATGACCCCGCCGCGCTTCCTGCAGGACGGCGACATGCTGGTCACCGAAATCGAAGGGATCGGCCGGTTGGAAAACCGCTTCGCGATCCACGCACCCGTCCACGCCTAAGAACACAGCCTTAACAAGAGGAGAAACCCCATGAGCCAGGCCACCACCGAATACCGCCTCGAAGGCGACAACTCCATCTACGCCCAGCCGGACGGCAAGGTAGTCCCTGTCGTCACCCGTGCCGGCGAAGAGGACACCAACACGGCCCAGTCCGGCGACTGCATCCGCGTCTCCGGCGTCAGCATCCAGCACACCCCGGCAACCAAGATTTGGTTCGGCCAGGTCTCGAACACTCCCGGCTACCGCTCGCTGCCGCACCACCACGGCGAAGCAGAAACCGGCGGCTATGTTCTCCGCGGCCACGGACGCATCTACTTCGGTGAGAACTACTCAGAGTTCATTGATATGAAGGCTGGCGACTGGGTGTTCGTGCCTCCGTTCATGCCGCACGTCGAGGCGAACATGTCTGTCACCGAGGAACTTGTCTGGCTGACCGCCCGTACGCCGGAGAACCTCGTGGTCAACCTCGAGGACGTCCCGGACGAGACCCTCGCCGACTACCGACGGGCCTAGCCATGATCGCGGGAACCCTGACGTCGGAGACCTTCCTCCGGGCCGTTGAGTTGACGAAGACGGAAGCCCAGGTCTTCGACGAAGCCTATGAGGCCACTACCCAGTACGTTCCGTGGCCCAAGGCTTACGGTGGAGACATGGTGGCTCAGGCCGCAGCGGCGATGATGCGCTCAGTGGATGCCGACCGGCAACTCCACTCGATGCACAGCTATTTCATGCGCCCCGTGGATATCGGTTCTACGGTCCGCTACGAAATCGAGCGACTGCGGGATGGCCGCGGTTACTCTACCCGCACGGTCCGTGGTTTCCAGAACGGCAAGCCCGTATATGCCGCGATGGGTTCCTTCCAGGTTCCCGAAGACGGGCCGGACTTCCAGCCCGAGGCGCCTGCCGCCGTCGAGCCTGAATCGCTGCGCTCCGCAGCAGAGGCGCTCACCGGAAGCGAAGGGCCTGCCGCCGAGTATTGGGGAACCGGCCGAAGCTTCGACATGCGGCATATTTCCGGGCCGGTATATGTGGAGCTGGAGGGTGGAACGGCCCCCCAGCAGGCAATCTGGGTCAAGGCCTTCGACACCCTGCCTGATGACGCCAGCCTCCAGCGCACGGCACTGGCCTACGTGTGCGACTACACCATCCTTGAACCGCTGCTCCGGGTCAACGGCCTCAACTGGTCCAGCCCCGGCCTCTCCACCGCCAGCCTTGACCACTCGATGTGGTTCCACCGCGACGGCCGGGTGGACGACTGGGTGCTCTACGCCCAGGAAGCCATCTCCGGCCAAAGCAACCGCGGCCTCGCCATGGGCCGCTTCTTCGACCGTCAGGGAAGACTCCTCGCGACCGTGGCCCAAGAGGGCATGATCCGCGCCTGACACCCCCATCCCCAGCCCCAACGACGCACCACTGAAAGGAACGGCCATGAGCATGTTGCCATCGGCCCACGTGGACACGTTCACCCGAGACCACCTGCCGTCCACCGATACCTGGCCGGCGTTCGAATTCACCCTCCCCGAACTGAACTACCCGGACCGGCTCAACGCCGCCGCCGTGCTGATCGACGACGCTGTCGCCCGGCACGGCGCCGACCGCCCCGCCCTCCGCACCCCAGACGGCGTTGTCTGGACGTACGGCGAGCTCCAGACCCGCTCCAACCAGGTTGCCCAGGTACTCACCGAGGACCTTGGCGTCGTCCCGGGCAACCGCGTCCTGCTTCGCGGCCCGAACAACCCGTGGATCGTCGCGGCATGGCTGGGCGTCCTGAAAGCCGGCGCCGTCGTGGTCACCACCATGCCCATGCTGCGCTCCACCGAAGTCTCCACGATCATCCAGCTCACCAAGCCGGTGGTCGCCATTTCGGACCACCGCTTCGTGGACGAGCTCGCGGTCGCGGCGGGGGAGGACGTGACGGTCCTGACGTACGGAAAGAACGACGACGGCGACCTCACCGCCCGCTGCTCGCGCAAGAGCGGGGAGTTCACGCCAGTGGACACGTCCTCGGACGACGTTGCCCTGCTGGGGCCGACGTCCGGAACCACGGGCGTGCCGAAGGTGACCATGCATTTCCACCGGGACATCCTGGCCAACGCGGACACCTTTGCCCGGTACATCCTGGAGCCCACGGCTGACGACGTCTTCGCGGGATCTCCTCCGCTGGCCTTCACCTTCGGCCTTGGCGGACTGGTGGTCTTCCCGTTGCGGTTCGGTGCATCGGCTTTGCTGACGGAAAAGGCCGGTCCTGTGGAACTGGCTGAGCGGGCAGCAGAGGCCGGAGCCACGGTGCTCTTCACTGCACCCACCGCCTACCGGGCCATCCTCAAGGAGAAGCGCGGAGACCTGCTCAGCGGCCTCCGGGTTGCCGTCTCCGCGGGCGAACACCTGTCCAAGGAAACGTGGGAAGCCGTCCACGAAGCTACCGGCCAGCGATTGGTCAACGGCATCGGTGCCACGGAAATGCTGCACGTGTTCATCTCGGCGGCCGGGGACGACATCCGTCCGGGTACCACGGGCAAGGCCGTGCCAGGCTACCGCGCAACGATTCTTGACGCGCAGGGAAACGAACTTGCGGCAGGACAAACCGGACGTCTGGCGATCATCGGACCCACGGGCTGCCGGTACCTGGACGATCCCCGCCAGGCGAACTACGTAGTGAACGGCTGGAACGTCACGGGGGACACGTTCTCCATGGACGAGGACGGCTACTTCACTTACCAGGCACGCTCGGACAACATGATCGTCTCCTCCGGGTACAACATCGGCGGGCCCGAGGTTGAAGCGGCCATCGACCAGCACCCGGACGTGGTGGAAAACGCGGTCATCGGCATCCCGGACGAGGAGCGCGGCAGCATCGTGTGCGCGTTCGTGGTCCTCCGCGAGGGCGTCACCGGAGATGCTGCCAAGCGCAAGGAGATCCAGGACTTCGTGAAGCAAACCATCGCCCCGTACAAGTACCCCCGCGATGTCCGCTTCGTCGCCGAACTTCCACGCAATCCCAGCGGCAAACTGCAGCACTTCAAGCTGCGCGACCGCGTCCTCGCGGAGGACATTTCCAGCACCAACGAACTTACCGCCGCAGGCCAGAGCCAGGCGTAGAAGGAGCAACACCATGAAGATCGCAATCGTCGGAGGCGGCCCGGGCGGCCTGTACTTCGCAGCACTGATGAAGCAGCTCGATCCGTCCCACGACATCACCCTCTGGGAACGCAACGCTGCCAGCGACACCTTCGGTTTCGGTGTCGTGTTTTCCGATGAGACGCTCGGCGGCATCGGCAACGCGGACCCGGTGGTGGCCGAGTACATGAGCCGCCGCTTCGCCCGCTGGTCCGACATCGACATCCACTTCCGCGGGGAAACCATCACCGTGGGTGGCCAGGGCTTCGCTGCCATGAGCCGCAAGGAATTGCTGGAACTGCTGCAGCGCCGCTGCATCGAGCTGAATGTGGATGTACGGTTCAGCACCCTGGCCCCTGCCATCGAGGAACTGGAGGCCAACTACGATCTGGTACTTGCCGCAGATGGCATCAACTCGCAGATCCGCGCCAAGTACGCAGACTCCTTCAAGCCCAACTTGGACCCACGGACCAACAAGTTCATGTGGCTCGGCACCAACCAGGTCTTTGAAGCCTTCAAGTTCTTCGTGAAGGAAACCGAGTGGGGCGTCATGCAGATCCACGGCTACCCGTACTCGGACGAGGGATCCACGTTTATCGTGGAAATGCACCAGGACGTTTGGCACGCTGCAGGCTTCGACGAGACCGCGAATGAAGTCTTCCCTCCGGGCGTCTCCGACGAGAAGTCGATCGCCAAGATCCGTGAGATTTTCGCCGAGGAACTGGACGGCTACGAGGTCCTCACCAACAACTCCAAGTGGATCAACTTCACCACCGTCCGCAACCAGAGCTGGCGCAAGGGCAACGTGGTCCTGCTGGGCGACGCCGCCCACACCGCGCACTTCTCGATCGGCTCCGGCACCAAGCTGGCCATGGAAGATTCCCTGGCGCTGGCCGCCTGCCTGCACGAGCACGCCGATCTCCAGGAAGCTCTGGAAGCCTACGAAACCGAGCGGCGCCCTGTGGTCGCGTCAACCCAGCGCGCCGCCCAGGCCTCGCTGGAGTGGTTCGAACGGATCGGCCAGTACAAGGACCAGGACCCCACTCAGTTCGCCTTCAACCTGCTCACCCGCAGCCGCCGGATCACCCAGGAGAACCTGCGCCTGCGCGATCCCGAATTCGCCGACGCCGTGGACAGGAACTTCGCGGAATCCCAGGGTCTCAGCGAGGTTGCGCCGGCCATGTTCCAGCCGTACTCCATCGGTGAGTTGGAGCTCAAGAACCGCATCATCGTCTCTCCGATGGACATGTACTCCGCCACGGACGGCATCCCCGGCGACTTCCACAAGGTCCACCTCGGTTCCAAGGCACTTGGCGGTGCCGGGCTGGTCATGACGGAGATGGTGTGCGTCTCCGAAACCGGCCGCATCACCCCCGGTTGCAGCGGCCTCTACACCGACGAGCAGCGGGACAGCTGGAAGGAAATCGTCGACTTCGTCCACTCCCGCTCCACCGCCAAGATCGGTGCCCAGCTGGGCCACTCCGGCCGCAAGGGCTCCACCAAGCTCATGTGGGAAGGCATCGACCAGCCCCTCGACTCCGGCAACTGGACCGCCGTCGGGCCCTCCGCCCTGCCGTACAGCGCCGAAAACCAGACCCCTGTGGAACTGGACCGGGCGGGCATGGATGCCATCAAGGCCGAGTTTGTCGCAGCGACCAAGCGCGCCGATGAAGCGGGCTTCGACCTCCTCGAGATCCACGCTGCCCACGGCTACCTGCTCTCGTCCTTCCTGTCGCCCGTTTCCAACCGGCGCACGGACGAATACGGTGGCAGCCTGGAGAACCGGCTGCGGTTCCCGCTGGAAGTGTTCGACGCCGTCCGCGCCGCCTGGCCTGCCAACAAGCCGGTGACGGTACGCATCTCCGCGACAGACTGGATCGACGGCGGCAACACCTCCGATGATTCGGTCCGGATCGCGAAGGCGTTCGTGGAGCACGGCGCAGCTGGCCTGGACATCTCCACCGGCCAAGTCGCCAAGGAAGAAAAGCCCGCCTTCGGACGCAGCTACCAGACCCCGTTTGCCGACCGCATCCGCCAGGAAGTCGCCGCTCCGGCAGGCGTGGCCGTCATCGCCGTCGGCGCCATCTCAAGCTACGACGACGTGAACTCGATCCTCCTTGCTGGACGTGCCGACTTGATCGCCTTGGGCCGCACCCACCTGTACGATCCCCAGTGGACCCTCCACGCAGCAGCCGAGCAGGAATACCAAGGCCCGGGGGCGCAGTGGATTCCGCAGTTCCGCGCCGGACGCCGCAAGCCACCAAGCTCACGCACCGACGCAATCCGCCCGCGCTTGTCCCTCTTGAAGGAGCCCGATGCCGAAGAAGCCACCAACCACCTGCGCTGGACCCCGGCCGCATCAGCCCGTTCAGCATCGGTCCTGGTGAAGTAGCCGTGGCCGCCGCACCCGTCAACACCTGGAACGTGCCCAAGCGCACCACAGGTGTGGTGCTCCTCTGCTGCTGGCTGGCGATCCTCGCCGAAGGTTACGACGTCGGCGTACTGGGAGCCGTCCTTCCCGCACTGGCCGAGTACAAGGAATGGAACCTCTCGCCGCTCGCGCTGGGTGGCCTTGGCTCATATGCCCTGATCGGCATGCTTATTGGCGCCCTGTTCATAGGCACCCTGAGCGACCTCGTGGGGCGCAAGAAGATGCTCTTGGCCTCCATGATCATCTTCACGCTCACCCAGGCAGGTGCCGCCTGGGCGCCGACGCCGGAGCTTTTCGGCTTCTTCCGCCTGATCGGTGGACTCGGCATGGGCGGCGTGATCCCGGTGGCGGCGGCCCTGACCATTGAATATTCCGCCCCCAACAAGCGCTCATATAACTACGGGCTCATGTATTCCGGCTACTCGTTGGGCATCGTGGCCGCCGCGCTTGCTGCCCTGTTCGTCCTGCCGCTGGGTGGGTGGCGTGCGGTGATCGCGATCGGCGCCGCACCCGTGGTCCTGCTGCCGGTGATCTGGAAGTTCCTGCCGGAGTCGCTTGAGTACTTGGAGTCCAAGGGCCGGGGTTCCGAAGCGAGGTCGCTCGCGGCAAAGCTGGGAATCACGGATTACCGGCCGGTGGTTGTCGCGAAGCCGGCGGCTGGTGGCCCAGTGGATCCGTGGTGGAAGACCATCACCACCATGTTCTCCCTGCAGTACCTACGCTCAACGGTGTTCTTCTGGATCTCGCTGTTCTGCGGCCTGCTCCTGGTCTACGGACTGAACACTTGGCTGCCGAGCATCATGAAGAAGGCCGGCTACGACCTCGGCTCCTCGCTGACCTTCCTCCTGGTTTTCAGCCTCGCCTCGGCCATCGGCGGCCTGCTCCTGGGCCGCGCGGCCGACAAGTACGGCAAGAAGCTGATCCTTGTGGTCTTCTACATCCTGGGGGGCCTGGGCATCATGCTCCTGGTCTTCCCGAACACGATGGTGGTCAACCTGCTGTTCGTGGCCTTCGCGGGCGTCGGATCCATCTCCACTTCACTGGTCCTCACGGGCTACATCGCCGACTACTACCCGGCGAAGGTGCGCGGCACGGCGACGGGTTGGGCGCTCAGTTTCGCCCGGCTCGGTGCCATCTCGGGCCCGTTGATCGGTGGGTGGATCGCCGGTTCGAAGCTCCCGTTCGAGGCGAACTTCGGGATCTTCGCCGGTATCGCGGTCCTGGCCGCTGTCGCCGTCGCACTTATTCCGAAACCGCAACCAGAGGTGCCGGTGGCCGCCGTCGACGTTGATCCTGACGACGCCGCTGTCGGCGCGCGGTAGGAGAGCCATGTTTCCGGAGGCGTGCGTCGAGCGAACCGTCGAATGGGTGGACACGGACGCCTCCGGGCATCAGCACAACTCGGCGATCATGCGCTGGGTGGAGGCGGCGGAGGCTGAACTCTTCCGCCGCCTCGAACTGCCGGATTACTTCCCCAGCGCACCGCGGGTGCAGCAGGTGATTAACTACAAAGCCAAGCTCTGGTTCGGCCAGCGCATTACTGCGACCGTGAAGGTGCACGCGCTCGGCCGGACCTCGCTGACCTTGGCTTTCGAGATAACGTCCGACGCCGGTGAGGTCGCCGCATACGGGACGGTCACCACAGCGCACGTCCCCCAGGGGGCCAGCACAGCACAGCCCTGGCCCGAACATTTGATCAGGGCTGTCTCGCTCCCGCGAGTTGGCACTTAATGACAATGCGGGCCTCGGCGATTGTCATTAAGTGCCAACTCGGCGGAGGGTTTTTGCTTAGCGCAGGCCCTTCAGGACGTTCTTGGGGCGCTGCATTTCACCGTGCTTCGCCCCGAGGATGATGACCCAGGCAGCGAAGGCCGGGATGGCCCACTGCAGGGCTTTCAGCTGGTTTTGGGCCGACTTCAGTTCATCGGAGGCGCCCGGGCGTGGTTCCGTGGCTCCCTCCGCGCCTTCACCGGAGAGCTGGTCCACCTTCTTGCCCACAATGCCCGCGTACAGAGTCACGGCTGCTCCGGCCAAGGTGACCACCGTCTTGTAGACGGTGTTGGCGGCGACGCTGTCCTGCTTGGCGATACGGCCCTTGTTCTCCCAAGCAATGGCGAGATCGGAGGCGAGGTGGCCAGCGAACGCTGCGGTCTGGATCGGGGCCCACTTACCCCAGCCCTTGCTGGACAGGCGGGTGCGCTCGGTGGGGTCCTTGGCTTCTGCCGCGGCGCCGTTGAGCCCAATGGCCCCCATCAGAGAGCCGCCAAACCATGCTGCGGCGGTAAGGTCGTGAATGGAACGGGCTACAAGATTTCCTGCCATGATGTGCTTCCTATCGTCGATGCGGAAAGTACTGGGTGTGGCTTCTTGATCCTTGACGCGGAGTTCAAGCGTGCCTCCATAGTAAGCATCCTTAGTATGGCGTTGCCACTCCGTTGAGGGAACAGCCCAGTGCCCACACCTATGATGAAGTGGACTGGCGCCTGAACAGCGGCGCGGAAATGAGGATGTTTTCGATGTTCGCCGTCCCGGCACCCCCGGTGCGCCACCAGCAACTCCTCGTCACGATCTTCGGCCTCTACGGCCGGAACGCGGGCGATGCATTGCCGGTCTCAGCACTGATCTCCATGCTGGGTTCCCTGGGGTACGACGCTCCGGGTGTGCGGTCGTCAGTTTCACGGCTCAAGGCCAAAGGCGTGCTGAAAAGCGTCCGTGAGGGCGGCATCGCCAAGTACAAAATTTCGGAGTCAATCAGCGACGTGTTCCGCGAAGGAGACCGGCGGATCTTCGCTCCCGAACAGCCCGCCCCGGTGGACACCTGGGTGCTGGCAGTGTTCTCCGTGCCGGAATCCCTGCGCAACCGCCGGCACCAGTTGCGGTCCGCATTGTCCGGTCTGGGGTTTGGCTCCGTGGCCAACGGTGTGTGGATCGCACCCGCCCACAAGCTGGAACAAGCCCGGGAGCGCCTCACTGCGGACGGCTTGATCGAATTCGTCGACCTGTTCAGGAGCGACTACGTCTTTGACGGTCCCATGCGCCCCAAGATCTCCGAATGGTGGGACCTCAAGGAACTCGATGAGCAGTTCACCGAGTTCCTTGAGCTGTATTCAAACGCGGAGCAGCAGTGGATCGAACGCGTGGGTGATGACCCCAACGTTGCCTTGGCTGAGTCCACGGAGGAGCTGAGGCGTGACGCTTTCCGCTACTACATCCCCATGCTCACCATGTGGCGCAAGTTTCCGTACCGGGACCCGAACCTTCCAACGGATTACCTGCCACCGGAGTGGCATGGACCCGCGGTTCGCCGGACCTTCCAGGCCGTTCACCGCTTGGCGGCACCCCTGGCCGCGGCGCATGCGCACGAGGTCATTGCCGAGGCGCTGGATCCGGCGGTCGCCTAGGGCGTCGCCTGAATCCTGAGCCCTTTAGCCGGGTTGCTTAAGCTGGTATCTCACCAATCCATTCCAGGCCAGGAAACTCCGCGTTAAGGCCCCTCAGCAGTTCCGAATCCACGGTTCTTCCGTGGACCGTTGGCTCGATGAGTTCACTTACTACAATGCTTCGGACGACTTCGCGTGGAAGCCCGGAAAACTTGTCGAGGTCGGCGACGCGGTAAGCTCTCGCGCTGAGATGCTTCTCCCAGTCTTCGTAGAGGAGAACAAGCACGTCGGGGGCAAGTGGTCTTACCGCCCGATAGCATACGTTTCCGAGGGAGCGAGACGAGGTGTCGGAGAACCCGTCTGCAAATGCGTTCATCCAGGTGTCGAGTTTCACCGCGTCGTCCACTGGTCCGGTCGCCCAGCCGCCTAGTCGATGGTGCGGGGCGCGTCGATGATTCCGAAGGTTTCACCCTGGGGAGCCTGCACGATGGCCGTGCGGCCTAAGGGGCTTTCGGCGACAGGCTGGATTAGGGTGGCGCCAAGTTCGACAGCCCTCAACGCAGTGCGGTGGACGTTGTCGCTGGCAAACCACGTCATCCAATAGCCCGTTGCTGCCTCGGTGTCTGGGAGAACTCCGCCCACTTCCCTGCCGTCCAGTGGTCTGCGGATGGTGGCGTATGCCTCCCCGTCCTGATCGATGTCCTGGAAGCTGACATCGAAGACGTCCGAATAGAAGGTCCGTGCGGCCTCGTAGTCGCTGGTGTGGAGCTCGTTCCAGCACAGGGCGCCGTGCTCGTTGACGCGTTCAGCGCCGATGTGGTTTCCGGCTTGCCAGATGACGAACACGGCACCGATGCTGTCCATGGCCAGCGCCATCCGGCCCGAATCCATGACGTCGAAGGGCGGCGCGACCACTTGGCCGCCGGAAGCAGTCACTTTCTTCGCCGTGACATCAACGTCGTCCGAGGCGAAATAGGTGGTCCAAACGTTGGGAGCATCGGGGTCTTGCTTGGGTCCGATTCCGGCCACGGCGCGTCCCCCCACCTGGGCCAGGAGATAGCCGCCTGAATCCTCACCCCCGGAGAGGTACTCCCAGCCGAAAAGTCCCGAATAAAAGGCCTTGGCGGCTTCGGGATCTTCCACTCCCAGGTCCACCCACATGGGGGTGCCTTCGGGCCAGCTCGAGATCTTGGTGGACATGGGACTCCTTGGATAGGGCTGATGGGCGCAGCTGCCTCCCCGGTTGCCCCATGCGCTGGGCTTCCGGGGAGGCAGCCACTCATAAAGTGCGTCAGCTACCCAATTCGTGACACGGTTCAGGCGGTTGGATCTTCAAGGACGGCCATCGCAGCGTTGTGTCCACCGAGCCCACTGACGCCCCCGCCCCGCCGCGCCCCTGCGCCGCACAGGAAGACCCGGGGGTGTCCCGTGGCCACTCCCCACCGTTCGGCCGGCGAACTGCGCGGTTCATCGTCTTCCAGGAAGGGCCACTGCAGGCTCCCGTGGAAGATGTTTCCTCCGGACATGTTCAGTGCGTGTTCCAGGTCCAGGGTGGTCTTTGCCTCGACGCAGGGATTTCCATCAGCGTCTGTCAGCAGCAAATCCTCAATGGGTTCGGCCAGGACGGAGTTGAGGGAAGCCAGCACTGCGGCGAGCAGTTCAGCCCGCAACTGCCCGTTGTTCTCCTCGGTGACCAGCCGGTGGGGAGTGTGCAGCCCAAAAATGGTCAGGGTCTGTGCTCCGGCCTGGACGAGCTCGTCGGAGAGGATGCTGGGATCGGTCAGGGAGTGGCAGTAGATTTCGCAGGGCAACGGGTCCGGGATGGCACCCTCCAACGCTGCCTGGTAGGCATCCTCCAACTGTCCATAGTCCTCGTTGATATGGAACGTGCCGCCGAAAGCCGCTTCCGGGGCCACCGACTCATCCCGGAGCTTCGGCAGGCGGCGCAGGAGCAGGTTGACCTTGATTTGCGCGCCTTCCGGGGCGCTGCCTGCAGCGGGGGAGCCACCCAACAGGCCCTGCAGCACCCACGGTGACACATTGGACAGCACGCGCTCACCGCCGAAAGCATGCGATTCGCCACCACGCTGGAACTGGACTTCGCCGTCGTCGGATATGGCGGTGACTGTCGCGCCGGAAATCAAGGTGGCACCGGCCTCCCGGGCCACCCGCTCAAGCTCCTTGGAGACCGAGCCCATGCCTCCCAGGGGGATATCCCAGTCACCGGTTCCGTTCCCGATGACGTGGTAGAGGAAGCAGCGGTTGGCATCGAGCGATGGGTCATCCAGTGACGTGAAGGTTCCGATGAGCGCATCGGTTGCCACCAGGCCTTTGACCAGCGGGTGGTTCAATCGTTCCGAGATGGCCTGGCCCAGGGGGTTTTCGATGTAGGCGTTCCACAGTTCGTCGTCGCCAACAAGTTCCCGGGCTTCCGAGCGGGTAGGAAGGGGATCGCAGACCGTGGGGAAGAGGGCTTGGGCCAGTTTTCCGGTCTCGGCATAAAGACCCTCGAGTGCATCAAAGTCCGCGGCAGCGTCATCGGAGACGCGGGCAAAGGAGGCCCGGCTTGCCACGGGATCGGCCCCATCGATGAGCAGCCCGGTTCCGGGGTTTGCCGGGTTGGGTGTGTAGGACGAGTAGCGCCTGCGGGCGAGATCGATCTGGAGTCCCAGTTCGCGGACGATCCGCTGCGGAAACAGGCTGACCAGATAGGAGTAGCGGGACAGGCGGGCATCCACGCCTTTGAAGGCGGCCGCGGAAACAGCGGCCCCGCCGAAGTGGTCTTCCCGCTCCAGGACGGCGACGCTCTTGCCGGCGCGCGCGAGGTAGGCCGCGGCTGTCAGGCCGTTGTGGCCACCGCCGACAATGACGACATCAAACTGTGTTTTTTCCATGGCATGAGGGTAGCCATGCATTGCCACTGCTTATTGAAACTGGTTTTTGACGTAAGAAACACTTGGGCTCGCGAGGAAAAGGCGGCGGGCAAGCGTAAGCCGCCTGCCCGCCGTCGTGCGTTACTGGATGGTGCGTGTCGCTTTGGCGAGGTTCTCCCGGAGTTCGTCGGCGTTCTGCCGGATGACGTAGGCCGGACGGTCGCGCTCTACGCGCCAGCTCTCCGCCAGGGGGCCGATGTTGACGGTGTCGAAGCCGAATTCGTCGTAAAGCCTGGTGACGAGTTCGGCGGCCTCCGGGAAGTCGCTCGCGGTGGCCAGGGCGCGTCGGTTGTCGGTTCCGGCGGGGGTGCCGTCCGTGGTGATGTCCTTTGCGTAGATGTGGTTGAAGCCCTTGGCCACCTTGGAGGTGGGGAGGTGCTTCTGGAGCAGCCCGGACGTGGTGGCTTCGCCGTTGTCGAGCTCCGGGATGCGGCCGTCGCGCTCCCAGTAATAGTTGTTCGTGTCGATGACCACTTTGCCCTCAAGTGGTTCTGCCGGGATGTCGCGGTAGTTCTTGAGGGGTACGGTGACGACGGCGAAATCGCCTGCCGCTGCTGTCTCGGCTGCCGTCGCGGCGCGGGCCCGCGGCCCCAGTTCCGCTACCAGCCCGTCGAGAGTTTCGGGACCTCGTGAGTTGCTGATCACGACGTCGTAGCCAAGTTCCACTGCCTTGCGTGCAACCTGGCTGCCAATGTGTCCTGCGCCGATAATTCCGATTGTTGTCATATCCACGCCAACAAGAAGTTGCAGGCGCCTATTTCCCGCGTTACGGATTATTTCCAGGGGCTTATACTAAGTAGTCTTACTAAGCTGTTTTTCATCGAACACGAGGAGGTAGTGATGGCCGGGCGCTTGGAACTGGTGGAAACGCCTGATGGGGGATACCGGGTTTTGATGGTGGACGGCGCAGATACCTTGATGGGTCTGTCCAGGCGGTTTTCCTCAGTGGATGAGGCTGTGGGAGGGGTGGCTGCCATTCGCGAAGTAGCAGGCACTGGCCTCCTTCAGACCGGCTCCGCTGAACGGTACGCCGTGTTGATGTTGGAGGAGCCCGCAATCGATTCCGCGCTGGCGGACCAGGGTACACGGAAGCAATCGAAGGTGGTCAGCTGTGAGCAGTGAATCGGCAAAGACGCGCGGCGTTCTGTTCGACGTGGACGGCACGCTGATTGATTCGAGTTATTTCCATGCCATGGCGTGGTGGCAGGCCTTCCGGCGCGAGGGGTTCGACGTCGAAATGTCGGCAATCCACCGCTGCGTAGGCATGGGCGGCGACCGGCTCATCCAGAGCCTGGTTCCTGACTCCACGGAGGAGCTTCAGGAAGCCTTGAAATCCTCGCACAGTGCGGTCTTCTCGACGTTCTGGCCTGCCTTGCGGACTTTCGACGCCGCCCGGGACCTTTTGGCTGCATGCTCGGAAGCCGGCTTGGCCGTCGGGCTGGCGTCCTCGGCGCAGGACCGCGACTTGGAGGTCAGTCGAAAGCTGCTCGACGCCGGTTCCTCCATTGATGCGTGGACCAGTTCCAACGATGCCAAGGAGAGCAAGCCTGCTCCCGACATCCTGGAGGCGTGCCTTGAGAAGCTCAGGCTGACGCCGAA
Organism: Paenarthrobacter sp. AB444; assembly: GCF_028736865.1. Lineage (NCBI taxonomy): Bacteria > Bacillati > Actinomycetota > Actinomycetes > Micrococcales > Micrococcaceae > Paenarthrobacter > Paenarthrobacter sp. AB444. Next base: position 36,695 of record NZ_JAQZBY010000002.1, on the reverse strand, counting down.
GGACGTGGTGTTTGTTGGCGACGCGGTCTGGGATGTCAAAGCCGGTGCCGCCATCGGAATACCCGTGATTGCCCTGACCTGCGGCGGAATCAGTGCGGCAGAGTTGCGCGATGCGGGTGCCGCGGAGGTCTATGACAATCCGCGGCACCTGCTGGAAAACCTCGAAGGCAGCCTTCTTGGAAAGCTGACCTAGCGTTCGTCGCTGATCCCCTTGTCGCGGCCCCGGCGGTTCCGCAGGGTCCAGATGATCAGCGCGAGGATGATTACGGCCGCGACACCCGCCAGGACCCACGGCACGGCGCTGGTGCGGTTCTGCTCCTGGGGATCGGATTCTCCGGTTCCCGGGTTGGCGGGTCCGCTGCCGGCCGGGTTGGGCGTGCTTGGGGCTCCCGAGGAGGGGGCGGGGTTGGTGGGCTTCTGCGTTGACGGGCCGGAGGGGTTGCTGGGCTCCGGCGTCGGGGTCGCCGTGGTGGCACCGACGTGGCCCTGCGCCTGGACGGCCGTTGGGGTCGTGGCGTTGGCTGCGACGGCGGTGGATGCCATGAACCCGGTGAAGAGGGACAAGGCAAGGGTGGTCGTGGCTAATTTACGAAGCATCGGTATCTCCTGAGTAGGGGGCGTGTTCGCGAATCCTCATACTCGTAAGCATACTGACTAAATTGGCGCTGTGGATGTTCCGGGGGTGCCGCCATCGCAAAAGGCGGCACCCGTGCCCGGACTACCGGTTCAGCTTGTCCGCGTCCGGCTCCTGGTCGCCAATATGGCCAGGTGCGTTGGCCGCAAGGACACGCTGGACGAACGCGCTGTACTCCTCCATGTAGTGCCGCAACAGCGCAGCGGTGCCTTCATCGCGGACGGAACCGTCGGCGTCGTAAGCGTCTGCGACGAAGCGGATGTAGGCCTCCGGCGCGTTCAGCTGCGGAGCGTCAAGGAAGCTCAGGACGCTGCGCATGGAGGACTGCATCACCGCCGTGCCGATGCCGCCCGGCGAAGCGCCGATGATTCCGGTAGGTTTGCGGGCGAAAGAATTGGTTCCCCAGGGCCGCGACCCCCAGTCGATCGCGTTTTTCAGGGCGCCCGGGATGGAACGGTTGTATTCCGGGGAGATGAACAATATGCCGTCCGAGGCTGCGATTGCATCCTTCAATGCCTTGCCTGCTGGCGGGAAGTCGGCGTCGTAGTCCGAGCTGTAGAGCGGAAGGTCCTTGATTTCGATCTCATGGAACTCAAGTTCAGGCGGTGCCACGCTGATCAGCGCTTTGGAGAGGGTCCGATTGATCGAATTGCTGGCAAGGCTTCCAACGAAATAACCGATTTTGAAAGTGTCCATAGCGGCGTTCCTTTCCGACGGCACGGCCGGAACCGGCTCGTCGACGGTGTTGTTGCGGGTTGACCCGCTCCAACCGACCCTAGTGGACATGTGCGCGGAGCGCAGCCCCTATCGCCGCCCCGCCCGCGTGCATAAACTCGTGGCAACCACGTTCTGGTCGGTTCCGGAGAGGGGCGGCGTTGAAAGCAGGCATTGCACGCGAGGCGCTCGACGGCGAGCGGCGGGTGGCGGCCACGCCGGAAACGGTCAAGCAGCTGACCGGGCTGGGACTCGACGTCGAGATCGAGTCCGGTGCCGGCGTCGCCTCCGGTCACAGCGACGCCGACTACCAAAACGCCGGGGCCGTCGTCGTTCCTTCCCTGGACCTCGGCACGCTCGACATCTACTGCCACGTCCGTCCCATGGATCCGACGACGGCGGGAGCCCTCCGCCGGGGCGCCGTCACCGTAGGGTTGGGGTCGCCGTCGTCGGAGTTGCCTACCGTGCGCGCGCTCGCCGCAGGGGGCATCACGTCGTTCGCGCTTGAGCTGGTGCCCCGCATTTCCCGGGCACAGTCCATGGATGCGCTGACCTCGCAGGCCCTCGTTGCCGGCTACCGATGCGTTCTCGAAGCGGCGATGCGGCTGCCCCGGTTCTTTCCCCTGTACATGACCGCCGCGGGGACCATCCCGCCGGCCCGCGTGCTGGTTTTGGGCGCGGGCGTGGCCGGGCTGCAGGCGATCGGCACTGCCAAGCGCCTCGGGGCCCGCGTCTCCGCCAACGACATCAGACCAGCCTCGGCCGACGAGGTCGCGTCAATGGGTGGCACCTTCATCAAACTCGACCTCGAAACCGCCGAAGCCTCCGGAGGGTATGCCCGCGAACTCAGTGCCGACCGGGGTGCGTTGCAACGGGCACTCCTCGCGCCGCACGTAGCCCAGGCCGACGTCCTCATCACCACCGCAGCAGTCCCCGGCCGACGGGCGCCCCTGCTGGTGAGCCGTGAAATGGTGCAGGGCATGCGCGCCGGGTCCGTGGTGGTGGACCTCGCTGCGGAGTCCGGCGGCAACGTGGAGGGAGTCATTCCTGGGCAGGACCAGCACATTCCCACCGCCGACGGCCAAGGCACCATCACTCTGGTCGGCCTCAAGGATCCCGCGTCCGCCATGCCCGCCGATGCCTCCCGTCTCTTCGCCAAGAACGTCTCCAACCTGCTTGCGCTCATCACGAAGGACGGGGTGGTCGCCCTTGATTTCGACGACGAAGTGGTGTCAGGCACCTGCTTAACGCACGACGGCGTCATCCGGCACGCGCCCACGGCGGAAGCTCTCGCGGCGCTCGCCGGGGAGACGGCCGGGGAAGTACATGGACCGGAAGGAGCACACTGATGGATGGCCTGAGCTTGCTGACGATCACAGTGCTGGCGGTGTTCGTGGGATTCGAGGTGGTCTCCAAGGTCTCCAGCACCCTGCACACGCCCCTGATGTCCGGGGCCAACGCCATCCACGGAATCATCCTGGTGGGCGCAATCATCGTGGCGGGGCAGGCTTCCGGGCCGTGGGTTTTGGCGGTGGCGCTCCTGGCTGTCGTCCTTGCGACGGCCAACCTCGTGGGTGGCTTCGTGGTGACCGACCGCATGCTGGAGATGTTTCACGGAAGGCAGCGACCGCCGTCGGACGTTAACACGGCGGGGAAGGCAGGCCGGGCAACAGAGGGGCGCCGACCGTGACGCTCCTGAACCCGACGTGGACCGCCCTGCTGTATCTGGCCGCGGCGGTGTGTTTCATCCTCGCGCTGAAGGGGCTCAGCTCGCCGAAAACCGCGCGCAGCGGCAACCTGATTGGCGCATTCGGGGCGCTGGTGGCTGTGCTGACAGTCTTCCTGTCCGTGAAACTGGACAACATTCCGTGGATCCTCGGGGCGATCGTGGTGGGCTCCGGGATTGCGGCGCCGGTGGCGCGACGTGTGCAAATGACCCAGATGCCGCAGCTTGTGGCTTTGTTCAATGGGGTGGGTGGCGGTGCCGCAGCATTGGTGGCGCTGCTTGAGTTACCCCACACGGAGGACTCTTGGGTCCGCCTGGCCATTGTGTTCACGTTGCTGGTTGGCGCGGTGTCGTTCGCCGGCTCGGCGGTCACTTTTGCCAAGCTGCAGGGGATCATGACCACGCGGCCTGTCACCTTTCCGGGGCTTCCGGTGCTGATGGCTGTGGTGTTGCTGGCGGCTGTTGCTGCCGGTGTGGTGGTTATTGCCAGCGGAGCGCCAGGCTGGGCTTTCGTGTTGCTGCTGCTGGGACTCGTGGCTGGTGTCCTTTTGGTCCTTCCGGTGGGCGGCGCCGATGTGCCGATCGTCATCTCGCTGCTCAACGCTTTTACCGGCCTGGCCGTGGCCGCTTCGGGCTTGGTGCTGGGGAATGTGCTGCTTGTGGTCGCCGGAACGTTGGTGGGCGCCTCGGGCACCATCCTCACCCGGGCCATGGCGGCGGCCATGGGCCGCAGCGTCGCCGGCATCCTGTTTGGCGCCTTCAAGGGAGGTTCGACGGCGGGATCCACCGCGGTGAGCGAGCGTCCAGTGCGCTCGTCCAGCGCAGAGGACGTGGCGGTGCTTCTGGGCTATGCGCAGCGGGTGATCATCGTGCCTGGCTACGGACTGGCCGTGGCGCAGGGGCAGCACACGGCAGCAGAGCTTGCCTTGGCCCTGGAATCCCGCGGAACTGAAGTGGATTTCGCCATCCATCCTGTGGCCGGACGCATGCCGGGGCATATGAACGTGCTGCTGGCGGAGGCGAATGTGCCATACGAGTCGCTGAAGGAGATGGGCGACATCAACTCCGAATTCAAGACCGCCGATGTCGCCCTGGTGGTGGGAGCCAACGACGTCGTGAATCCCGCGGCCAAGACCACTTCGGGCTCGCCCATCTACGGGATGCCCATCCTGGAGGTCGCCGATGCCCGGCAAGTGGTGTTCCTCAAGCGTTCCATGCGCCCCGGCTTCGCCGGCATCGAGAACGATCTCCTGTACGAACCCCAAACGACGTTGTTGTTCGGCGATGCCAAGGACTCCCTGACCAAGGTGCTTGGTGCGGTGAAGGCGCTGTGAAGCCTATTAAGTTGTGGACATAAATTAAATAAGTGGGGGAATCGCGTCAGAATTTCCGCCTTGGCGGCACACCTTCTGTAAAGGGTTTTGTAGACGCGAGGAGTAATCCGTTGCAAGAGGGTGGGAACAATTCGCTGTTCGGGGCGCGTTTTGACCGGGCTGCCGGAAAACGGGTGTCCGACTGGAAGTTGCTCGCGGGCCAAACTGTCCAGATCCTCCGGGGAAAGGAGATCGTGGACGAGGGCATCGTGGACGCAGTGACCTTTGATGGCAATGTCCTGTGGCTTCGGCAGAAAGGGCCCATCGGCCGCCGGATGGTCCTGAAGGAGCGGGGCACGGGTATCAGGGTGCGGCTCCTCAAATAGGGCTGGGCTATTGCTTCCTGCGGGTGGCGACCTTTCGGAGGGGTGGCCATCGGCATATGGTGAAAGTTAAGAAGCATCCTGTCCTTTTACCAATGCACTCCGAATCGAGGGTTGAGAAAATGACCGTAAAACTCAACAAGAAGGCATTCGAGAACGCAAAGCACCTGATCCGCGACGGCAAGGCTGTCAAGGACGAACGTGATGACTGGAGCGAGCACGCACCCTCCACCAAAGAGGAGAACGCCTTCCTGGACAAGCACGATTTCGCTGACTACAGCAAGTGGTACCTCGGTGTCGACGACGAACACCCCGACGACCAAAAGGGCCACTACAAGTTCCCGATCGGCGACTTCAAGAAGATCCACCGTTGTGGAGTCATCTCTGCGGAAAGCCGGGCCGGTCAAAACGACTACGACGACATCCGGGACGCCCTGGGCAAGCTGCTTGAGCTTATCGACAAGGACTGAGCCGATCCACACCGGGTAGCCCGAGGACGTCCCGCCCTTCCATCAAGCCAGCAGCCGGCCCCACTTCGGGTCCAGCAGCGGTGCCCCGGCCAGCTTCAGGGCATGCCAGAGGGTGACCGCCACGGAATCGAGAACGGGTACTCCGGTGCGGGCCTCCACCTCCGCCGTGATGTTGGCGCCGTACAGATTGGTGCAGAGGTACACCAAGGCGTCAGGATGCGATGCGGCCAGTTCGAGTGAACCGGGCAGCATCTCCTGGTCCGTCACCCGGGCGAAGGACTCGTTGTCGCTGAGATCCAGGTGCCTGTGGTCGATCGTCTTGATGCCCTCGCGGTCGTAGGAAGCGATCACGGCGTCATTCACGTCGGAGGTGTACGGGGTGAACAGCCCAATCCGCTCGGTGCTGAACGCCCCAAATGCTGCCAGATAGGCAAGCGTCGAGGTGGTTGCGGGGATGCCAGTGGCTTCGGTGATTTCGCGGACAATGGCGTGGTCGTGACCCGCTCCAAGCCAGGAGCCGGACGTCCCGTTCCAGGCGATGACATCCACATTCGCGGTGGCGAGGAGTTCGGCCGCGTCGCGCATCACGGTGGCATCGAATTGCTTGTCCGAGGAATCATCCAGGGCAATACGGGTGACAGGGATACGCGTGGAATGGACGGTGACGTCCCGGCGCTCGCCGAGGATCCGGTACGTCTGCGGTTCCAGGCAGGTGTTGGAGGACGGCACAATCATGCCGATGCGGGTGGGTCGTTCAAGGGTAGGCATGAGGGACTCCTTAGACAGAAGCGGAAATGGGTGCGGAAAGGGCATCGCGGTGCGCGGTGAAACCGTTCCGCGAGACGAAACGGCCCACGGGGCCGGGATCGTGGAAGCCCTCGGTATCGAGGACCACGCGTCCGGAGGAAACCACGACGGCGGGCCAACCGTTCAGCGTCTTCCCTTCGAAAGGTGAGAAATCAGTCCCCATGTGCAGCGCACCGCCGTCGACGGTTCGCTGTGCGGCGGGATCGAAGATCACCAGGTCCGCGTCGAAGCCCTCCACGATTGCGCCCTTGGAAGGGAGCGCGTTGATGCGGGCTGGACCCGCCGAGAAGACCTCAACGAAGTCCTCCACCGAACCTCCGGCCTCGGTGACCAGGGCAGTGAATGTAACGGGCATGCGGGTCTCGACGCCGGGCAAGCCGTGGGGCATGAACCGGATGTCATCGGTGCGCTCGCGTTTCTGGGAGAGGTCGTAGCAGGAGTGGTCCGAGGACACGGTGTGGATGGCACCGGCAGCCAGGCGGTCTTTCAACGCAGCTACAGTTTCGGCGCTGCGCATGGGCGGGCAGCAGGCATACCATTCAGGGAAAGTTGAGCCGTAGACCGTGTCGTCCAGGGTGAGGTAGTGCGGGCACGTCTCGGAATACGCCTCCATTCCGCGCGTTCGGGCCTCAGAAACCAGATCCACCGCGCCGGGCGTGGACTGGTGCACGAAGTACACAGGGGCTCCCGTGTACTCGGCCATGGCCAGGGTCTCCTTCACGGAAATCTCCTCGGCGAGCTCGGGCCGCGTGCGGTGCAGATGCTCGATCCCGATCAGTCCGTCCGCGGCGTGCTCTTCCGTGCAGTCGCTGATGATGGCGTCGTGCTCGGCGTGGATGTAGGTCAGGCCGTCCAGCCGCACCATCTCGCGCATGACCTTCAGGATGGTGTCGTTGTCCGCCATGGTGGATCCGCGGTTGGTGGTGTACATCTTTACTGACCGGATACCCTCGGCAGCCAACTGTTCCAGTTGCCAGGGCACGGTCTCGTCCCACGAGATCACCGAGCCGTGCAGGGCAACATCGCAGCGGGATTCGGCGGCGAGGCGCTTCTTGTTGAGGGCTGCATCCAGCGGGGTTTCCTGGGCATCGCGGGGGATGCCGAAGTCGATGATGGTGGTGGTTCCGCCCCACAAAGCAGCTGTGGAGGAGATGTTGTAATCGTCCAGGGTTCGGAAACGGCCGGTTACCTGGGCTACATGGCAGTGTCCGTCCACGCCGCCGGGGATGACCAGCATGCCGGCAGCGTCAATGGTCCGAGCAGCCAAAGGTATGGGTTCCGATGCATCAATCAGCGCGGTGACCTTGCCGGCGTCGACGATCACATGGGCGGCCTGCCGCCCGAAACTGTTCACCACGGTGCCGCTGGCGATCACGAGGTCTGGGAGTTGGGACATCATCGTCCTCCTTTTCTGAAGTGTCTTAGGCGGTGGGCGAGAGCTGGGCCGATTGCGCGGCCGTCAGCGCGGCGTCGAGGTTGGCGGAGAGGCCGCGTCGTGTCTTCACCGGCGGGGCCGCGAACGAACCACCACGGTGGACGCCGGAATTCAGCGACACCACGGCTTCGGCCATGCGCACACCGGCGGAGATACCGTCCACCACGGGCACGGGGATCTGGCCTTCGAGCTCACGGGCCAGCCCCGCGAGCGGCGCACCGGCCAGGATCACGACGTCGGCGCCGTCCTCTGCGACGGCCCGCCGGCTCAGTGCCAGGAGCGTTTCCTTGAAGTCCGCCTGGACCGAGCCGATCGAGTTGAGGGACTGATTGATGGAACGGATGGACGCGAGGCGGCCGCCGAAGCCGAAGCGCTCCACGCAATCGCGGTACCAGGCCTGGATGCGGTCCGAGATGGCAATGATGGAGAAACGCTGGCCCTGCAACGCGGCTGCGCACAGGGCGGCCTCAGTGATCCCGATGACCGGGATGTCCACGAGTTCCTTCAACGCGGGCATGCCCGGGTCGCCGAAGGCGGCCACCACTATGCCGTCCACGGCGGGACCGGCGCCGGCGTGCGCAGCTGATGTGCCGCCGTCGTGCGCGTATTCGGCGATCAACTCCGCAACCGCGCCCGCGGCGATGAGTGACTCGAAGCGCGTCTCGATGTACTCGACGCCGTGCCCGGCGGTCCGGACGATCAGCTCGGTGTCCGCACTGGCGGAACGGAGGGCTTCGGCTTCGATGAGCGCCGTGACGTCGTCGCTGATGTTGGGGTTGATGACCAGGAGTTTCATGGTTTCTTCCGTAGCTGGGGCTCCGTGGCGCTGTAGTCCTCGGGGAACTGGTCGCGGTACTTGCCAACGTGCGACGCCGATTGGGCGGCAGCGCGGTCGGCGTCACCGCTGGCGATCGCTGCGTAGAGTTCGCGGTGTTCGCGGATCAGTTCCGGGAGGTCGCTGACGTGGCGGAACAGCCAGTGCATGCGGCCTTGGAGGGGTTCGAGCGCGGAGCGGAGAAAATCGTTGTTGGCGATGCCGGTGATGGCATCGTGGAATTCGCTGTTGGCGCGGTGGGCTTCCAGGATGGACCCCTTGGCGAGGAAGTGCTCGGCCTGATCGAGCAGCCCGGCAAGGTGTTGGAGGTCCTCCGGCGTGGCGCGCTTCGCGGCGAGCCGGCAGGCCAGGACTTCCAGGGATTGGCGGACATCGAACAAGTCCTCCACATCCTTGGGGCTCAGGCCGCTCACTTCGGTGCCCCGCCCCGAGCGGTCCCGGATGAGCCCTTCCTGCCGGAGCATCCGGAGGGCTTCGCGGATGGGGAGGCGGGAGACGTTGAACTCTGCGGCGAGGTCCCGCTCCACCAGCCGGGTGCCGGGCGCATAGTGGCCTTCGAAGATCCGGGTACGGAGCGTGTCGCGCACGGATTCCCGGAGGGGGCGGTCCGTGGTGTTCGTGTCTTCTGCGGTCAGCATGTCTGCTCCATTTCCGTGATGTGTAAGGCGATGCGCCCGGCCCGGCGGTGTCCGGCGTTGGGTGGTTCAGGACCCTCGGCCGGCCCGGTGAGTGCGAGTCAGACCGGGAGCCGCTTGTTGTAATCCAGGGCCAGGACGGAGACGCCCATGACTACCGCGGACCCAACAAAGTAGATCAATGCCCAGGTGTAGGAGCCGGTTGCCCCGACAATCAGGCCTACCACAATCGGAGTGATGAACCCGGCAATGTTGCCGCTGAAGTTCATTGCCCCACCGAGGACGCCGGCGTTGGTGCGGCCGCCCAGGATGGACGGGATGGACCAGAACAGGCCGACCCAGCGGAGGAAGAACAGGACTACCGAAAGAAGCACGACGGCGGTGATCGGGTCTGCGACGATGGTGACGCCAACCAGTCCGCCCACCACTACGACGCTGGAAATGCCCAGCAGTGTACGCATGACCTTGTTGGCCGAAGCGCCGGCGGCACGCCACTTGTCCGCAATGGTTCCACCGAGGATTTCACCGACGAACCCGGCGCCGAAGATCACGAACGTGGACCAGCCGATGGTCTTCAGGTCGAAACCCTTTGCCTGCGCCAGGTAAAGCGGGCCCCACGTCAGCAGGCCGTAGAACACGCCGTTGAAGCCGAGCCAGCCGAAGCACATGGCCCAGAAGGAGCGGAACTTCAGGTAAGGCAGGAGTGCGCGCTTGCCCTGGGCGCCTTCGCGGGCGGCTTCTGCGTCTTCCTCGGCGTGGGAAGCCTCGATGTAGTCCGCTTCGGCGTCGTTGACGCCCTTGTGCTGGCGGGGATTGTCGCGGATGTACCACCAGACGGCCAGGCCCATGAGGATGGTGGCTGCGCCGGCGATGATGAACGACATGCGCCAGCTTCCGGTGGAAGCGATCAGCCAGGTGATGAGGATGCCGCCAAGGCCTGCGCCGAGGGGAGCGCCTGCGTCAAGGATCGTGGCGCCGCGGCCCCGTTCCTTCTTGTGCATCCAGATGGCGTTGAGTTTGCCGCCGGCGGGCATGACGCCAGCTTCGGTGACGCCGATGCCCAAGCGGGCGATGAACATGCTCAGGAAGCCTCCGGCGAAACCGGAGGCGGCCGTTGCCGCGCCCCAGCCGATGCAGGACGCCGTGACCACCTTGCGGGGGCCGAACTTGTCGATCAGCCAGCCGACAGGGATCTGCATGAGGGCGTAGGTCCAAAAGAAGGCAGAGAGGAGCAGGCCGACGAGTTCGGGAGCCAGGTTGAATTCTTTTTGGATGATGGGGAGTGCCACGGAGATGGAACCCCGGTCGATGTAATTGACCGCGACCAGGACCAACAACAGGATGAAGAGCTTCCAGCGGACGTTCGTGCGGCGCTGCACGCCGTCCTTGCCGGGTTGTTGCTCGCTGTCCTGGGTTGCCAATTGGGTGTTTTCGAGAGACACAGCTTCTCCTTCAGTAGGAGTCAACGGGTGGGAATGTCTTTAGGGCTTTTTGGGGCTTTTGGGGGGATGAGCCGGGCGGGATGCCGCTGCAGCCTGACCCGTGCCGGCGGCAACTGTTGCGGTCCCTGCCCGATGATTGAGCCGGGCCGCAGCCGGTAGTGGATCTTTTGGGATCCCGTTTTGGGATCCCAAAGTCAAAGTTAGATGTGACGGGAAGCACTGTCAAGGGGTTTGGTATACAGATCGTCTCAGCAGAATGTGACCGAGGCGGGCCTAAGAACCTGTTGCCGCGCACTTGAGACCTCTCGGCAGGGCCTTGACATGGGAAAACCCGGCCATCCCGCGAAGGGAAGGCGGGGCTTTGCTCAGGATTTCGGGAAGTGACTCGGCGCTTGGGATACCGCTAGCCCGTGGCGGACTTTCCGACCCCCGGGCTGTATGCCAGAATCTCAGCCAGTTCGGCCAATCTATGCGCCCGCGCCGACTCTGCCGGCGTGAAAGGTTCGCCGGGACGGGAAAACAAGAGTGGGCCATGCCAGGCGGTAGGAATCTTCAGGATGTCTGCAGAACGCTCGACGCCGGTGCTCACCTCGAGCGCCCGGTGTTCAGTACCTGTAGGCACCACTTTGGCGGACAGGAGTTCGGCGACGGCCAAAGGCAGTTCCTGCGGATTGCCGGCGATCCGGGCCGCGAGGCTGAGGGCTTTGGTCTGTCCGTCCGCCATGGCCAGCGCAGTGGTGGGCCAGACATGGGACTCACGCCCGCCGCCGTCGTGCATTGCCTGAAGCAGTTCCTGCTCGGTGGGCTGCCCCGGCGCGGACAGGACGAACTCATCCATCACGCTGCCGGGGAGTCCCGCGCCATCCATGGGGTGGACGTGGATGCTGAGGATGTTCGTTTCCAGCCGCGCGAGGGACTGTGTGATCTTTTGCAGGGAACCCGGTTGGTCGCGCAGCAGGGTCCGGGCACGCCAGAGAGCGGGAGCTGTCTGCAGCTTGCGGCGGTGTTTGAGCGCCGGGGCATGCAGCCAACGCCGCAACACTTTGGCGGCAGACGGTTCGGCCACCCAGATCACCAGGACAGTCGCAGTGACGGTCAGGAGCAGGACCTTGGCCACATAGGGCAGATGGGTCTCCACCACTGCCGCGTGCACCAACAGCTCGATGGGCAGCATGACGGCGATGTTGGCCAGGGTGAGCCGGGCCTTGGGAGGTTCAGGCAGCTGGCCGCAGACCTCGCACAAGAGGTCGGCGGTGACGGGAGAGCTCGCATTGGGCTTCATGAACCCATGCTGCCGTCCGGGTGTTTCGTCTGCGTTGCTCCTGCGTCACGGTCTCGCGGCGGTGCTGCTTAGCGGATCGGGTCCTCGTCCAGGTCGCGGTTGGCGCCGCGGGCGTCTGCGGCGTCCTTGAGGAGGTCGCGGATCTCGGCCAGGAGAGCGGTGTCGGCCGGAATAGGCTCTTCCTCGGGCTCCGCAGTGGCCAGGCGGTCCTTGACCATGGAGTTGATCTTGTTCATGGGCGCCACGAAGATGAAGTAGACAACGGCGGCGGTGATCAGGAAGGTCACCAAGGCCGTAAGGACTGCCCCGATGTTGACGAACGTAGCCTCTTTGTCCGGCCAGATCCGGAAGCCCAGCCCGTCCGCGTTGACGCCACCGGCCGCGGCGATCACCGGATTGATGATGTTGTTCGTGAAAGCGGCTACCAGTGCCGTGAAGGCACTGCCGATGACGACCGCGATGGCCAGTTCGATCACGTTGCCGCGGAGAATGAAGTCCTTGAAACCCTTAAACATGGAGTGTCCTCTGGTCGGTACGGGGCGTATGGCTCGAGCAGAGTTCAAACTACCATTCCCGCGTATCAGCGGGATGTCACGCCGGTTGCCGCTGCGATCGCCTGGGAAGCTGACGACGGCGGCCCAGCCACCTTTCCGCGGCGCCCATGACTTTGGTGACCAGCGCCCAATAGCCGATGCCCGCCGCAAGCGATGCCGCGACGGCCAGGCCGAGGGTGGCCTCAGGTGCCGGGCCGGAATTGCCATCGACGATCAGCGGATAGACGAGCCAGTGCGTCACGTAGATGTACAGGGAGGAACTGGCCAGGAGTGCTGTCAGCCGACGCAAACCCCGTGGCACAGGCAGCGTGGCTACCCATAGAAGCACCAGGAAGCCAACCAGGACTGTCGCGCTGCGTGGCTCGCTGGTGAAGAACCCGGGGATGGTCAGGAAGGCCGCCACTGTGGTGGCCGCGCGTTGCCGCCACGTCCGGGACAACGCGGCCACCCAGCCGAGCGTGAAGAGCCACAGCACCGGACCTTGGCCGGGATACGGCAGCTCAACGACGTCGAAGCGTTGCAGCAGGTCCACGCCCCCAAGCGCCAAGGGGAGCAGCCAGGGCCACCGTCGCTGGGCCCTGTCCAACGCCGGAATGGCCAGGAGGGCAGCCATGCCCAGGAGGATGTGAACCAGGATCTCGATGAACCAGAACCGTGACATGTCGGTCCAACCCTGCGGACCCACCAAGGTGTTGAGCAGGAAAATGTTGTGCCAGCCGTAATCGTCAGTCACCGTGAAGGCCACGCTGATCACCACGATGCTGGGTAACGCGATGCGCGCGACAGTCTTGATGTGGCGCCTTAACCGTTCACGACGTGCTCCCGCCAACTGGAAACGGGCAAAGTTGTAGCCGGCCACGGCAATCAGGACATGCGCGGTCCCTTCCCAACGGAACAACCCAACGTGGGAGGAGACGATGAAGATGATGGCAACGGCGCGAAGGACGATTCCGGTTTCCATGCGGGCCGTGAGCTTTTTGGGACGCCGTTTTCGTCCAGGGCCGGTTGAAGCCTGGGGTTCCTTGACGCTGGACCCGGCATTGGGCTTTTTCTTAGGGTGGACGCCGTTCGTTCCGGCGGCACCACTGCGTTCGCGTTCGACGGTTGGCGTCAGTTCGCAGACGGGCATCAGGTGCCATCCGTGGGGGAGGTAGCCGAGGGAACGCTCCAGCCTGACCGAGGCCGCGACGTAAGACAGCGAATCTCCGCCCAAGGAAACGAAAGTGTCCGTATCCGCCACGTCTGCCCGTTCCAGGACATCGATGAAGATCCTGCGCGCATCGTCCGGTGAAGCCGCGGCGGAACGTACGCCGCCGCCGTCGTGCTTCTCCCCAGTCGGGGTGGTCGCTCCCGGAGGCGCGTCGGCATCCGCCGTGGCGAGGGCGAGAATGGCCTGGTAGTCCGTTTTTCCGTTGGCCAGGCGGGGAATCGCTTCCACGCGGCGCAGCTCCAGGGCCGACCTCGGGACGCCGAGATCGTGCGCGAGCGTTTTGGCCAGGAGCGGGAGCTCGTGGTTACCTTCGACGGCGGCGACGAGTCCGACGTCGGTCCCGGCCACGGCCGCTGTCACGCCGAGATCCTGGAGGATCCGCTCGACCTGCCCCAGGTCGATCCGCAGCCCCACAATCTTGACGAAGCGGCTGCGCCGGCCAATGATTTCGTAGAGCCCACCAGGCGCGAGTCGGGCGAGGTCGCCTGTGTGCAGCTCGGTGATCTCCCGGCCCCGGGCGAGGTCCGCCGGGTGTTCGGCGTAGCCCAGCATGACGTTTGGCCCGGAGTAGACCAGTTCGCAATCGTCCAACCCCGGGACAGGTTCCAGCCGGAAGGATCCCCCGGGAATGGGGACGCCGATGGCCTGGGGATGCTCCTCGGCCTCATCCGGAGGGAGGTACGCCATCCGGGCCGTCGCTTCGGTCTGGCCGTACATGACGAAGAGATCCCAGCCGTGTTCCTGTCCGAGCTGGGTGTACGAGCGTACCCGTTCCGGCGCCAAACGCCCTCCGGCCTGGGTGATGTACCGCAGGCTGGGCAGGTCCATGCGGTCGAAGCCCACACGCTCCAGAAGATCGAAGGTGTAGGGAACGGCGGCGAACGAGGTCACGGATTCGCGCCGCATCAGATCCCAGAAGCACGGATCCACCACGGACAGATCGGTAAGCGCTATCGACGCCCCCACCAGGAGATGGCTGTTCACGACGCTCATGCCGTAGCAGTAGGACAACGGAAGCGTCGTTGCTGCCCTGTCTTCCGGGCGGAGGTGCAGGTACTGGGCGATGGCGGCCGCGTTAGCCTGGATCGACCCTGCCGAGATGCGCACCAGCTTCGGGGCGCCCGTTGAACCGGAAGTGCTGAGCAATAATGCGAGGTCGGGATGGAGTTCGTGGCCGCTGTGCTCCCGGCGCACGTCCAGCGAGACGCCTCCATCCACCGACCGTGCGACGATATCCGGCTCATAGGCCGAGATCAGCGCTTCCGCAGCCTGCCCGCCACCGGAGGGGAGGATCAGCAGCGGTTGTCCGGATGCCAGAGCCGCAAGGTACACGGTGAGGGAAGGCAACGTGTTTTCTGCTTCGAGGGCGATAAGGCGCCGGCCATCGCCAAAGGACCTGGCCATCTCCTCGATCCGAACCGCCAACTGCGCGTAGGTCACTGTTTCGGCTGCCAGGCGTACTGCGGGCCGGTCTCCAAACGATGCCAATCGCGCGGCAAAGGCTACTCCGGCCACATCGGGCTGAATACTCACCCGGAAAAAGTTAGAAGGTATGGCTAACCTAACTCAAATGGATTTGCGCGGGGGGCGGGAAGATGACGTTGGTGTGATGTGAGCGAGGGATCGAGACTGGCCGGTGGGATGTGAGAGAGGGATTGGTATCAGCAGACGCTCGCTCACATCCCACCCGTTTTTTCGGGACCCTCGCCACGGGTTCGAATTTGGCCGCTGAGGCGAGCCAACGACGTCGGCACCCGGGTGGGTGCCGACGTCGCGGTTTTTGGGAAGGTTGTTCGCGCTTCTGCGCCGGAGCGTCAGAGCGCAGCGGCCTCAAGATCGAGACTGACCGGCGCCGCCGTCTTCCCGCGGTTGACCATGAGTGCCAGCAGGTCGAAAACAACGGTGGCGGCGGCCACGCTGGTGATGTCGGCGTGATCGTAGGCAGGGGCGACCTCTACTACGTCCGCTCCCACGATGTTGATACCATCCAGGCCGCGGAGCAGGGCGAGAAGCTCGCGTGAATGCAGGCCGCCCATCTCCGGAGTTCCAGTGCCGGGTGCATAGGAAGGATCGAGGACATCGATGTCGATCGAGACGTAGACAGGGGTGTCGCCCAGCCGCTCCTTGACCCGCTCAATGGCGGCCGGCACGCCGATCACGTCCAGGTCCGAGCAACGGATGATCTGGAAGCCGAACTCGTGGTCCCGGAGGAAGTCGTTGCGGTCATAGACCGGTCCGCGGATGCCAACGTGCATCGACTTGTCCTCAACAAGAAGGCCCTCCTCGAAGGCGCGGCGGAAGATGGTGCCGTGCGTGATCGGCTGGTCGAAGTACGTGTCCCACGTGTCCAGGTGGGCGTCGAAGTGCAGGAGCGCAACCGGCCCGTGGACTTTGTTCAGCGCCCGCAACATGGGGAGTGCAATGGTGTGGTCGCCGCCGATGGAGACCAGGCGCTTCGATTCGCTGATGAGGGGCAGCGCCTGCTCCTCGATTTCGCGGACGGCGCGGGTGATGTCGTAGGGAGTGCAGGCGATGTCGCCGGCGTCAACAACCTGGGCTTCGTACACCGGCTCGACGTCGAGCTCCGGGTGGTAGCCCGGGCGCAGGAGCCGTGATGCCTCGCGGACAGCGGCAGGACCAAAACGCGCGCCCGGCCGGAAGGAGGTTCCGCCGTCGAACGGCACGCCCACAATGGCAATGTCGTAGTCCGGAACACGGTCGATCTGGGGGAGTCGGGCGAAGGTGCCGAGGCCGGCGTAACGGGGAACTTTGGTTGCGTCGACGGGGCCGATGGGCTGGTGCGTGGTCATGAGAGGGATCCTTCGTTGATCTTGCTGTCATTGGACGTGCTGGTCTGGTGTTCGGTGGTGAGCTCCGAAAGGGACTTGTTTGCCGTTTCGGGAGCCAGGAGGAAGGTGGCGATGAGCCCGATCAGCGAAATGACCGCGCCGATGAGAAGCGATCCGGCCGCGCCAAACGACACGATCGCCAATGGCATCAGGTAAGTGCTTGCCGCCGATCCCACCCTGCTGATGGCGGTGCCGAAGCCGACGGCCGTGGCGCGGACTTCCGTGGGGAAGAGCTCGTTGGGGTAGACGACTTCAAGGAAACTCGATGCTCCGGACGCCAGGGCAAAGACGGCCAGGGCAATAAAGAGCGGTGCGGCTTCCACATTGGGGATGAAAGCCGGAATGGCTAAGGCAACAACAATGATCCCGAACGTCCACAAAAGCAGCTTTCGGCGCCCGATCTTCTCCACAAGCCAGAGTCCGGGAATGCCGCCGACAACAAACAGCATGGAGATCAGGAATGAGCCACCGTAGAGGTTGGCGTCGCCATGCATGCCAAACGAGGTCAGCAGGTCCGGGGCGAAAGTGTAGACGGCAAACAACGGAATGACCTGTGCTGTCCAAAAGATGGAGACGAACAGGGTCCGCTTCCAGAACTGACCTCGGAAAATATCCAGGAAGCTGCCTTGCTTCAAGGGTCCCTCGCTGTCGGAAGAGATGTCAGCCAGTCCATACTGAGGGCCGTAAACCTTCTTGAGGACGGCATCGGCCTCATCGCGGCGCCCTCGTGATAGCAACCACCGTGGAGACTCAGGCGTGCCGAGCCGGCAGAGCAGCGTGATGATGGCGAAGACAGCCGGGCTGGCAACCATGAAGCGCCAGGCCTCCGGTCCCGCATCGCGCAACAAGTAGCCGACGGCGTAAGCCGCCGCGGCACCTATGGCCCACACCACGAACGTGGCACCGAGCAGGCGTCCGCGATGTTTTTTGGGAAGGAACTCGGCCAGGAGCGAGGTAGCGATGGGGTAGTCGGCGCCGATGGCCATGCCCAGGAAGAGCCTGCACAAGACCACTTGCCACATGTCGGTGGCAAAGCCGTTCAGGACGGAAAACACCGCAAGCGCGATGAGGTCCGCGATGTACATCTTGTGGCGGCCGATCCTGTCGGTCAGCCAACCAAAGATGGCACCGCCGAAAAAGATGCCCACCAGGCTTGCCGCACCCACCAGGCCAATTTCAGCGGGGGTCATCTCCAGTCCGGGGGCCATGGTGATGAGTGCGATGCCAATGATGGACAGCGCGTAGCCGTCGATGAACGGACCGCCGGACGCGAAGAACGTCAATTTCTTGTGGAACCGGGTTAGTGGGGCGTCATCAATGAGGTTGCTGGTTGCGCTCATTGCCAACCCTCTCTCGTGAATGCTCGTCTTTGAGCGGTGAAGTAAGTAGTTCCAGTTTTGGTGATACAGGTCACCGGGTATATTCATTCATTGTTTACATCTGACGAAGTCACGTAGACAAATGTCTAAGATCAAGACAGGACGCAGAAATGGCCATCACCGTCGCCGAACTCGTGGCTGAACCGCAACTCGGACTGACGCTCCTCGCCGGATCTGCGGGCACTGGCAACCGCATTACCTGGGCCCACACCTCTGACCTGCCGCGTTTGTGGGAGTGGGTCACCGGCGGGGAACTTATGATGACCAACGGCCTCTCCATTCCAGCGGATTCGGACGGACAGGTGGAGCTTGCTGAGGCCCTGGTGGACGCCGGTGCCAGTGCGTTGGCGATCGGCGAGAAAATGCACGCGCCTCCGCTGACAGTTGAGTTCCTGGCTGCTTGTGAGCGGCTGGCCCTGCCCCTCATCAACATCCCCTACCCGCTCCCGTTCATCGCGATCGCCAGGTCCGTGGCCGAGTCGTCGCTGCTCGAAGAATCCCGCCGTCTCCGCCAGACAGCCCGCGTCTACGACCTCCTGCGCACCGCCGGCGCGTCCGAGGATCACTGGCAAAGCCTGGTCCTTCGGCTCGCTACCGAACTGGATTCGGAGCTGTTCGTGGTGGACCGCCGCTGCCTGCATCCGTGGCACCCGGAGGGCCATCCCCTGCCGGCGTTCCTTGTGGAGGAATGGTCGCCGCAACCGGGCCGCGTGACCGTGGCGGGCAAGAACTTCCAGTGGCACAAGATTCGCGGCCGGCACGTGCTCACCATGGACATTCCCACCCACGCGAATGCGCTCCTCGTAGTGCTGCCCGGCAGCGAACCGCACCCTGACGCCGTCGTACTTTTGCACGCCGCAACCGTGCTGGGACTGCAGCTGGCGCGCATCGTCCTCTCGCTCGAAGGGCGGCACCGGCTGGCCGGCGAGTTCCTGCTGCAGGCCCTCGATGGGCGGCTCGGCACGGGAGAGATCGAGCGGCGGTTGACGGCTTTCGAGGTGCCTCCCCAGGAGTTCGTGGTCGCCTCGATGTCGGCGGACGACGGCGGCAGGCTGGCCAACGTGCACGTCGAGCTCTGGCGGCATGGCGTTCCGGCGGCCTCCTTGCGGCGGAACGACCGGCTTCATGTTGTGGTCGCTGCGGACGTCGCGGATGATCTCCTGGTCCACTGCGCCGGGTCTGAAAGCGTCATCGGCGTCAGCTCAGCGGCCTCCGTCGCGGGACTCCAACAGGCCCTTCAAGAATCGTTGTGGGCGCTGGGTTCGGCGCGTGCCAACAAGCTGGGACTGGCCCGCTACGCCGAGGGTCCCAGCTGGCTCGGGCTGACCGGCTTCGAAGAAGGCACCGCTTTGGTGCAGCGGCTCCTGGGCCCGGTTTTTGAGTACGAGCAGCGCCAGGACGGGGACCTGATGGTCACGTTGAGGACCTATTTGGACTCACAGCGGAGCTGGCAAAAGACAGCGTCCGCGCTGTTCACGCACCGGCAAACCATCATCTACAGGATCCGGAAAATTGGCGAACTGACGGGGCTGGACATGGGTGAAACGTCCACCTTGGCGCAGCTCTGGCTGGCCTTGCAGATCCACGAGGCGATGCATGGTTGAGCCGTGTTGGAAACAACCGCCTTGCACTTTTTCGCAGCCACCCGCTATGGTGTGAAGCGTGTCACTGACGTGACGCACACGCTTTTGATCTGCGGCGGGAGAGTCCTGCCGGGTACATCCAGTCAGGCGCCGTAGGAGCAAATCCTCCCCAGGAATCTCTCAGGCCCATGTACCGCCGCGGCGAGGCAACTCTGGAAAGCAGTCCGGGCAACCGGGCTCACCGACGGTGCAAGTGGGCAACCAAGCCCACGGAATCTCTCAGGTCCAATACAGAGCGGGGAGGAACCCCTATTCATCGTGGCGTCCCCTGGGCGCCTGAATCCTGGAGTTCCTCTTGACTGTTCAATCCTCCCCAACCGCTTTCGCGGACCGGCATATCGGCGCCCGTCGCCAGGCCGACATTGACACCATGCTCAAGGCGATCGGCTACGACTCGGTCGATGGCCTGGTGGACGTTGCCGTCCCCGATTCCATCCGCCAGTCCTCGCCCCTGACCTTGCAAAAGGCGTTGAGCGAGACCCAGGTCCTGGCCGAGCTCCGCAAGCTCGCCGCCAAGAACAAGACTGCCGTGCAAATGATCGGCCAGGGCTACTACGACACCGTCACGCCTCCGGTGATCCGCCGCAACATCCTCGAATCCCCGGCCTGGTACACGGCCTACACCCCGTACCAGCCCGAGATTTCCCAGGGCCGCCTCGAAGCCCTGCTGAACTTCCAGACCATGGTGCAGGACCTCACGGGGCTCCCGATCGCCAACGCTTCGCTGCTGGATGAAGCCACCGCCGTCGCCGAGGCCGTGTTGCTGATGCGCCGGGCGAACAAAGCTGTGAAGGACGGCAAGACCGTCCTGGACGCTGACCTCCTCCCGCAGACCATCGCCATCGTGAAGGGCCGCGCCGAGGCACTCGGTTTCGAGGTTTTGGTTGCGGATCTCTCCGCTGGATTGCCCGACGGCGACATCAACGGCGTCGTTCTGCAGCAGCCTGGCGTTTCGGGCCGGGTCTTCAACCACGCTCCCGTGATCGCTGCGGCGAAGGAACGCGGTGCACTGGTCACCGTCGCGGCCGATCTGCTGGCGCTCACCCTCATCACGCCCCCGGGCGAACAAGGTGCGGACATCGCCGTCGGGACCGCGCAGCGCTTCGGTGTGCCGCTGTTCTTCGGCGGCCCGCATGCCGCTTACATGGCCGTCCGGAACGGCATGGAGCGCACGCTTCCCGGCCGCATCGTTGGCGTGTCCAAGGACAACGCCGGCGTTCCCGCCTACCGCTTGGCGCTGCAGACCCGTGAGCAGCACATCCGCCGCGAGAAGGCCACGTCCAACATCTGCACGGCTCAGGCCCTGCTCGCGATCGTCGCCTCGATGTACGCCGTGTACCACGGCCCGGATGGGCTGAAGGCGATCGCCGAAACCGTCCACGGCCACGCCCGTGTGCTGGCTACCGCAGTGCAGAAGGCAGGCCGCGAACTCGTTGCCGACTCCTTCTTCGACACCCTCACCGTCCGCGTTCCGGGCAAGGCCTCGAAGGTGATCGGTGCCGCCGAGGCACGCGGCATCAACCTCCGCTACATCGATGAGGACACCGTCGGCGTCTCCGTCGATGAAACCACGACGCCGGAGGTCCTCTCCGCGGTCGCCGTCGCCTTCGGTGCCGGTCCGGTAGGGGACGCCGCCGGGTTCGAACTGCCCGCCGACGTGGTCCGTGCCTCGGACTTCCTGCAGCACCCGGTGTTCAACACGCACCGTTCCGAGGCGCAGCTGTTGCGCTATATCCGCAAGCTGTCCGACCGGGACCTCGCGCTGGACCGCACCATGATCCCGCTGGGTTCGTGCACCATGAAGCTGAACGCCACGGCTGAAATGGAGGCGATCTCCTGGCCGGAGTTCGCATCGATCCACCCGTTCGCGCCGGATCACCAGACTGAGGGTTGGCGTGAGCTGATCTCCGGTTTGGAAGCCGATCTGACCGAGATCACGGGCTACGACCAGGTCTCCATCCAGCCCAACGCCGGTTCGCAGGGTGAGCTCGCGGGCCTCCTCGCGATCCGCGGCTACCACCTGTCGCGCGGCGATGAGCAGCGCAACGTCTGCCTGATCCCCGCTTCGGCCCACGGCACCAACGCTGCCTCGGCTGTGCTGGCCGGCATGAAGGTGGTCGTAGTGGCTACGGCTGCCGATGGCACGATTGACCACGCTGACCTGGCGGCAAAGATCGAGGCCAACCGCGACGTGCTTTCGGCCATCATGATCACCTACCCCTCCACGCACGGTGTGTACGACGCCGACGTCGTCGAGGTGTGCGACGCGGTTCACGAGGCCGGTGGCCAGGTGTACGTGGATGGTGCGAACCTCAACGCGCTGGTCGGCTTGGCCCAGCCGGGCAAGTTCGGCGGCGATGTCTCGCACTTGAACCTGCACAAGACCTTCTGCATCCCGCACGGCGGCGGCGGACCCGGTGTTGGTCCTGTTGCAGCCAAGGCACACCTGGCTCCGTTCATGCCGGGCGATGCGAACAACGCTTCCTCCTCGGAGGGTGGCGTCGCCATCTCCGCATCCCGTTTCGGTTCCGCCGGCGTGCTCCCGATTTCCTGGGCCTACGTGAAGCTCATGGGCGGTGAAGGGCTGACCGAGGCCACCAAGTCGGCGCTGCTTGCTGCAAACTACGTTGCTTCACGCCTGGATGAGCACTTCCCGGTCCTCTACACGGGCGAAGGTGGACTCGTGGCGCACGAGTGCATCCTTGACCTCCGTGAGCTGACCGCGCGTACGGGTGTCACGGCCGAGGATGTTGCCAAGCGTTTGATCGACTTCGGCTTCCACGCCCCGACGCTGGCCTTCCCGGTTGCCGGCACCCTGATGGTGGAGCCGACGGAGTCCGAGGACCTCACCGAGATCGACCGCTTCATCGAGGCCATGATCACCATCCGGGCCGAAATTGAGCAGGTTGCTGCCGGTGACTTCTCCGTGGAGAACTCCCCGCTCCGCAACGCGCCCCACACGGCGTCCGCCGTCGTGAGTTCCGCCTGGGAGCGCGACTACCCGCGCGAGCAGGCTGCCTTCCCGGTGCCGAGCCTCAAGCAGGACAAATACTTCCCGCCGGTCGGCCGGATTGACGGTGCTGCGGGCGACCGCAACCTTGTCTGCTCCTGCCCTCCGATCGAAGACTTTGAGAACTAAAGGACCCTGTGATGTCTGAGAACTACACCGCTCTCTACGAGCAACACAAAAAGGCCGGCGCGTCCTTCACGGACTTCGGCGGCTGGCAGATGCCCCTCAAGTACGAGTCCGAGTTGGCTGAGCACCACGCGGTACGCCAGGCTGCCGGCTTGTTCGACCTCTCCCACATGGGCGAAGTCTGGGTAACCGGTCCGGAAGCAGCCGCGTTCCTGGACTATGCCCTGGTGGGCAAGCTGTCCGCGATTGCCGACGGCAAGGCCAAGTACTCGCTGATCTGCAACGCCGACGGCGGCATCATCGACGACCTGATCACGTACCGTCGTGGCCCGGAGAAGTTCCTCGTGGTGCCGAACGCGGGCAACGCCAAGGTGGTTGCGGCCGCCCTGTCCGAGCGTGCGGCCGGGTTCGACGTTGTTGTCGAGGATGCGTCCGCTGAGACCTCCCTCATTGCAGTACAGGGCCCTCTTGCTGAAGCGATCCTCTTGCGCCTGGTTCCGGCCGAGCAGCACTCACTGGTCACGGAACTGAAGTACTACGCGGCCGTTGAGGTGACCATCAGCGGACAGGACCTGCTGCTGGCCCGCACCGGCTACACGGGCGAAGACGGATTCGAAATCTACGTCCCGAACGCGGACGCGCCTTCGCTCTGGGAAGCATTCCTTGAAGCCGGCGAAGGCCACGGGCTTATCCCGGCCGGCCTGGCTGCCCGCGACTCGCTTCGCCTCGAGGCCGGCATGCCTCTCTACGGCAACGAGCTTTCCCGCCACGTCAATGCCTACGCAGCCGGACTCGGCCCGGTTGTGGCGTTGTCCAAGGAGGGGGACTTCGTGGGCAAGGAAGCACTGGCTGCGATCAAGGCCGCCGGTGTCGGCTCCACGATCGGGCAGAAGCTGGTGGGCCTCAAGGGAGCCGGCCGTCGTGCAGCCCGCGGCCACTATTCGGTTTTGAAGGACGGTTCGCTGATCGGTGAGGTGACCTCGGGGCAGCCGAGCCCGACGCTCGGTTACCCGGTCGCGTTGGCGTATGTCGACGTCGAGCATTCCGAGGTTGGCACTGTGGTGGACGTCGACCTCCGCGGCAAGGCCGAACCGTTCGAAGTTGTGCCGCTGCCCTTCTACAAGCGTTCCAAGTAGTCACGAGAGAAGGAATTGATATGAGCAAAGTTGTTGCCGAGCTGAAGTACTCGGCTGAACATGAATGGGTTGCTGCAGATGGCGGGGGACCGGTGGGTATTGGCATCTCCGCCGTCGCCGCCGACGCCCTCGGCGACATCGTCTACGTGGACCTGCCCGAGGTCGGTTCCACGGTGACCGCGGGGGAGACCTGCGGCGAGGTGGAGTCCACCAAGTCCGTCTCCGACCTCTACTCGCCCGTGACCGGTGAGGTGACCGAGATCAACGACGCCGTCGTCGACGATCCCGCCCTCATCAACAACGACCCCTACGGCGCCGGCTGGCTCTTCAAAGTCGCCGCCACCGAAGAAGGCCCGCTCATGACGGCCGAGGAATACGCAGCAGCCAACGGGGGCGAACTGTGAACCCGGTATCCGTGAGTGAGTTCGAGCAGGTTGCGTCGGCGTCGCTGGATGCCGACCTCGCCTCCCTGGACCCCGAGATCGCGGCAAAGATCGACGACGAACTCGGCCGCCAGCGCGGTGGCCTGGAGATGATCGCCTCCGAGAACCACACCGCCGTTGCCGTAATGCAGGCCCAGGGTTCGGTGCTGACCAACAAGTACGCCGAGGGCTACCCGGGCAAGCGCTACTACGGCGGCTGCGAGCACGTTGACGTGATCGAACAGCTCGCGATCGACCGCATCAAATCGCTGTTCGGCGCCGACTACGCCAACGTCCAGCCGCACTCCGGTGCGCAGGCCAACGCCTCCGTGATGCACGCGCTCATCAAGCCGGGCGACACCATCATGGGCCTGAACCTGGCTCACGGCGGCCACCTCACGCACGGCATGCGGATCAACTTCTCCGGCAAGCTGTACAACGTGGTCCCGTACGGCGTCCGCGAGGACACCCACACCGTGGACATGGCCGAGGTGGAGGCGCTGGCGCAGCAGCACAAGCCTGCTTTGATTGTGGCCGGCTGGTCCGCTTATGCGCGGCAGCTGGACTTCGCCGAGTTCCGCCGGATCGCCGACTCAGTTGGCGCGTACCTGATGGTGGACATGGCGCACTTCGCGGGCCTCGTGGCCGCGGGCCTGCACCCCTCGCCCGTCCCGCACGCCCACGTCACCACGTCCACCACGCACAAGACCCTCGCCGGTCCGCGCGGCGGCATCATCCTCTCCAACGACGCCGACATCGCCAAGAAGATTAACTCCGCGGTGTTCCCGGGCCAGCAGGGCGGACCCCTGGAGCACGTGATCGCGGGCAAGGCCGTAGCGTTCAAGATCGCCGCGTCCGAGGAATTCCGTGAGCGCCAGTCGCGCGTCCTGGCGGGCGCACGGATCCTCGCCGAGCGGTTGGTCCAGCCCGACGTCGCAGCGGCGGGCATCTCCGTGGTCTCCGGCGGCACCGACGTGCACCTGGTCCTCGTGGACCTGCGCGACTGCGAACTCGACGGCCAGCAAGCCGAAGACCGCCTCGCCGCGATCGACATCACCGTCAACCGCAACGCCGTCCCGTTCGACCCCCGCCCGCCCATGGTCACCTCCGGGCTGCGCATCGGCACCCCCGCGCTTGCGACGCGCGGCTTCGGTGAAGCGGCCTTCCGCGAGGTTGCGGACATCATCGCCGAAGCATTGATCGCCGACGCCGACACGGACCTGAGCGGGCTGCGTCACCGCGTCGAGACCCTCGCCGAAGCACACCCGCTGTACCCGGGAGTCGCAAACCTGGGCTAAGGGCCTATACCCCGAAACGGTCTGGTTCGAAGCGGCCTATTTGGGGGCGGGGTCCGGCAGCGGCCGTCTAAGGGAGCATCGCATCCGCTCAGCGGGTGCAACTGCGACCGAGGCCGCAGAGGACGCGGGCCCCGACAGGCCGTTGGCGATGCGGACCGTGGTGGCCCACTTTGATCTACCCGGGTGGGGCATTTGCTGGGAACGGATGCCTCACAGCAATACCGGGTTGGAGGTTCGCACTGGGACCTCCGGGGGTTGGGCCGCCTTGGCTCGGGATTGGCCCAGCCCCCACCTTTTTGTTTGTTCTTTACTCCTCCCTGAAAGGGATCACGGCCATGGCTGTTGGTGTTTTCGATCTGTTCTCTGTGGGCATTGGCCCGTCAAGCTCGCACACTGTGGGGCCGATGCGTGCCGGCGCGGTGTTTGCCCGGGAACTGCGTGAATCCGGCGTTCTGCCTGCCGTGGCGTCGTTGCGGGTGGATCTGTATGGTTCCTTGGCCGCGACGGGCAAAGGTCATGGCACGTTCACTGCCACGCTGCTGGGTCTGGAAGGCTACGAACCGGAGTTGATCCTGCCTGATGAGGTGGAGGAACGCCTCGCGTCGATCGAGGAAACCGGCAAGCTGAATCTCGCCGGTGAAGTCCTGCTGGAGTACGGCGTTGCGGATATGGTGTTGCATCCGTTGACGGTGTTGCCGCGGCATACGAATGGGATGAAGTTCGTGGTCTCTGATGCTGAGGGGAACGTGCTGAGGGAGGCGACGTTTTTCTCGGTTGGTGGCGGGTTCATTGTCCGTGAGGGTGAGGAGAACACGGCCCGGGTGGAGTTGGAGGAGTCCAAGGCGGAGTTGCCGTTGCCGTTCCGGACGGCGGCGGAGTTGCTGGGCCGGTGCGCGTCCAAAGGCTTGGGCATCAGCGACATCATGTTGATCAATGAGCGGGCGTCCCGGTCGGAGGAGGAGATCCGGGAGGGTCTGCTGCATATTTGGTCGGTGATGGAGGCCTGTGTTGAAACGTCCCTGAAGCGTGAGGGTGTGCTGCCCGGGGGCTTGCGGGTCCGTCGTCGTGCTCCTGATTGGTTGGAGCGGTTGTTGAAGG
The DNA here is from genome assembly GCF_028736865.1 of Paenarthrobacter sp. AB444. NCBI lineage: Bacteria > Bacillati > Actinomycetota > Actinomycetes > Micrococcales > Micrococcaceae > Paenarthrobacter > Paenarthrobacter sp. AB444. The sequence continues at coordinate 10,294 of NZ_JAQZBY010000002.1, read as the reverse complement.
AGGACAAGGACCGGAACGATCCGAAGTATTGGCAGGAGTGGGTGAACCTGATCGCGTTGGCGGTCAATGAGGAGAACGCGTCCGGTGGCCGGGTGGTGACGGCTCCGACCAATGGTGCGGCGGGCATCATCCCGGCGGTTCTGTACTATGCGTTGAATTACGCTCCGGGCATGGATCAGGCGACCCAGGCTGATAGGGATGATGTGGTGGTGCGGTTCTTGCTCGCTGCGGGTGCGGTGGGGGTTTTGTATAAGGAGCAGGCTTCGATTTCGGGGGCTGAGGTGGGGTGTCAGGGTGAGGTTGGTTCGGCGTCGTCGATGGCTGCTGCGGGGTTGGCTGAGGTGATGGGTGGTTCTCCGGCGCAGGTGGAGAACGCGGCGGAGATCGCAGTGGAACATAACCTGGGGTTGACGTGTGATCCGATCGGTGGGTTGGTGCAGATTCCGTGTATTGAGCGGAACGCGATTGCTGCGGCGAAGGCGATCAACGCGGCGAAGATGGCGTTGTGGGGTGATGGGACGCACCGGGTGTCCCTTGACGAGGTGATCGTGACCATGCGGGAAACGGGCAAGGACATGTCCCATAAGTACAAGGAAACAGCGATGGGCGGCCTCGCCGTCAACGTCGTCGAATGCTAGGCAAGGAAGCACATCACATGACTCTCGCCCCTGAAGGCCGCAAGTTGCTGCGCGTTGAGGCCCGCAACGCACAAACCCCTGTTGAGCGTAAGCCTGAGTGGATCAAGGCCAAGGTCCAGATGGGTCCGGAGTTCGTCGGGTTGAAGAACCTGGTGAAGAAGGAAGGCCTGCACACGGTGTGCGAGGAGGCCGGGTGCCCGAACATTTTCGAGTGCTGGGAAGACAAGGAAGCGACGTTCCTGATCGGCGGTTCCGAATGCACCCGGCGCTGTGATTTCTGCCAGATCGATACCGGCAAACCCTCCCCGCTGGACCGCTTCGAACCGACCAAGGTCGCCCGCTCCGTGCAGGCCATGCAGCTGCGCTACGCGACCGTGACCGGGGTGGCCCGTGACGACCTCGAAGACGAGGGCGTGTGGCTGTACGCCGAAACGGTCCGGAAAATCCATGAACTGAACCCCGGCACCGGGGTGGAGTTGCTGATCCCGGACTTCTCCGGCAAACCCGAACACATCGCCGCGATCTGCGACTCCAAACCCGAAGTGTTCGCCCACAACGTCGAGACCGTGCCCCGCATTTTCAAGCGGATCCGTCCGGCGTTCCGCTACGAACGGTCCCTGGATGTCATCACCCAGGGCCGGAACCTGGGCATGGTGACCAAGTCCAACCTGATCCTGGGCATGGGCGAGACCCGCGAGGAAATCTCCGAAGCCCTGCGTGACCTGCACGCCGCCGGATGTGACCTGATCACGATCACCCAGTACCTGCGCCCGTCCGAACGGCACCTGCCCGTGGACCGGTGGGTCAAGCCCCAGGAATTCGTGGACCTCCAGCACGAAGCCGAAGAAATCGGCTTCCTCGGCGTCATGTCCGGGCCCCTGGTGCGTTCGTCCTACCGCGCCGGCCGGCTCTGGGCCACCGCCATGCGGAAGAAGGGCTGGGACATCCCCGAAGCCCTCGCCCACATCGAGTCCTCCGGCACCACCCGACAGGAAGCCTCCACCATCCTCGCCGCCCACCACTGAACCAGCGCTGCAGGGGATTCTGCGGCGTGGGTTGGCTCTTTACGACGGCGGTCGGTCGCCTTGAGAAGGTGACCGACCGCCGTCGTCGTTTAAGACGTGGTGGCGAAACCATCGAACACCAGCGCAATTTTTGCTCAAGATGGGCACAATGTTGGCGCAGCAACGCTGGACTGCTGCCGGGGTCCCTCGCTGAGGCCGCGTCCACTCCTTGGACACCGTTCGAGAAGGCGAGTACCGCCTGACCCGCCATGGCTGGGATGACAGCAGCCTTACTAAGTAGTCCTGCCCGAGAAAGCGAGTACTCGCATCCCGCAGGTGGGTATTTGAGGGACGTTGTTCGAACGAAAAATTGAGGTATTCCGATTTGTAGCCATCGGACTTGCCATGCCTGAACCATTGGGTGCATCGCTTCATCCGCCAGCAACGGACGGATGCTGGGGGTTGCACAGCGGCTCCCCGGACCAGACCAACCAAGGAGTCACATCATGCGCAAGCTTTCCAAGAAGAGCCGGATCACCGCCGCGGTCGCAGGCGTCGCACTGGTAGCAGTGGGTGGCGGAGCCGCCTACGCCTACTGGACCACTACAGGCTCAGGCACCGGAGCTGCCACCAATTCGGCCGGCGGCGGAACCGTCACCCTCCACGCCAACTTCGCCGGCGGACTCGCTCCGGGAAACTCGGTCCCGGTGACGTACACCGCTGACAACTCCACCACCTCAGGCACTGTGGTGGGAGCCTTGAACGCCAGTGTGACCACCAACGTGGCCGGCTGTCTCCCTGCCTGGTTCGAGGTCACTGCCGTCACATCGAACAGCTCCGTGGCAGCAAACACCACTGGTACACAGGTGGGCACCGGAACGCTGAAGTTCAACGACAGCACCACCGTCAACCAGGATGCCTGCAAGTCCGCCATCGTGACGGTCACCGTCGGCAGCGTCTAAAACCTCGACGCCGGGGTCCGCCTTGTGATGGCGGACCCCGGACCATTCTTTTCCACGCACCTTCTCCACCGCACCCAAGCCAACGTCCGAAAAGAGCTTCCATGGACCACCGCCCAGAGCGCACCGTACCGTTCCACCGAGGTGGAGTCCTTCGTGCGTTGCTGCTGGCCTTGCTGGTGGCCATCACACCGGTTGCGGCTCTCGCTGCCAGCAACGGCCAAGGAGGCGCCCAGGGAAGCGCTGCAAAACCGCCGACGGGGATCACTGCGGCGTTGTCGCCGTCGAGCCGAACGGTTGACCAGGGACAAGCTGCGACATTCACGGTGTCGGCCACGTCAACGGGTGGATTCGTCGGGACTGTTGCGTTTTCAGTCAGCGGCCTGCCAGCCGGCGCCACCGCCAGTTTCGCGCCGGCGTCGGTTTACCTCACCTCCGGAAGCACCGCCCAGACGACGCTGACTGTCGGCACCGCCACCACGACGCCGGTCGCCAAGACGGATTTCACGGTCAAGGCGAGCAGCGGAACGGTCGTGTCCAACACGGCCGGCCAATTGCAGGTCCTGGAAGTCAAGCGGAATTTCGGCGTCACGGGGACAGTGAAGGGCTTGCTCGCACCGGGTGTCGCACAGTCCATCGAACTGGAGATCTCCAACCCGGAGAAAAAGAGCATCGCCGTGACCAATCTTTCTGTCTCCATCAGCCAGGTGGTCCGCACCCAAGCGGCAATAGCCGCCAACCTTCCGTGCACCACGGCTGACTACAAACTCACCCAGTACTCCGGCGCGTACCCGTTGACTGTTGAACCGGGCAATCGGGGGCTTTCGGCACTCGGCGTGCCGGAACCAAGCTGGCCCCGGATCACCATGCTCGACACTCCCAAACTCCAGGATGGCTGCAAAGGCGCCACCATCCAGCTCACGTACTCCGGCACGGGACAAGGCAACTGACATGAAGACCACAGTCCGGACACCCCGCATCGCCGCACCAGGCCGCCTTGCACGAACCGCCGCAGCCACTGTTGCCCTGTGTGTGCTTGGTGGGGTTGGAACGGCCTACGCTTACTGGACCGCTGCAGGCGTCGGGAGCGGATCCTCTACCAATGGCACGATGCAGAACGTTACGGTGGACGCGCTGGTCACGGGCGATACCCTGCAAACGAGTCTGGTCCCAGGCGGAGTTGCGGACGTGCTGGTCCGGACGTCGAACCCCAACCCCCACGCTGTCACCATCTATGGATTCGCGGCCAATGGAGCTGCGGTCGCCGACGCTTCCCATGCCGGCTGCACCACTACCGGGGTAAGTTTCACGCCGCCCGCCGCGCCACTGAACCCGCCGATCACCATCCCGGCGAACACCTCCGTCCTGGTGACGTTGCAGGGTGCGGCCAGCATGAGCACAACCTCGATGTCCGCCTGCCAAGGCGCCCAATTCGCCATCCCCGTAACGCTGGAGGTACGGAAGTGAGCCAGGACCGTCAGCCTTCGCGCATCACCATGGGACGTTGGAACCGACTCGTGGTCATTGCGTTGGGTATCCTCCTTGTTTCCTTCGGCGGCCCTGCGGCCAGCGCATTCTGGGGCTCCGTCAGCAGCGGCACCGGGGCAGTGAAGGCCGATTCCGTGGCCCAAGGGGCCAAGCCGACCACCAGCGTGTCCGGCACCAATGTCACGGTCAACTGGGCGGCCAGTACGACGGCGGCAGGCAAGTCAGTGACCGGCTACAGCATCGGACGCTACAGTTCGGCCACCGGCGGTACGCGCGTTGCTGCGACCGGAACCTGCCAGGGTACGATCTCTGCTCTTTCCTGCACTGAGTCCAACGTCCCGGCCGGGACCTGGTACTACACGGTGACACCTGTGCTGTCCCTGTGGCAGGGCGTCGAAAGTCTCCGAAGTGCCGGGACAACGCCTGTCACGGACACCACGCCGCCCAACGCCCCAGTGATCAACGCCGTCGCCGTGATCAATGCGGCCCTCGCGGACAAGGTTCCGGTGAGTGGCACCGCCGAGGCGAACTCGTCGGTCACCCTTACTGTTTCAGGTACGGGTGGCCAGCCGATATCGCAGACGTTGGCGGTGAATGGTTCAGGGAACTGGACGGCTTCGCCCGTTGATGTCAGGACCTTTGCCGACGGCACCATCAACTACTCGGCCAAAGCCACGGACGCGGCCGGAAACGTCAGCGTCGCCGGAACGGCGACGTCGTCCAAGGATGCGACACCCCCGACTGTGACAAACGTTCAGCTTGGCAATGGCACCGGCGGGACAGCGGGCAAGATCGACAAGGGCGATACTGTGACCATCACGTTCTCTGAGGTACTGAACGCCAGCACCATCTGCAGCGCATGGACCGGCACCGGTAACCAAACCCTCAGTGGCGACAGCCAGGTCACGGTGGGCATTACGACGGCGAGTAGGCTGACCGTCAATACTCCCGGGTGTTCGGCTCCCGCGGTTGGAAGCGTGGCGCTTGGAGCCTCGTACAACAACGGCAACACGGTCCTGACGTACTCAGGCGACTCCAAGCTGGTGTGGAATGCGACGAACAAGACGCTGACCATCACCCTGGGATCAACCGTGACGGGAACTCCGAGCAACGCCAACCGCAACCCGTTCGCAGCGACCTACACTCCAGCTGCAGGCTTGGCTGACCTGGCGGGCAACCTCCTCGGCACCAGTCAGGTACCGGGAACACCGTCCAGCTTCTGAGGTGACGTGGGGCACTATCTGCCCCACAAGCCGCAGTAGCCCAGCAGCCCGGGCGTAACCTTGAGAGCGGACGCCAGCGCCGCCGTCGTACGTTTGATCCTGCGACGAAAGGCGAGCCGCCCCTTGAAGGCTGTAGCGGAAATGTTCACGATGGGTCCTGGAAACAAGGACCACCATCCCGCCCTCCGCTGCGCAGTAGGTGTGTTCGTCCCGCTGATCACGCTGATGCTGATCGGCCGTCTGGACCTCGCGGTGTTTGCCTCGTTTGGTGCCTTTACGGGTATTTATGGGCGCAACGAACCCCATAGCGTCCGGTTCCGGAGCCAGTTGCGGGCCGGCGGTTTCATGCTTTTCATCATTTTCCTGGCCACATTGACTGCCCGTTTTGCCCATGCATGGGGCATCGAAGGTGCGGCGTATTCATGGCTTCTGACCGGCGCTACGACCGTCGTTGCTGGCGTGTGTTCGGTGGTGGTGGCTGCGTGGCGCTTGCGGCCGGGCGGCTCCCTCTTTCACATCTTCGCCTTTGCCGCCATTGCCTCGATCCCGGCCCAGCCCCCGCTTGGGGAAGCCCTCCTGGTTGCTGTAGGGACCACGGTTCTTTGCCTTGCGATCGGCATGTCGGCCCGCGTAGTCAAGAGTCACAGGACTCCGTGGAAACGTCCGCCACCCATTCGGCATACGCCTGCCGAGCGCCGGGCGATCTGGTTGGAAGGCGGCGGTTATCTGGTGGCTGCCGGCTTGGCGGGAACGATCGCCACGCTGGTGGGGGAGCGGCTCGGCTTCGGTCACACCTATTGGGCGATGGTTGCGGCGGTGGTTCCCCTGGTGGGCCACTCAACCCGGCACAGGGTCAGCCGCGGCATCCAAAGAATTGCCGGTACAGTGCTTGGGCTCGTGCTGCTGGCCGGCATTCTGTGGCTGAATCCCGCGCCGTGGGCCATGGTCCTGGTGATTGCGGTGTGCCAGTTTGGTGCGGAAATGTTCATCGCCCGCCAGTACCTCGTGGCGCAGGTGTTCGTTACGCCGCTGGCGTTGTTCGCCACGCTTCTGGCTGCTCCGGTGGATCCCGCTCTGTTGCTGCGCGACCGGATTGTCGAGACCGTCATTGGTGCCGCCGTCGGTGTGGCCGTGGTGGTGGCTCCGGCCCTCTGGCGCCGTGCAGGAATTCGTCGCGCCGACTCCTGACCGAGTTGCGTTGGTCACTCGACCAGCCATAAACCAATACATCGTCTAGTATTAATTGGTTAGACAAGCGAGATACATGTCTACCAAAGGACTGGTGATGACCGATATAAGTGAACGTCAGGGCTATTGGTACGGGCTGGAGAGCCGCAAGCAGATGGGCGCTGTGGACGTCCTGAATGCGCTCAGGGACTACCGGGCCGCAGAGGCGGAGATGAGGCGCCGGACGCGCGCATCCATGGGAATGGGTGAAACCGACCTGCTGGCTTTGCGCTACCTTCTTGAAGCCCGGCGCGCCGGCCGCGAGGTCGGGCCTAAGGAGCTGGCTGTCCGGCTCGGCGTAACGTCCGCTTCGATGACTTCGCTTGTCGATCGTTTGGTGAGGTCGGGATACGTGGTCAGGGAGCCCCATCCGACCGACCGGCGCGCCCTCATTTTGCGCCCCACCCCCGGCTCGGACCAGGAGGTGCGCAGCACGTTGGGCGAAATGCATGCCCGGATGATGGAGGCCGCTGAAACCTTGAGCGGCGAGGATGCTGCGGTGGTAGTGGAGTTCCTCCGGCGTATGAGAAAGGCGATCGACGGCATCGCTGCTGCATGACGGGAAGCCGGCCTGAGTGGGCGCCCGGACTGGACATTATTCATAAGTACACATATAACTAGATAGCCAAGCTACTTACTAGTGAATGTGTGGAAGAACGATGACAGTTTCGCTGCGTGAACCAAGCTCCGCACCAGTGGCTGAAACCGCCGTGGAAGTTCTCACGGACCAAGTAGTTCCCATGGGGCCCGTGCACTGCGGTTCCCACATGGCCATCTCCGCCGGACCCGCCTTCGACGCCATGAAGTGGGTCTCCGTGGAACCCATCTGGCCGGAATGGGCCTGCGGATGCGGTTTCCGGATGGACATTGACGCCCTGGATCCCGTGAGCGCCGTATGGATCGCGGCACTTCGCAGGCAGAGCCTCCAGCACGAGCTGGCCATCTCCCAGAACACCCTTGCACTGGCCTTCAAGAAGGCCGTTGACGCCGGCGTCAACCCCCGTGCCCTTGCAGAGGTAGCAGGAGTCCCTGCTGCCGAAATCGAAACCCTCCTCGGATGACAACGCTCGACGTTGCGGCTGTCCGCGCTGATCGCGGGGCCGCGAGTGAAAGCGCTGTGCACCCGGAGGTGGTGATTGCCGGCCGGTATCGACTGACCGATCCCTTGGGCGGCGGCTCGGAAGCCTACGTCAAAGAGGCGCTCGACCTCCACACGGGCAACGCCGTGGCAATCAAGATCTTCAGGAACCCGGATCCCGTCAGCGATGTCCCCTTCCACAGGGAAGTGGGTATCCACGGACGGCTGCGGCACAAGAACATCGTCCGGGTCCTCGATTCCGGCGCTACCGGGGACGAGTACGGAGAGAGCCGTAACTTCCTGGTGATGGAACTGGTGGCCGGAAAGGATCTGCGGAGCATCCTGCACCAGCAGCCGGCAACCCCGCGTGAGACAGCCGAGTGGATGGGCGGGATAGCCCGGGCACTCGCCTACATCCACCGTAAGGGAATCGTTCACAATGACGTCAAGCCCGGCAACATCCTGGTCAACTTCGCGAGCGATCCGGGTGAACCCGGCGTCGCGCAGTTGACCGACTTTGGAATTGCCATCGCCGGCGCTTCTTCCGCATCCTCCTCGTCTTCCGGCACCCCGCATTACCTCAGTCCGGAAGAGGTCCGTGGCGGAACGTCCACGGCCGCCAGCGATATCTATTCGCTCGGCCTGGTTGCCCTCGAGTGCCTGACCGGCACGAAGGCATTTCCTGGCCCTCCCCTTGAGTCCATGGTTGCAAGGACCCTCGGGGAACCCCGAATTCCCGGCACGGTCCGGCGGCGCTGGTCCATGGTGCTTCATGCCATGACCGACCCCGAACCTGCCGGCAGGCCGTCTGCCAGCCAGGTTGTCGGAATGTTCCGACGACTCAGCTGGTAGCCAACAATCAGGTCAACAGCGGCATGCGTCCTTGTGCCGAACTGGGACCTCCTTAGGAAAGAGAGAACGAAAAATGGGCATCATCGGTTGGATTATTCTGGGCTTGATTGCTGGAGCCATCGCCAAGGCCATTAAGCCCGGCCGGCAGGGGGGCGGTTGGATCGCCACGCTGCTGCTTGGCATCGTCGGCGCCATCCTGGGCGGTTGGATCGGCAGCGCGCTCTTCAACGTGGGCATCAACGAGTTCTGGTCGCTCTCGACGTGGCTTCTCGCCATCGGCGGTTCTCTGCTGGTCCTCATCATCTGGGGACTGCTGACCCGCAAGAAGGCCTAGCTTCCCAGAAGGCCCTGGCTCCGCGGTTTGCGCTGCGGAGCCAGGGCCTTTTCTTGCTTTCGGGGGGGGCTTTTTACGGTCACAAATACCCCATAGCAAGGCGACTGCGGGCGTCATCAACAGTTCCGCTACGCTGCTCGAAGTCACCACACTTCCGCACGCCAAGGGTTCCCAATGACGCACTCTTCAGCCGACACGCCTGCCACCGCCGAGCTCCCTGAAACAGCTAAGGCTCCGGCAAACATCCCTGGCTACGGCGCAGCGGGTACGGCATTGGGGGCGTTCGGCATGGCCGCAGCAGTGGGCCTGTTGTCCTTGGCTCTCCACCTTCTGGCGCAGCGTTCATCCGGGACCCTCCCAATGCCAGGGCCGGCTGCGGCCAACGACTCCCTGTGGTCCAGCCTGGGATGGTTCCTCGGCGACATGACCGAACCCCTGTTCTACAAGTCGGAGATGGCAGCGTTGGGCCTGCTCGCAGGCGCCGCGCTGGCTTGGCGGCTTGCCCGTTCCGGTAAGAGGTGGGCCGGCTCCCTGAGCTATGACACCGGGCTGTGGCCCTGGGTGCTGGGGTCGGCGTCGCTGAGCCTGCTGCTGTCCAACCTCGCGTTCGGATGGATGCTCGACGGCGGCTGGCAGCCAACGTTCGTGCCTTTCGTTTGCGTCGCGCCCGCCATGGTCCTCCTTTATGGTCCCGGGTGGCGGACCTGCGCCACGGGGGCAGTGTTGGGAGCCGGCATCGTGACACCCCTGGCGTTGTTCCTCATCGGCGCGTTGTCCGCCCCGCTGGGCTTGCCCCCGGTCGTCGGCAGCGTCCTGGCAATGGCAACTGGCTCCGTTATCGCATTCTCGATTGCCCGGCAGCTGCCCTGGCTTGTCGGACGGAAACCGAGGCCTGCACCGGCAGGCAACCACCCGGCGTCGGGCGTTGACCAATCAGTCCTCAATGACGCCGTCAATGCTGCACGCCGCGTCCTCAAGGACTTCACGGAAACGCACTTCTTCGCCAATGAACTGGCCGCTGTGGGCCTGATTTTGGGGGTATCTGTGGCGTTCGTGATCAACCCCGGACTGCCTGCGTACGGTTCGGCGCTGCTTCCCCACATCCTGTTCTCGCAGGCGCTGACCTCAGCTGTCGGCGTCGTCCTGTGGCGGCGCTGGTATCGTGACGAAGGCTGGGCCGCTACGTATGCATCCGTAGTGTCCGTGGCTCCCGCTGCCGTTCTGGCCTCCGGAGGTTCGTGGACGGGGATTATCGGCGGGGCCGTATTGGGCGCTGTCCTGGCGCCCCCGATCGCCCGGGCCATTTCCTCGCGGCTTCCGGCCGGGTACCACCCGGTGATCGGCAATACCGCCGCAATGGCTTTCTCGACGGCGGTTGCCTTGCCAGTACTGGGGCTGCTGAATGCCTGACATTCAATGCGGCGGACAACGCGATTTCGGCCCGTTTCCGGTGCCGTTCAAGGGCTCAAAATGGGTGTTTCACCTGGTGCT